>NZ_JBYSWU010000001.1:0-356689 GCF_058781505.1 Paraburkholderia sp. FW306-2-2C-D06C | reverse complement strand
CTGTTACCCCCCGCTGTTGCCCCACTTCTGCTCGGCGCTCGCAAACAGCTGATTGATCTCGTTGCCGCTCACGGCGTCTTTCGTGTAGTTGAAGGTGCCGTGATCGCGCATCTCATGCGCCGCCCGCAGGAACGCGCCAAGCGCCGCGCGCGCGAGCGACCCGCCGACGCTCACCCGCCGCACGCCCAGCGCCTGCAATTCGTCGAAGCTGAGCAGGACACCCTGCAGGCCCATCAGCACATTGACCGGCCGCTCGAGTACGCCGACCACCGCGGCGATCTCTTCGCGGGTCTTCAAGCCCGGCGCGTAGAGCACGTCGGCGCCGGCTTCCTGATAGGCCGCGAGACGCCGGATCGTATCGTCGAGATCGGCTCGGCCGACCAGGTAGTTCTCGGCGCGCGCGGTCAGCGTGAACGGAAACGGCAGTGAGCGAGCCGCCTCTGCCGCCGCGCGCACGCGTTCCACCGCCGCCTCGAACGGATAGATCGGTTCGTCCGCGCGGCCGGTCGCATCCTCGATCGAGCCGCCGACCACGCCCGCGGCCGCCGCTTGCATGATCGTTTCGGCGGCGTCTTCCGGGGCGTCGCCGAAACCGTTCTCCAGATCGGCGCTCACCGGCAAATCGGTCGCGCCGGCGATCTCGGCGAGGTGCACCATCATCTGCGCGCGGCCGATCGAGTTATCCGGCAAGCCGCGCGAAAACGCATAGCCGGCGCTGCTGGTCGCGAGCGCCTTGAAGCCGGCCAGCGCCAGAAGCCGCGCGGTGCCGATGTCCCACGGATTCGGAATGATGAAAGCCTCGTTGGCCGCGTGATAAGACCGGAATTGCCGTGCCTTTTCTGTTTGCGTTGTCATTGACGGTTCCATGAAAGACGACGACAGCGCCACGCCGCAAGGCGCGGAGGCGTATCGTCGTGAAAGTGGCTCGACATGCGTCGACAAGTCAGTGCCGGCGGCGAGTTCCACCCGCCCGCCGGCCTTGCATGCCTTCGCAGCAGCAGAACCGCGGGCTCAGGTTTCGAGCTTCGCGTCCATCGTGATCGTTGCGTTCAATACCTTCGATACCGGGCAGCCCGCTTTGGCGTCCGCAGTGGCTTTGTCGAACGCGGCCTTGTCGCCGCCGGGGATCTTCACCGCCACGTCGAGATGCACCGCGGTGATCGAAAAGCCGCCGCCGTCCTTGTCGAGCGTGACGGTTGCCGTAGTGCCGATACGTTCGGGCGTGATGCCGGCCTTGCCCAATTCCGCCGATAACGCCATCGAAAAACAACCCGCATGCGCAGCCGCAATCAGCTCTTCCGGATTCGTGCCGATGCCATCCGCGAAGCGTGTCGAGAACGAGTATTGGGTCTCCTTGAGGACGCCGCTGTCAGTGGAAATCGAGCCCTTGCCATCTTGCAGGCCGCCTTGCCAGACGGCCGATGCCTTGCGCTTCATCGCTCTTCTCCTGTTGTGCCCTGCGTGGCGCCGCTCTGCAACCGAACGTGATGCCCGCCGCAACGGTCCCGCCCGGGTGCTTGCGGCTTCGGCATCGATCGCGAGTGTCGCGCGGCGCCGCAGGCGCGGGCGTGGACCGAACTTCATGATAGGCGCTTCCGTGTGCCAGCGTCGTGACGATGCGGACCGCGAAGTCGTCTTTCGACTATCTATCAGAAGAGAAAGTGACAGTCAGAACTACTCGCGCCCCGATGGCGAAGTTTGCCGCCGGCGCGCTTTCATCTTTCCATTACTAGCAGCGTCAGGCGGGATCGTCGAAAAAATCACCGGCCGAGGCCGACGCCCCGGTGGCGCCGCCGTTACTCGGCGAACGGCAAGCTCTCCTGCCCCACCGCGCGCATGCCGAACACGTTCAGCGTCATCGCCACCAGCGCGTAGTAGCCGAGCAGGCCGACCAGGTTGATCGTCACCTGAGGTCCGAAGCGCTCGACGGTCTTCGCATACGTCGCATCCGATACCCGCTTGTTGTCGTACAGCTCGCTGGCGAAATCGTAGATCAATGCATCGTCGGTATCGGCGAAGGCCGGGCGCCACCCTTGCAGGAGCGCTTGCGCATCCGCTTCGGCCACGCCGGCTTCCAGGGCGATCGGATAATGGATGTACCACTCCGCCTGCGCCTGCCAGCGCACTGCCGTCACCAGAATCGCCAGTTCCGACAGGCGCAGCGGCAAGCCGGTCCGGTAGCGGCAGAAGGCGCCGAGACGCTGCGCCTGCTGGGCAAGTTCCGGGCTGTGAATCCAGCCGAGAAACGGCCCGTTCAGATTGCCGCGCGGGCCGGACAGAATCTCATCGAGCACGGCCTTTTGTTCGGGCGTGGCATCGGAGAGGTCGAAGTGAGGCAAGCGCTCGGTCATCGCAAATCTCGCAGAAGATGAAGTGTTGTCAGGCTGAGGCCAGCGCGCCGTCGATCGCATCCGTCAACCGGCTGACGATCTCGTCGATGTCGCGCGCGGTGCAGATGAACGGCGGCGCCAGCAGCACATGATCGCCAATCTTGCCGTCGACCGTGCCGCCCATCGGATACACCATCAGCCCGCGTGCGAACGCCTCGCGCCGGATCGCCGCGTGCAGTTTCAGCTGCGCGTCGAACGGGGTCTTGCTCGCGCGGTCCTTCACCAGTTCGACGCCGACAAAGAGCCCCCGCCCTCGCACATCGCCGATATGCGGATGCTGCGCATAGTGCTCGCGCAACAGTCCGCGCAACTGTTCGCCGCGCGCGAGAACGTTGGGCAGCAGATGCTCGTCGGCGATCACGCGTTGCACTTCGAGCGCGGCGGCGCACGCGGTGGCGTGGCCGATATAGGTGTGCCCGTGCTGAAAGAACCCCGAGCCGCCGACGATCGTCTGGTAAATCCGGTCGCTCACCAGCGTCGCGCCGATCGGCTGATAGCCGGCGCCGAGTCCCTTGGCGATGGTCAGGAGGTCCGGCGCGACGCCGTCTTCTTCGCACGCGTACAGATAGCCGGTGCGCCCCATGCCCGACATGATCTCGTCGAGAATCAGCAGCACACCGTAACGATCGCACACCGCGCGAATCTTGCGGAAGTACTCGCGCACCGGCGGCACCGCGCCGGCCGTCGCGCCCACCACCGTTTCCGCGACGAAAGCGGCCACCGTATCGGCGCCGAGCTCGAGGATCTTCTGCTCGAGTTCGTCGGCGAGACGCTGGGCGAATGCCTCTTCGGTTTCGCCGGCGCGCTGCTCGCGATACGCGTAACAGGGGCTCACGTGATGCGCTTCGATCAGGATCGGCAGAAACGGCTCGCGACGCCACGCATTGCCGCCGATCGCCAGCGCCCCCAGCGTGTTGCCGTGATAGCTCTGCCGGCGCGCGATGAAGTGACGGCGCTGCAACTCGCCCTTCTCGACGAAATACTGCCGCGCCAGTTTCAGCGCCGCCTCGATCGCTTCCGAGCCGCCCGACACGAAATACACGTGCTCGAGCCCTTGCGGCGCGCTTGCCACCAGACGGTCGGCGAGTTCCTCGGCGGCTTCGGTCGTAAAGAACGAAGTGTGCGCATACGGCAGCTGCTGCGCCTGCCGCTTGATCGCGTCGATCACGCGCTGGTTGCTGTGGCCGAGGCACGAGACGGCGGCGCCGCCGGACGCGTCGATATAGCGCTTGCCGGTGGAGTCGATGATTTCGATGCCTTCGCCGGCGACGGCAACCGGCAACGACTGCTTCGGCGAGCGGTGAAATACGGTGGACATGATGTTTCCTTGTTTTTCCTTGTTAGCCGGTCAGGGTTCCGGCCTGCGAAGGCGCAGTTCGTGCGATGAAGGTGTCGAAGAGTAGAAGCTCACGAAACCCGGCTTGCCGGCCGGTTGCACCTGAACCAGACAACAGCGCTCGCGCAGATAGGGATCGCCGTCTTCATTGTGTGCGATGAAACGCGTGCCGCCGGCAGCAGCCGCCAAGGTGGTGCAACCGTCCGGCGCGTTGTGAATCAGCTCGCCGCGGCAGTTCCACAAAAAGATGTCATCCGCGGAGCAACCGAGCCCCGCCGCCATGCCTTCGAGTTCGGCCAGCAGCGCCGGAAAATGCGCCTCGGCTGCTTGCCGCAGCTTCTGCACGAACGGATCGCCGCGCCAGCGACGAACCGCCTGCCACGCGCTGCTTTGCTCCATGTATTCGGCGAACACCGGCCGGGCAAGTTCGCCCAGCCGGTAGCCGATGCCATACGGCTCACCGGCCACCTGGAAAAGATTCAACTCCCGCATCGACGCCACCGCCTCGCACCCATTCAACAATCGGTACGTATTTATACTTCCAAACAACATTTGTTGTCAAATGAAGCGACTGCGATACAAATGGAGCAAGCTTGCTTCGCGGCGGAAATCTGTCTGAGTCAAATGCGGGGAATCAACGCAACGTCAACGCAACACAACGTCAAGGCACATACGCGCCTTTCGCATGCAGCGACTGCTCGGCGATGCCGAGTTGCTCGACCGCACCCGCTCCTTCGAGTGCGAGCAGATGTGCGACCAGTGCCTCCGAGATCGCCGTGGCGGCTACCAGCGAGGGAAAGAACGACGGACTCTCGTGCGAAAAGATCAGCACCTTGTCGGCGTTCAGCGCGATCGGCGAGACCGCGCTGTCGGTCATCGCAATCAGCTTGCTGCCCTTTTCCAGCGCGGCTTCGGCGACGCGCGCCGCTTCCACCGAATACGGCGCGAAACTGATGACGACGGTGGCGCTGTCGCGCTCGATCGTGCGCAACTGCATCTCCAGCGTACCGGCCTCGCCGTTGAGCAGCGACACCGATGAGCGAAACAGCCGATAGCCGTAGACGAGACCGAAAGCCACCGCATAACAGGAGCGAAAACCCGCCACATGCACATGCGGCGCGCGGCGCAGCAGGCGCGCCGCGTCGACGATCGCGCGACCGTTGTGTGCGGCGGTGACCTCGAGGTTGTGTTGTTGCGCAACGAGCAGATCGTTCGCCAGCGCGTCTTTCGATTTGACCAGCGAGCGCGCGCGGCTGGTGAGCGGCTCGGGCCGCGTCCGCACGCGCGCGACGAACAGGTTGCGCAATTCGTTCCAGCCGGGAAAACCGAGTTGCTGCGACAGGCGCACCAGCGACGCGGGTTGCACCTGCGCCCGCTCGGCCACTTTGCGCATCGACGAGACCGCGACTTCGTCAGGATGATCGAGCAGGAAACCTGCGCCCATCTGGAACTGCGGACTCAGTTCGGAGAAGCGCGCCCGGATCAGGGCGGCGAGCTGGTCGAAACTGTCTGGCATGCGAGGTACCGGGCGAACGGTCGATAGGGATGACAACAAATGTTACCACCCGGTGCGTCGCATCCAACAGCACTTCCCGCGTGCTTTTCACGCCTGCTTAGCGCGTGCTCAAGTGCCTGCTCAAGTGCCAGGTTAAGTGCCAGGTTAAGTGCCAGGTTAAGTGCCAGGTTAAGTGCCAGGTTAAGTGCCAGGTTAAGCGCCTGATTAAAGTAGCGCGACCACCCGCACGTCGCCCTGCTCGGCCGACGCGACGACCTTGTCGCCGATGCGCCGGAACGTGATCGACACGGACGCATCGCCCACCCGCAAATCGCCGACTTCGAGCCAGTCGATGCCTTCGGGGAGCATCGGCTGTTCGATCAGCACCTCGCGTTTGACCGCATCGATCGTGATGCCGAGACAGGCTTCGAGCATCATGAAGGGCGACCCCGCAGCCCACGCCTGCGGCAGGCAGGCGACCGGATAGGCGGTGGGCGGCTCGCCGCGCCGCCGCGGGAAACCGCAGAACAGCTCGGGCAGCCGCATGTCGAAATTGACCGCCGCCTGGAACAACGCCTGCAACAGCTTCACGGCCGACGCCTTGCCGCCGTAGCGCGACTGGCCGCGCGCGCAGAGCGCGTTGTCATGCGGCCAGACCGAGCCGTTGTGATAGGCCATCGGGTTGAAGCGCGACTGGCTCGCGGCCAGCGTGCGCACGCCCCAACCGGTGTGGAACAGCGCCGAATCGAGTGCGCGCACCACGGCCTCGCCGCGCGCACGCGCGGGCAGACCGAAGGCCAGCAGATGCCCGGCATTCGACGCCATCACGCGGCACAGTTCGCCGTGCCCGTCGAGCGCAATGCCGTAGAAGCCGGACTCTTCCATCCAGTACTTTTCCTCGACGCACTGACGGATTTTCTTCGCCCGTTGCTTATAGCGCGCCGCCGGCTCGGAAAGGCCGCGCAGCTCGGCGAAGTGGGCCATCGTGTCGAACGCCGCGCTTGCATACGCCTGCACTTCGACCAATGCAATCGGACCGTCGGGAAAATGGCCGTCGGCATGGAATACCGAATCGTGGCTGTCCTTCCAGCCCTGATTCGCGAGCCCGCCATCCGACTCGCGCTGATAGTCGAGCAAACCGTAACGGTTCTTGTCGCAGACGCCCGCGACCCACTGCGCTGCGCGTTCGAGCGCCGGCCACAATTCGTCGATCAGCGCGAGGTCGCCCGTGCGCGCCGCGTAGGCGCCGGCCAGCACGATAAAGAGCGGCGTGCTGTCGACGCCGCCGTAGTACAGCGCGAACGGCACCTCGCCGGTAGCGGCCATTTCGCCCTTGCGCATCTCGTGCATGATCTTGCCGGGCGCGGCGTCGCGAAACGGCGAATTCTCGCGCGCCTGGTGCTCGGCGAGAAAACGCAGCACGCCGGCCGCCAATTGCGGTTGCAGCCACAGCGTTTGCAACGACGTGATGACCGCGTCACGGCCGAACGGCGTCGAAAACCACGGAATGCCTGCATACGGATACGGGCCAGTGGCGAGATCGGTGGTCAGCAGACCGAGGTCGGCGAGCGAGCGGTCGATCCACGCATTGAACAGCGGATTGCTCGAACGGACGCGCGCGGTGGCGCGGCGCCGTTCGCGCATCACGAGGTGGGCGTCGACCAGCGCGGCGCGCACCGCGGCGCGGCCGACACGCGGGCGTTCCGCGTCGATTTGCGAAAGATGGGCTTCGCTCACTGGATGCGTCGGCTTCGAGACTCCCATGTCGGGCCGGTCCGCCTGCGCGACAACCTCCACCGCGACCGACAGATAAATCGACACGCACGCTTGCGCCGGCAGCTTGACGGTGTAGTCGGCGCGGTCGGCGAACAGCTTGTCCGGCTGCGGCGCGAAGGCGATCTGCACATTGCGCGCCACGCCGTCGAGGCCGATGTAGCCGAGCAGCACCTCGCGGTTTTCGACGCGAGCCGGTTCGACGCGGCCCTGTTTATTGCGCTTGAGGCCGCGCACTTCGAACATGTCGCGGAAGTCGCTGACGAAGGAGATCGACAGCGGCACGATGGCGTCGCTCGTGCCGTAGTTGGTGAGTTCGATGGCTTCGTTGAGAACGGTGCCGGACAGCACACGCACGCGCTCGACGTGGATCACGCCTTCGGGGGTGCTATCGCCGCCGAGCGGCGGCAAGGGACGATTGGTGAGATGCGCGGTGAACGAGGTATTGTCGCTGCTGACGTTGCCCGACAACAGTGACGGCGCGCGGCCGCCGAAGGTGAGGCGCAGTTGCGAGAGGACGCGGGTGTCGTTGACGAAGAGGCCGTCGTCGTGGCCGGTGATATCGCCGAGGGGGTCGTTGACGATGAAAGTGTCGCCCGACTTCAGCACGTGCTGGGTGGCGCTCGCAACGTTCAGGTTTTCCGTCGGGATGAATACGCCGTCCGGCTCGAGATCGTGGTGGTCGATGCCGCCCGAGTGGGATAGGCCGCCGAGGGCTTCTGGCTGTTGCATCAGGGTCGCTCCTGTGATGTTCGCTTTCGGGTTCTGCTATCGCTTCCGATTGTAGAGTGTCTGCGGGCGTCAGACGAACTTAACACATTGGAGTTTCAGTTTTTTCGTGGTATGGGAGATGCAGGGGTTTTGCTTTTTTTGCCTTTCGCGGCGGCATTGTGCTGTGTGCCTGCGGCGGTGGTCTGTTCCTGATTTTTTGCCTGCGCGGCGCTTCTTATGTCTGTTTGCCTACGGCGTTGGCCTTTCCCTGTTCTGACTTCTTTGGCCTTTCCTTGTTTTCTTTGTGGTTTATTAGCTTTCCCCCTGTGCGGGGGAGCACCTACTTTTCTTTGCCGGCCGCAAAGAAAAGTAGGCAAAAGAAAGCGGCTTTACACCGCTAATTCTGAAGCGGGCACCTCGGTCAGCCACCGGTAGTGGAGACCTGCCGGACCACACCGTGGTCCATGAGTGCCGGTGACAAGGCAGTCATCCACCCCTTCTCGCGCTACGCGCTCGCCGGCAAGGTCCATCCCACACCGCCCGCTTCGGTTTTGCCTAGCGACAGCCATTGGCTTCACCTCGGCGAGATGCAGATCTGGATTACCAAGCAGAACTCGGGCGTAATGGAGCGGCGCGCACGCGTGAACTGGTGAGCTATGCCCCGCGCAAAACGCAGGCGCCAAACGTAGTGGATGGTTGGATGAAGTACCGTTCCGGCGAGCGCGCAGCGCGAGGCGGGAAGTATGACTGCCTTGTCACCAGGGCGTGAAGGTGCACTGGCACAGATCAGGTGGCCTCCACTCCCCGTTGATGACCGTGGTGCCCGCTTAGTACCTGCGGTGTGAAGCCGCTTTCTTTTGCCTACTTTTCTTTGCGGCCGGCAAAGAAAAGTAGGTGCTCCCCCGCACAGGGGGAAAGCTAATAGACCACAAAGAAATCAAGGAAAGGCCAAAGAAGTCAGAACAGCGAAAGGCACTGCCGTAGGAAAAAACACAACCAGAAAGCGCCGCGCAGGCAAAAAATCACCGTTTAGCGACCGGCTTAGCCTCGCGTGGACCCTGACCAACAAACAACTGCCGCGGGCGGCCAATCTTCTGCTCAGGATCGGCAATCATTTCGTTCCACTGCGCAATCCAGCCGACGGTGCGAGCCATCGCAAAGATACAGGTAAACATCGCGGTAGGAATCCCCAAAGCCCTCTGCACAATCCCCGAATAAAAATCGACATTCGGATAAAGCTTGCGCGACACGAAGTAGTCGTCCTCCAGCGCGATCTTCTCGAGCGCCATCGCGAGCTTGAACAGCGGGTCGTCATGCAGCCCCAACTCTTCCAGCACTTCGTGACACGTCTCGCGCATCAACTTCGCACGCGGATCGTAGTTCTTATACACACGGTGGCCAAAACCCATCAGCTTCACGCCGGAGTTCTTGTCCTTCACCTTCGCAATGAACTCGGGAATGTGGTCGACCGAACCAATCTCCTCCAGCATATTCAGCGCCGCTTCATTCGCGCCGCCATGCGCCGGACCCCACAGGCAAGCAATCCCCGCGGCAATACAGGCAAACGGATTCGCGCCAGACGACCCGGCCAGGCGAACCGTCGAAGTCGAAGCATTCTGCTCGTGGTCCGCATGCAGAATCAGAATGCGATCGAGCGCACGCACCAGCACGTCGTTGACCTTGTACTCCTCCGCAGGATTAGCGAACATCATCCGCATGAAATTCGCGCTGTACGACAAGTCGTTCTTCGGATACACGAACGGCTGGCCCACGGTGTACTTGTATGCCATCGCCACCAGCGTCGGCAGCTTGGCGATCATGCGGATCGCCGATACTTCGCGGTGCTGCGGATCATTGATGTCCAGCGAGTCGTGATAGAACGCCGACAACGCACCCACCGCCGCCACCAGAATCGCCATCGGGTGCGCGTCGCGGCGGAAGCCGCGAAAAAAGAAATGCATCTGCTCGTGCACCATCGTGTGCTGCGTGACGGTCTTCACGAACGCTTCCTTCTCCTGAACAGTCGGCAGTTCGCCCTTCAGCAGCAGATAACAGGTTTCGAGGAAGTCGGCGTTTTGCGCGAGATTGTCGATCGGGTAGCCGCGATACAGCAGCTCACCTTTGTCGCCGTCGATATACGTGATTTCGGAATTGCAGGCCGCCGTCGACATGAAACCCGGGTCGTACGTGAACTTGCCCGTCTGCCCATACAGTTTGCGGATGTCGATCACATCCGGCCCAAGCGTGCCCTGATAAATCGGCAAATCGATCGTCTGGCCGCTGTCGGAAAAGCTCAGCGTTGCGTGTGTCTTCGAGTTCATCTACACGTTTCCTTTTACTTTCACATCGCACACGTGCCGGCATGCTCGATCATCGCGCTTGCGTGCTTAGGCATGCTCAGGCTCCGCTTCGCATTCTACGGTCCGATCAAGCATTGATTGCGGCGATTGACGGCAACAATCCATCTCGACTGACGCAACATTCGTTGCCTGACGTGGCCTGCAAAGCCCCCTGAGGATGCCGCGCGGAAATGCACTACCGTGCTCTACCGTGCCAACCCCCAATGCCCGCCAAATGAAAGCTGGTACACCTCGCGCAACAATGTTTTGCGGCAATCGGGCAGCACAAGCGCGGCGGCTCTGCGATACTGAAGCTGTGTTTTGCCTCCCCTGCAAGCACATCGCTGTCTTTGGCCCGCCGTCCAACGGCGGGCCTTTTTAATCAGCCAGAACAACAGGAAGGACCAGATGAACGCCTCTCTCGAAACACTGTTTCCGGATCATGTCCACAACGAGGACAGCATCGTCTCCGCACTGAATCATCAGGACATCGTCGTTGCCTTGTCGTCGGCGCTGAAGACGCAAAACGTCGCGGTGCTGCATATGCTCTACCCGCGTACCGACGCACGCACCCATCACAGTCTCGATGCATTGGTGAACGTATTGCACGGTCACGGTCTGCATGAAGTCGCGGACCTGATCGCGCAGGAAGCGCATTACCTGCTGTTCAAAGACCCCGTTAAGGCGTGGAAAGCATTCCACGAGATTCGCAACGACTCGCTTGCGATCGGCGCGCATCTGTATTACCACGGCCTCGTCGGCGAAGCCGCGGAACGCGCGCTCGATACCGACGCGCATCGCAAGGCTTGAGCTTCATATGTGCTGAGCCGGGCACCGCCCCGCTCGAGCTCATCGCACGCTCATGGCGCGAATGAATTCGTCGACATAGCGGTTGAACGCGGCCGGATGCGCGAGATTCATTCCGTGCGACGCGCCGCGCACCGTTTCGCGGCGCGCATCCGGCAGCCACGTTTGCAGGGCGGTTGCCGTACGGCGGAACATGTCCGGGCTCTTTTCGCCGTCGATCAGCAGCACCGGGCAGCGTATCCCGGCGGCCTCCTCGGGCACGTACGCGGGCAGCGGGTCGCGGAACTGGCGCGCGAGCGTGTGCGCGTTGTCAGTCGCCATTCTGCGAAAGCCCGGCGTGCTCATCGCCCAGAAACCAGGCCGGCTCACCGAATCGACGAACAGCTGCAAGCCGGCGTCCACCTCGCCCGCCTCGATCAGTTGCGCGGCCTTGGCGCGCAACGCGTTGACCGTCTCCGGCAAACGCGCGGGCGGCCGCCCGGCAATCTGCAACGGGCCGCCCGGATCGGCCAGCGTCAAGGTGCGCACCCATTCCTGATGGCGTCGCGCGAAATGATAGGCGACGCAACCGCCGCGAGAATGACCGACCACGTGCGCCTGACCGGCACCGAAACGGTCGATGAACTCGGCCACTTCATCCGCATGCTGGCTCCAGCTGAACGGCAGCCCGGGCTCGGTATCGGTATCGGTCACCGGCCAGTAGTGCGTGAGACTCACCGCGACGCAGCGGTAATGCTTCGAAAGGCCGGCGAGTTGCGGTTGCCAATAGCGGTAGTCGCACAGCGAGCCGTGCACGAACAGCAGCAGTTCGCCCTCGCCGTCTTCGACATAAGGCATGCGCAAACCGCTTTGCAGTTCGATAAAGGACGGGGACGAAGCGGAAACAGGTTGATTCACAGGTGTGGATTCACGGACAGCACGGCAACGTCTGAATGCGACGGCGCCGGCTCGAAAAGATCGGGGAAAGAAAAAAGAAAGCGAGCTTGCGTCCCTGCAAGTGGGACGCGTCGCGTATTGTCACATAGGCGCGAAATGTGCGCCGGAGCTTACGCCACAAGGACCGGCGATGAATTCGCCGCGTCACCCGCGCGTCACTCGCGCGTCACTCATAAGCGCGTTCGTCCAGCAAACCGGCAGCGGCGGCAGCGGCCGCGCCGCGCACCGCACAAGTCAGCGGTTCGTCGGCGACGCGGACGTCGAGCCCCAGTTCGTTGGTCAGCCGCCGGCTCAGGTTGCCGAGCAGCGCGCCGCCGCCGGTCAGCACGATGCCGCTATGCGCGATATCGGTCACCAGTTCGGCCGGCGCCGTTTCGAGCGCGCGCTTCACCGCGCCGATCACCTGACACAGCGGGCCGTCGATCGCGTCGGCGATATCGTGGTTGCTCAGTTGAACCGTGCGCGGCAGGCCGTCGTCGACGCTGCGCCCTGTGGCGTTCATGTGCTTTATCGGCACGTCGCGGACGGCCGTACCAATGCTTTTCTTCACGTGCTCGGCGGTTTGCTCGCCGAGCAGCACGCCATACAGATTGCGCACATAACTGACGATCGCCATGTCGAAGCTGTCGCCGCCCACGCGAATCGAGCCGCTATACGCCGTGCCGCCCAGCGCGATCACCCCGACTTCGGTGGTGCCGCCGCCGATATCGACCACCATCGACCCGGTCGCCTCCGACACCGGCAGGCCCGCGCCGACCGCCGACGCCAGCGATTCGCCGATCAGACTCACCCTCCACGCGCCGGCCGCCACCGCCGCTTCCTTGATCGCGCGACGCTCGACGTGGGTCGCCCCCGCCGGCACGCACAGCGTGAAAGCTGCGCGGCGGCTGAACAGCGGCCGCGGGCGCGCCATGTCGACGAATTGCCGGATCATGTGCTCGGCGGCCGAGAAATTGGCGATGACGCCGTGCCGCATCGGCCGCACGGCTTCGAGATTGCGCGGCGCGCGGCCGAGCAATTGGCGCGCTTCGGTGCCCACTGCCGCGATGCGTTTTTGCCCGGCGGCGGGCTGTTTCTCGAAACAGACGACCGACGGCTGATTCAGCACGATGCCGCCGGCGTCGGTATAGATAAGGGTATTGGCCGTGCCGAGGTCGACCGCCACTGAATGGCGGAACAGGCGATCGAAAAGCGGGTAATGCGGCGTCGGTCTGGCCATAGGAAGGCTCTGCTGTGTCGTTATCCGCCCTTGCCGGGCAGTCTGGAAAATGCGCCCCGGTCGCCCGAGCCGCTCGGCACGTCCTGACGGGCGTTGCGCGGTCCGCGCGGCGCGGGTGATTCTCATGCTAATGACCAGTTAACGGCAAGCAGATCAAATTCTTTAGACCGATTTTTCAATCAGGATCGTGTCAGTCTTACGACAAGCTGCCCAGCGCGCGCACCAGCGCCTCGCGGCCAAGCTCGACGCCGTCGGCACTAATGGTGTGACCAATGCCGGGCAACACGTAGGCGTCGACGCTGTAGCCGGCATTGCTGAAAGCATTGGCGGCATATTCCAGTTCGCGCACCGGGATCACTCCGTCTGCTTCGCCGTGCACCAGCGTGAGCGGCGTGCCGTTGCGCGCGACGATCGCCGAGCCGAGCCGGCCCGAATACGCGACGACGGCGGCTGCGCCTTCCGCGCTGGTCGCCACGTGATGCATCGACATGATCGAGCCTTGCGAGAAGCCCACCAGCGCAAGCCGGTCGAAAGGAAGCTGCCAGTGCGCCAACTCGGCTTCGAGCATGCGCCGCAGCGCCGGATAAGCGGCGGCGACACGCGCCCCGCGGTTGCCCTCGTCGACTTCGCGAAGGCTGAACCACTGACGCCCGCCAAAACCGCCGTCGAATTCCTCGCTGCCGTCGAGCGACACAAACGCGACGTCCGGCAAGGGCTCGCTCCAGATATCCGCGAGCGGCATCAGATCGCGGGCATTGCTGCCGACGCCGTGCAGCAGCACCACCAGTGCCTTCGCAGGCGCATTGGCCGGCGCGCGGCGCCAGCCGTGTTCGAATTGCTCCCAGCCCATATCCGTTTCCTTTCTCCCGATGCTTCCGGTTCGTGTTTCCGCACGCGCGGCGAGGCGCACGGCGGCGTATTTCCGCACGCTTGGCAAGGCGTGCTGCGGCGTGTCGCCCCAGCCGCGAGGATACGCTGCCGGATTACTTTTCGCCCGAGAGCCTGCACGCGCCGGCTACGTCAAAACGTGAATACAGGTATGCTTTTGCGAGCGTTCACCCAAGCTTTGATCACGTTTCCAGGCGCACTTCCGGGTGGCGCGCAACAGACGCAACAGCCGGCCCCGGCTCGAACAGCTTGCGCCGCGCCGGCCGTGCACCGTGGTCCCGCAACATCCTTAGCTGCCCACTTGCTTGACTGACTGCCCGGCGCCGCGCGCGAGCGGTGCATGGAACATCCGCCGATATTCTGTCCGGAGAATGGTTTGAGCCAGCCCACTTCCGCGCGAGCCGCGACACCGCCGGCACCACCGCCGCCATTACAAGGCGGCCAACTGGTTCTGGCGACCATCGCCGTCGCGCTCGCCACGTTCATGAACGTGCTCGACACGTCGATTGCGAACGTCGCGATCCCGACCATTTCGGGCAACCTCGGCGTTTCGGTCGACGAAGGCACATGGGTCATCACGGTGTTCGCCGCCGCCAACGCGGTGTCGATTCCGCTGACCGGCTGGCTCACACAGCGCTTCGGCCAGGTAAAGCTGTTCGTCGGCGCGATTCTGATGTTCGTGCTGGCTTCGTGGCTGTGCGGCATTGCGCCGACGCTGCCGATGCTGCTGATCGCGCGGGTCTTTCAGGGCGCCGTGGCGGGTCCGCTGATTCCGCTGTCGCAGGCCATTCTGCTCGGCTCGTACCAGAAGGAGAAAGCGTCGACCGCGCTCGCCTTATGGGCCATGACGGCGACCGTCGGCCCGATTGCCGGCCCCGCGCTCGGCGGCTGGATCACGGATAGTTACAGCTGGTCGTGGATCTTCTATATCAACATTCCGGTCGGCATTTTCGCGGCCGGCGTCACGTGGATGATCTACCGCAACCGCGAGTCCGCCACCCGAAAACCGCCGATCGACGTGGTCGGCCTCGGCTTGCTGGTTGCCTGGGTCGCCTCGTTGCAGATCATGCTCGACAAGGGCAAGGACCTCGACTGGTTCTCGTCGCCGGTGATCGTGATCCTGGGCATCACGGCGCTCATCAGCTTCGCGTTTTTCCTCGTGTGGGAGCTGACCGAAGAGAATCCGATCGTCGATTTGCGGCTCTTCACGCAGCGCAATTTTCTCGGCGGCACGATTGCGATTTCGGTCGCGTATGGCGTGTTCTTCGGCAACCTGGTGCTGCTGCCGCAATGGATGCAGGAGTATCTGAACTACCGTTCGGTGGATGCGGGTCTGGTCACCGCGCCGCTCGGCGTCTTCGCCGTGCTGCTCGCGCCGGTGATGGGCCGCGTGCTGCCGCGCTCGGACGCGCGCATCATCGCCACCCTCGCCTTTATCGGCTTCGCGATCGTGTTCTACATGCGCTCGAAGTACGTGATCGAAATCGACACCTGGCACCTCGTGATACCCACGCTGCTGCAAGGCATTCCGATGGCGCTGTTCTTCGTGCCGCTGACCTCGATCATTCTGTCTGGCCAGCCGCCGAACAGGATTCCGGCCGCGGCGGGCCTGTCGAATTTCGTGCGGGTGTTTTGCGGCGCGGTGGGCACCTCGGTCGCCGGCAACGCGTGGAACAACCGCACGGTGCTGCATCACGAGAGGCTCACCGAGCGCGCCACCGTCGACAACCCGCTGTTCAGCCAGCAGATCGATTCGACCCAGTCGCTGCTGCATCTGAATACGCAATCCGCGCATGCGCTGTTCGACTTCACCGTGAACACGCAGGCCGCGATGATGGGCCTGAACGACATCTTTTATGTGTCGGCGATCATCTTCATTCTGATCATTCCGCTGATCTGGATTACGCGGCCGGCCAAAGGCGGCGGTGGTTCGGACGCGGCGGGCGCGCACTAATGGCGGACAGGGGCGATGCGCAGGGGCGACACGCTGGGGCGATATACAGGGGTGACATGCAGGGTGACGCTTCGAGTTCGTGAATCGGCGCGTTTGCGCTCCGACGTCAGCGGAAATAGCGCGCCGGCGTGTCGCCGAACGCGTCGCGGAACACCGCGATAAACGACGACACATCGTTGTAGCCCACTTCGAGCGCCACCTGCGTGACGCTGGCGCCGGCGCCCAGACGCTCCAGCGCAACGAGCAGCCGCAATTGCTGGCGCCACTGGCCGAAGGTCTGCCCGGTCTCCTTGACGAACAGGCGCGACGCGGTGCGAGCGGTGACGCCGGCGGCGGCCGCCAGATCCTCGAGCACCGCCTGCTCCGCCGGGTTCGCGCTCAGCGCGTCGGCGATCCGCTGGGCGCGCGGATCGCGTGGCCAGTTCACCGCCAGCGGCGCGGCAGGCAGACCCGGCAGCCGGTCCAGCAACACCTGCACGAGGCGCGCGGACGGGGCATCGGGCGGCTCGTCCTTCGGTAAATCCGCCGCCGCGATCAGCAAGGCCGCCACCAGCGGGTCGAGCACGACCGCGCCGCCCTGCTCGGGCAGCGGCGCGGCGCCCGCTTCGGCATATAGCGAATAAAGCCGCACCGGTTCGGCCGCGGACAGGCGATGCAACACGTCCGGCAGCATCCAGACCGCGTGGCCCGGCGGCACAACGCATCGTGAGATTTCGGTGCGCACGGTCAGCACGCCTTCGCTCGCGTGAATCAGACGCGCGCGACGGTACGCGTGCCACGGCTCATCCAGCGCGTCGTACCGCTCCTCGACCACGAATACCGAACGCTCGATGAGGTCCGGATCGAAGGCTCCCATCATGAATGTCCGTTTTGCCCGGTTGTCGTTGGAAACGCAGAAAGATTAGCATAGCCGCCGCGAAACGATGTTCGGACGTTCGCGCCCGTCCGCTCGGCGCCGCACCAACAATTCGCTCCAGGTTGCCAGTAAAATCGCGGCTTCAACGGTCCGAGCCCAATGAACTACTCATCCATCCTCGAACAGATTCATCACGACCTCCAGCCTTATCTGGGCACCGGCAAGGTCGCCGACTACATTCCAGAACTGGCAAAAGTCCCCGCCGACTGCTTCGGCATGGCAATCGTCACGACCTCGGGCGAAGTGTTTCGCACCGGCGCCGCCGACACGCGCTTTTCCATCCAGAGCATCTCCAAGCTGTTCGCCTGCACCATGGCGTTCCGGCTGCTCGGCGACGCGTTGTGGCAGCGCGTCGGGCGCGAGCCGTCCGGCACCGCCTTCAACTCGCTGGTCCAGCTCGAAGCCGAACAGGGCAAGCCGCGCAATCCGTTCATCAATGCGGGCGCGCTGGTGGTCACCGACGTGCTGTGCCGCCGCTTCGTGCAGGCCGAGACGGCGCTGGTCGAATTCATGCGGCGCCTGACCGGCGAAACGAGCATCGACTACGATTCGCGCGTCGCCCAGTCTGAATGGCAGCACGCCCACCGCAACCAGGCGATGGCGCACTTCATGGCGAGCTTCGGCAACATGGAGATGCCGCCGCAAGTGGTGGTCGACGCTTATTGCCGGCAGTGCGCGATTTCGATGAGTTGCGTCGAACTGGCGAAAGCGGCGCTGTTTCTGGCCAACCACGGCGTCGTGCCCGCCACCGGCGAGCGGATTCTCGACACCAGTTCCGCCAAGCGCCTGTCCGCACTGATGCTGACCTGCGGCACCTACGATGCGGCGGGCGATTTCGTCTATCGGGTCGGCTTGCCGGCGAAAAGCGGCGTGGGCGGCGGGATCGTCGCCGTGCTGCCCGGCGAGATGGCCGTGTGCGTGTGGTCGCCTGGGCTCGACAGCAACGGCAATTCGCTGGCGGGCGTGCTGGCGCTCGAATGGCTGACCACGTATACGGGGCAGTCGATTTTCTGAGTCTGCGCCGAGCGCGCGGCGTTGCGGGCGGATCTCGTTGCCCGCTAACACCGCCGCCAAAGGCAAAAACATCACGCCATGGAAACCAGAGGATGCCCGTCCTTTCGCCACGGCGAAGCCAAAAACCACCGGACTCTTTCCGCGCGGACTTCCGCCAGCGAAGCCGGCGCCCACCTTGCGCGCCGGTCCTTATCGATCAACTGTGCCCTGACGCCCTCACAGAAATCCCCTTCCTCGATCACCCGCCTGACAATGCCCAGTTCCATCCGGAAGCACTCGGCCAGCGTCATCTGCCGCCCACGCAATAAAGCCTCACGCGTCACACACAACATCGTGGGCGAATGCCCTACCATCGCGTCATAAGTGGCCTGTAGCCACTGCCGCACCTCTCGCGGCGGCTCGCGCTCCAGATCATGCCGCAACGTCGCGACCATCCGCTCGACACTCGAGCGCCGATCGAAATGCCGCAAAATCAACTGCGTAAAAGGCCCCAACGCAGCATGCGGAATAATGTTGCACGGCGGCTCGAACACGCCTCGCAACGCAGCCAGCGAATCCCCCGCATGCGACATGCGCTGCAAGCGCTCCTCGAACGTAGCGAGCCACTCGGCCGGCACGCATAAATCAGCCAGTTGCAGCCGCAATGCATCAGCCCCGGAGAGCGTCACGCCCGTCAGGCCGACATACAACTCGGCCTCCGCCGGCATCGCGCTCAAAAACCGCGTCGCGCCGACATCGGGCAAAAAACCAATGCGCGTCTCCGGCATCGCAATCCGGCTGCGCTCTGTCACGATCCGCAGCCGCGCCGCCTGGCCAAGCCCCATGCCGCCGCCCATCGTAATACCGTCGAGCAAAGCGACCACCGGCTTCGGAAAGGTATGCAGCGCGTAATCGAGCCGGTATTCATCGACGAAAAATGCCAGCCACCGGCTGTCGCCGGCCTTCGCCAGCCGGTACATCTCGCGCACGTCGCCACCGGCGCAAAAGCCCTTGGCGCCCGCCCCCTTCAGCACGAGCGCGACAATGCCGTCATCCGCGCGGCAATGTTCGACCAGCACGGCAAGCTCGCGCACCATCGCATGCGACAACGCATTGAGCGCAGCCGGCCGGTTCAGCGTGATGATCGCCACGCGGTTGACGACGCGAAACAGAATCTCCCGCTCCGCCTCCACACTCGCCTGCGCTGCCAGGCTCTGTACCGCGCTCATCGATGCGTCTCCCGCTCCATGTGTTCAGCCTGCGCAGCCTGCCAGCGCGGTGAGCGCTTCTCGAGGAACGCGTTGACGCCTTCGCGCTGATCCGCGCCGTCGAACAGATCGACAAAACGCTCGCGCTCCACCGCCAGCGCCGCCGAGCGCGGCACGCCGTTGCGCGCCTGATGAATCAGCGTCTTGCTGAAGCCGACCGCCTGCGGGCTCAGCGTCGCGACGCGCGCCGCCATCGTCAGTGCGGCCTCGCGCGATGCGCCCTTGTCCACCACTTCTTCGACCAGACCGATGCGCAAGGCAGTCGCCGCATCGACACGCTCGCCGGTCAGAATCATGCGCTTGGCCCAGCCCTCGCCGACCAGCCACGGCAACGTCTGCGTGCCGCAGCCGCATGGCAGCAAGCCAACCGCCGTTTCGGGCAAGGCGAGCAGCGCATGCTGTTCGGCAATGCGGATGTCGCACGCCAGTGCGCATTCGAGACCGCCGCCCATCGCATAGCCGTTGATCGCCGCGATCACCACCGGCCGCGCATTCTGCAAGGCTTCGAACGCGCTGCCGAAACGCATCGCCGCCGTGCGCGCGACTTCGCGATTGCCGTCGGCGAACGTGTTCAGGTCGGCGCCCGCGCTGAAGAACCTGGGGCCGTCGCCGGTAATCACGACCGCCCGCACACGCGCCTCGCCGTTCAGGCGCTCGACGGTTCGTTGCAACAGCAGCAGACCGTCCGGCGTGAATGCATTGGCCGGCGGCCGCTTGAGCGTCAGCAGCGCGACCGCGCCGTCGTGCGCGTAGTCGAGTTCGATCATTGCGCGTCTCCGTCCTTGCCGTCGTTACGGTAAAGCTTGATCACCGCCGAAAAGTCCAGCCGTCCCGCGCCTTTGCTGCTCATCGTCTGATAGAGCTGTTGCGCCAGCGCGCCGAGATACACCGGCTGACGCGCGAATTTCGCGGCGTCGGTGGCGAGGCCCAGGTCCTTGAGCATCAGGTCGGTGCCGAAGCCGCCGGTGTAGCCGCGCGTCGACGGCGCGGTTTCGATCACGCCGGGCATCGGGTTATACGTGTCCGAACTCCAGCAGCGCCCGGTCGAGGTATTGATGATGCCGCCGAGCACCTTCGCGTCGATGCCGAGCGCCTCGCCGAGCGACATCGCCTCGGCCACGCCCGCCATCGTGATGCCGAGCACGAGGTTGTTGCAGATCTTCGCGACCTGGCCGGTTCCGGTATCGCCGCAATGCACGATGTTCTTGCCCATCGCCGAGAGCACCGGCTTGACCTGCTCATACGCGCTCGCGCTGCCGCCAACCATGAAGGTCAGCGTGCCCGCCGCCGCGCCGCCGGTGCCGCCCGACACGGGCGCATCGACAAAGGTGTTGCCGTGTTGCGCGGCCAGTTCGGCGAAGGCCTTGACGCTCGCCGGGTCGATCGTGCTCGAATCGATGATCGTCACGCCTTTGGCGAGGCCGGCGAATACGCCGTCGTCCGCCGTCAGCACGCTGCGCACATGGGCGGCCGCGGGCAGCATCGTGATCACGCATTCGACGTCGCTCACCGCCGCTTTCGGCGAACCCGCCGCCTTCGCGCCCGCTTCGACCAGGGCCAGCACAGCCTGCGCGTCGAGGTCGAATACGTTGACCGCGTGGCCCGCCTTGAGCAGGTTGTGCGCCATCGGCGCGCCCATGTTGCCGAGTCCGATAAAGCCTATTTTCATGGTGTCGTCTCCTGTGTCGATGGGAGTTGGCGCTTCAGCGCCTACTCCCATCCCATGCAAAGCTCGATGGGAGTTGGCGCTTCAGCGCCTACTCCCATCCCATGCAAAGCAATGAACCCGAGGTCTTAGCGCAGGCTGATGGTCGTGTTGACGCCGTCGTTGACGGTGTCGTCGTCGAACCAGCGGGCGGTGACGCTCTTGGTCTGCGTATAGAACTGCACGACCTGTTTGCCGTACGGCCCAAGGTCGCCGAGCTTCGAGCCGCGCGAGCCGGTAAAGCTGAAGAACGGCACGGGCACCGGAATCGGAATGTTGATGCCCACCTGGCCAATGTCGATCTCGCTCTGGAATTTGCGCGCCGCCGCGCCGCTCTGCGTGAACAGGCCTACGCCGTTACCGAACGGATTGCGGTTGACGAGTTCGATCGCCTCGTCGAGCGTGGCGGCGTTCAGAATCAGCAGCACCGGGCCGAAGATTTCGGTGCGGTAGATTTCCATCTCGGTGGTGACATCGGTGAAGACCGTCGGGCCGATGAAGTTGCCTTGCTCGTAGCCCGGCACCTTCACGTCGCGGCCGTCGAGCGCGAGCGTGGCGCCCTCTTTCACGCCCGCTTCGATCAGGCCGAGAATGCGTTGCTTCGCCGAGCGTGAGACCACCGGGCCGACGTCCGTATTCGGTTCATTGCCCGCGTTCACCTTCAGCGTCTTCGCCTTCGCGACCAGATCCGCCAACCATTGCTGCGCCGCACCGACCAGCACCACCACCGAAGTCGCCATGCAGCGCTGCCCCGCCGCGCCGAAGCCCGCCCCGGCGAGCGCGTTCAAGGTCTGCTCGCGGTTCGCATCGGGCAAGACAACGGCATGATTCTTCGCGCCCATCATCGACTGCACGCGCTTGCCGTGTTCGCTGCCGAGGCGATAAACATGCGTGCCGACCGCCGTCGAGCCAACGAAGGAAATCGCTTTCACCAGATCGTGCGTGCAGAGCGCGTCAACCACGTCCTTGCCGCCGTGCACGACATTCAGCACGCCCTTCGGCACGCCGGCTTCAAGCGCCAGTTCGACCAGTTGCATCGTCGACATCGGATCCTGCTCGGAAGGCTTCAGCACGAAGGTATTGCCGCAGACGATCGCCATCGGGAACATCCACAGCGGAATCATCGCCGGGAAGTTGAACGGCGTGATGCCGGCGCACACGCCGATCGGCTGACGCAGCGTGTAGGTGTCCACGCCGCCCGCCACGTTCTCCGCGAATTCACCTTGCTGCAAGGTACCGATCGAGCACGCATGCTCGACCACTTCGAGACCGCGGAAGATATCGCCTTCGGCATCGGGAATCGTCTTGCCCTGCTCGGCGCTCAAGGTCTTCGCGATACGCGGCATATGCTCGCGAATCAGCGCCTGGTACTTCAGCATGATGCGCATGCGCGCGCCGATCGGCGTGTTTTTCCACGTGTTGAACGCGGCGTGCGCGCAGCGGATTGCTTCGTTGACTTCATCGGCGGTGGCGAACGGCACGCGGGCGAGCACCTCTTGCGTGGCCGGATTCACAATGTCGCGCCACTCGCTGGTCTTCGATTCGACGAACTCGCCGTTGATCAGCAGTTTGACGCTCGCGGTCTGATTGCTCTGATTGCCTTGATTCCCGGCGTGGTTCGAAGCAGTTGCGCTCATGCTGAAACTCCTGTGCAGTGGCCGCGCGGCGGCCGGACAGTGACTGAAAAATTCGAAATGGAACAATCAACGCAGGTCCGGGAAATCCTCTTCCCAGTACTCACCCGGCAGGCGCGCGGGCTCGGCCTCGCGTTCCATTTCGCGGCGCCGCAATTCGACGCGGCGGATCTTTCCGGAGATGGTTTTCGGCAGCTCGCTGAATTGCAGGCGGCGAATCCGCTTATACGGTGCGAGTTTTTCGCGCGAAAACGCGAACACGGCGCGCGCCAGTTCCGGACCGGCCTCGTAGCCTTGCCGCACGGTCACGAACGCCTTGGGCACCGACAAACGCAGCGCATCCGCGCTCGGCACCACGGCCGCTTCACCGATCGCTTCGTGTTCGATCAGCACGCTTTCGAGTTCGAACGGGCTCAGCCGGTAATCGGACGATTTGAAGACGTCGTCGGCGCGGCCGACGTAGACGTAGTAGCCGTCGTCGCGGCGCAGCGCGACGTCCGACGTGCGGTAGAAACCGTTGCGCATCGCCTGCGCGGTCGCGTTGGCGTTGTTCGCGTAGCCGGTCATCAGGCCGAGCGGGCGGGCGGTCAAAGACAGCGCGATTTCGCCTTCGGTGACGGGCTGGTCGTCGGCATCGAGCAGTTCGATCCTGTAGCCCGGCAGCGGGCGCCCCATCGAACCCGGCACCACCGGCTGCCCCGGCGAATTGCCGATCTGGCAGGTGGTTTCGGTCTGGCCGAAACCGTCGCGGATCGTGATGCCCCACGCGTGCTTCACCCGCTCGATGATCTCGGGATTCAACGGCTCGCCCGCGCCGACGATCTCGCGCAGCTTCACCGGATAGTCGGCGAGATGCTCCTGCACCAGCATGCGCCAGACGGTCGGCGGCGCGCAGAGCGTGGTGACGTTGAAGCGCACCAGCACGTCGAGCGTATCTTTCGGCACGAAGCGCGGGAAGTTGAACACGAACACGCAGGCTTGCGCATTCCACGGTGCGAAAAAACAGCTCCACGCGTGCTTGGCCCAGCCCGGCGAGCTGATATTCCAATGGATGTCGTTCGGTTGCAGGCCGACCCAGTACATCGTCGACAGATGGCCGACCGGATAACTCTGGTGCGTGTGCTCGACCAGTTTCGGCTTGGACGTCGTGCCCGAGGTGAAGTACAGCAGCAGCGGATCGGTGGCGCGCGTGACCCCTTCGGGCGTGAATTGCGGCGATGCGTCATAGGCGGCGGCCAGGTCGATCCAGCCGGCGCGAGGCGCGCCCACCGAAAGACGTGTGAGCGGTACATCGAGCGCATCGAACTTGGCCAGCTCCGCGCTATCGACCACGACGAATTTCGCGCCGCCGATCTGCACGCGGTCGCGCACATCGTCGGCGGAAAGCTGGGTGGTGGCGGGCAACACGATCGCGCCGAGCTTCATGGCCGCGAGCATCACGTCCCATAGTTCGACGCGGTTCGGCAGCATCAGCAGCAGGCGGTCGCCCCGCCCCACGCCCACACCGCGCAGGAAGTTCGCCATGCGCGCCGAGCGCTCCGACATCTGCGCGTATGACAACCGCAGCCCCTCGCTCGCCGGATCGTCGACGATCCACAGCGCCGGATTGTCGTTGTTTCGCGCGACCACGTCGAAATAGTCGAGCGCCCAGTTGAACTCGTCCAGCACCGGCCACGTGAATTCGCGGTACGCACGGTCGTAGTCGGTTCGATGGCGCAACAACAGGTCACGCGCGTCGAAAAAGCTCTTCGCTGCAGTCATCGTCGTCTCCTGTGTCGATCGGAGTTAGTGCTTCAGCTGTCGGCCGGAGTTAGTGCTTTAGCACTTACTCCGATCCCATGCGGGCGGCGCGGTGTGCGCACCGCCTTTGTGTTATCGGGCCGCTTATTTTGCGCTCAAATGGCCCGTGTTTTCCTTCAAACGTGGCGCGCGATCACCATCCGCTGGACTTCGCTGGTTCCTTCGTAAATCTGCGTGATGCGAGCGTCGCGGTAATGGCGCTCCACCGCATAGTCCTCGAGATAGCCGTAGCCGCCGTGAATCTGGATCGCCTTCGAGCAGATCTCCTCGGCCAGTTCCGACGCGAACAGCTTGGCCTGCGACGCCTCCGACAAGCATGGCTTACCTTCCGTGCGCAGCCGCGCCGCGTGATGCACCAGCAGCCGCGCGGCGTTCAGACGCGTCGCCATATCGGCGAGCATGTTGGCGATGGTCTGATGATCCTTCAGCGCCTTGCCGAACTGGATGCGTTCGTTCGCGTAGAGGCGCGCGGCATCGAACGCGGCCCGCGCGATGCCGACCGCCTGCGCGGCGATGCCGATGCGCCCGCCTTCGAGATTCGACAGCGCGATGCGCAAGCCTTCGCCCGGTTCGCCGAGCAGATTGGCTTCGGGCACGGCGCAGTCGTCGAGCGAAATCGGGCAGGTGTCGGACGCGCGAATGCCGAGCTTGTGTTCCGGCTTGCCGACCTTGAAGCCCGGCGTATCGGTCGGCACGATAAAGGCCGACAAGCCGCGCTTGCCGCGATCCGGATCGGTGACGGCGAACACGATCGCAAGGTCGGCGCGCGCGCCGTTGGTCACGAACTGCTTGCTGCCGTTGAGAATCCACTTGCCGTCGCGCAGCACGGCGCGGGTGCGCAGATTGTTCGCCTCCGAGCCGGCTTGCGGCTCGGTCAGACAGAACGCGCCGATGCGGCGGCCGGTGGCGAGGTCGTGCAGATAGCGGTCTTTCTGCGCATCCGTGCCGAAGTTCAGAATCGGTCCGCAGCCGACCGAGTTGTGCACGCTCATCAGCGTCGCACACGCGGCACAGCCGGCAGCGATCTCTTCGAGCGCGAGTGCATAGGCCACGTAGTCGGTATAGGAGCCGCCCCATTCCGACGGCACGATCATGCCGAGAAAACCGAGTTCGCCCATCTGCGCGACGACCTCCGCGGGCAGCTTCGCGTCGCGGTCCCACTGCGCGGCGTTCGGTGCGAGGCGCTCGGAGGCGAAGTCGCGCGCGGCGTCGCGGATCATGCGTTGTTCGTCGGTGTAGAAATTGTCCATGGGCTCGATCCTGTCTTTTGCGCCTGCTCACGCCCCCGGTGTGGCATCCGGCTCGCGAACGGTTGAGGCAAGTGTAGGCAAGCGGCTGGGCAGGTTCGATGCTCAGCCCGATCATTCTGGCTGAGCGCATTTGCCATACTGCTACTATGCAAACCCGATTCGGGCCGCATCTTCAAGGGCTTGGCGAATCGCCACAGGGAAAACACTGAGCGTAATTGCCAGATGCACCAGATGCACCAGACATGCCAGACACGCCGGACACTCATGAGAAACGATAAAGGCACGATTTCCGTCAGCCTGGTCGAGGAAACGCTAGCGCTGGCGCGCGCCCGCGGTCTCGATGCGCTGCCGCTCGCCGAAGCCGCCGGCATCGCGCCGCCGATGCTGGCGTCGCCGAAAAGCCGGGTGTCGTCGGCGCAATACGGCGCGCTGTGGGCCGGCATCGCCCGCGCGCTCGACGACGAATTCTTCGGCCAGGACTCGCATCCGATGAAAAGCGGCAGCTTCATCGCGATGACGCAGACTGCGCTGACCGCGCGTAACGGCGCGCAGGCGCTCGCGCGCGCGCTCGGCTTCATGCGGCTGGTGCTGGACGACCTCGGCGCGCGGATCGAGACGAACGCGCAGCGCGTGCGGCTCAGATTCGTCGAACGCGAAGGCGCGCCGCCGCCCAGGATGTTCGCCTACGCGACCTACTTCATCCTCGTGTACGGCCTGTTGTGCTGGCTGGTCGGGCGGCGCATTCCGCTGCTCGAAGCGCGCTTTCGCTGCGCGGCGCCGCCCGCCGCGCATGAATACCGCCTGATGTTCTGCGACGACATGACGTTCGATCAGCCCGAATCCTATGTGGACCTGGCGCCGGCGTTTCTCGAGCTGCCGGTGATCCAGACGGCGACGTCGGTGAAGCCGTTCCTGCGCGACGCGCCCGGCAGCTTCATCGTCAAGTATCGCAATCCGGGTTCGCTCGCCGCGCGGGTACGCAAGATGCTGCGCGCGCTGCCGATGGCCGGCTGGCCCGCCGCCGATCAGATGGCGCAGCGCCTGCACGTCGCCGAGGCCACCATGCGGCGGCGTCTGAAACAGGAGGGCTACACGTATCAGTCGATCAAGGACGACTTGCGGCGCGACATCGCAATCGGCGAATTGCAGGGCACCAGCCGCACCATCGCCGACATCGCCGCTGCGGTCGGTTTTGCCGAACCGAGCGCGTTTCATCGCGCGTTTCGCAAGTGGACCGGCATGCGGCCGACTGATTACCGGCCGGCGCGCACGGACTTCACGCGCCGCGCGGAATCGGACTAAGCTGTAAGAAGCAGGCCAGCCTTTTTTGGGGTTCCGGCCCGCGCCGGTCGATACCCGTCGACGCGGCGTGACGGCCGTCAGCGATGAGCACGTATCAGCGTCTCCCGTTCCGGCAGTCCGGTCCACATCGTCCGCTTATCCGTGGCGCAATCGTGGGCCGGTTGGTGCGCGGCATCACCGCGCTCGGCGTACTGTTGACGTTTGCAGCCACGCTCCCCGTCGCCCACCCGCCGCTTCAGGCCGCCGCAGCGCCCAATGAAATCGTCGTGATTCCGGTGAGCGGCGCGATCGGTCCGGCCAGCGCCGATTTCATCGTGCGCGGCCTGCAACGGGCAGCCGACGAACGCGCCCAACTTGCCGTGCTGCAACTCGACACGCCAGGCGGGCTGGATACGTCGATGCGGCAGATCATCAAGGCCATTCTCGGCTCGCCGGTGCCGGTCGCGACCTTCATCAGCCCGAGCGGCGCGCGGGCGGCGAGCGCCGGCACCTACATCGTGTACGCCAGCCACATCGCGGCAATGGCGCCGGGCACCAATCTCGGCGCGGCAACGCCCGTGCAGTTGGGCATCGGCGGTGCGGAGCCGCCAGGCGGGGCACCGGGAACCCCCGGAATACCCGGCACACCCAGAACCGCGCCCGCGACGCCGGCCTCAACCAGTGCGGCAAGCTCGGCCAATGCAGCCAGTTCCGCCAGCGCCGCAAGCGGCGCGCTGCCGCTCGACACTCAATCGACCGAAATGCGCAAACAGGTCCATGACGCCGCCGCTTACATCCGCGGCCTCGCGCAAATGCGCGGGCGCAATACGGACTGGGCCGAACGCGCGGTGCGCGAAGCCGTCAGCCTGTCGGCGAGCGATGCGCTCGCGCAGCACGTCGTCGATCTGATTGCGCGCGACGTGCCCGATCTGCTGCGCCAGGTCGACGGCCGCACGATCAACACGATCCGCGGCAACGTCAAACTCAGCACCGCCGGCGCACCGGTCGTCACGCTCGAAGCCGACTGGCGCAGCCACTTCCTCGCGGTCATCACCGATCCGAACGTCGCGCTGATTCTGTTGATGTTGGGCATGTACGGCCTGTTCTTCGAATTCGCCAACCCGGGCTTTGTGCTGCCTGGCGTGGTCGGCGCGATCAGTCTG
The DNA here is from genome assembly GCF_058781505.1 of Paraburkholderia sp. FW306-2-2C-D06C. Taxonomy (NCBI): domain Bacteria; kingdom Pseudomonadati; phylum Pseudomonadota; class Betaproteobacteria; order Burkholderiales; family Burkholderiaceae; genus Paraburkholderia; species Paraburkholderia sp. FW306-2-2C-D06C. The sequence goes on along the minus strand of NZ_JBYSWU010000001.1, from coordinate 328,831 downwards.
CTGATCGGGCTCTTCGCGATGCAAATGCTGCCGGTCAACTATGTCGGCTTGAGCCTGATCTTTCTTGGCATCGCGTTCCTGATCGCCGAAGCGTTTTTGCCGACCTTCGGCTCGCTGGGCTTCGGCGGCGTGGTTGCGTTCGTGATCGGCGCGATGATGCTGATCGATACCGATGTGCCCGGCTACGGCATTCCGCTGCCGATGATCGCCGCCGTCGTGGTGTTCAGCGTCGCCTTCGTGTTCGCGGTGTCGAGCGTCGCGTTGCGCGCGCGACGCCGGCCCGTGGTGACCGGCTCGGAAGCGATTGTCGGCAGTCTCGGCATCGTGCTCGACGGCGGCTTGCTGCCGGACGGCGGCACGGCGGCCGGCTGGGCGCGTGTGCACGGCGAACGCTGGCGGGTGTCCAGCTCGGCGCCGCTCGCGGCGGGTCATGCGGTACGCGTCATTGCGCGGCACGGACTGACGCTGACCGTGGAGCCCGCGGAAGCAATACAACAAGGAGAACGCTCATGATCGGTTTCACATTCGGCTTCAGCAGCATACTGATTCTGCTGGTGATCATCCTGCTCGCTTCGGCGATACGGATTTTCAGGGAATACGAACGCGGCGTCGTCTTCATGCTCGGGCGCTTCTGGAAGGTCAAGGGGCCGGGGCTCGTGCTGATCATCCCGATCGTGCAACAGGTGGTGCGGATAGATCTGCGCACCGTCGTATTCGATGTGCCGCCGCAAGACGTGATCACGCGCGACAACGTCTCGGTGAAGGTCAACGCGGTAGTGTATTTCCGCGTCGTCGATCCGGAGAAAGCTGTGATCCAGGTGGCGCGCTACTTCGAAGCGACCAGCCAGTTGTCGCAGACCACGCTGCGCGCGGTGCTCGGCAAGCACGAACTCGACGAACTGCTGGCCGAGCGCGAGCAGCTGAACGCCGACATCCAGAAAGTGCTCGACACCCAGACCGACGCATGGGGCATCAAGGTGTCGATCGTCGAGATCAAGCACGTGGACATCAACGAAACCATGATTCGTGCGATTGCGCGCCAGGCCGAGGCCGAGCGCGAACGGCGCGCCAAGGTGATTCATGCGGAAGGCGAATTGCAGGCCTCGCAGCATCTGCTGGAAGCGGCGCAGACCCTCTCGAAGCAGCCGCAGGCGATGCAGTTGCGCTATCTGCAAACCCTCACGACGATTGCCGCCGACAAGAACTCGACCATCGTGTTTCCGTTGCCGGTCGATCTGCTGGGCGCGGTGCTGGATCGCCTCGGCAAGCCGTCGCAGTCCTGAGCCGCGGGTCGCTTTGGATCACTGGATGAAACGGTGCATTGCTTTTCATCGCCTTACTCGAAAGGCAGGCGAAAACTAGAATACGTGGGTCGCAGATAACCGCTCCACGGGAGCCAGTCATGAAAATCGTTTCTCGAGTTGGACTCGGCGCGCTGCTAGCCGCCGTTTGTATGAGCACTGCGTTCGCGCAGACATCGGCGCGGCCTTACGATCCGTCGGCGCCGAAAACACGTGCCGAAGTGAAAGCCGATCTGGCCGCATGGCGCGCCGCCGGCTACGATCCGCTCGACTGGATCAACTACCCGGACAACGCGCAACGCGCGGGCCGCATCGTCGCCGCGCGGCGGGCGCAGGAATCAGGCGGGAGCGTGACGCAGTAAATAAAGCTTGACCGCGGCATGCCGGGCCGCCCGCGATTGCAATGACCGCGGGCCATGTTGGCCTCGCATGCCGCGCGCATGAGTTTTCCTTTTGCGGTTTTCCTTGCGGTTTTCCTTGCGGTTTTCCTTGCGGTTTTCCTTGCGGTTTTCCTTGCGGTTTTCCTTGCGGCTTTCCTTGCCGCCTCCCTGCCGCCTCCCTGCCTGAATCCGTTTCACCCGCAACGCCGCGCAACCGTTCCATCTGGCTTCATCTTTCGCCGCTCGTTTGAAAGCCGGCCGCGTCGCGCCCGAACATCGTCAATTCGCTTGCCGCTCCGCCCGACGCGCTGGCAAGGTATCATCTCGCCCCTTTCATCCCCGCAGCCGGAATCCGAACGATGCCAATCCGGGTAGACGCCGACGCCTGTCCGGTCGTGATCAAGGAGATGCTGTTTCGCGCGGCGCGCCGCACGGGCGGCCGGACTTCAGCGCCGCTTCGGACGGCACGCCGGCACGCCCATCCGCGGTTGATCCGCTATACATCGCACGCCCCAACAAGAATCACTTTTGAAACGACGAGAGACGCGCCTCATGGACTCGATAAATCGCTACTTCGGCCTCGACGCCGCCGGCACCAACGTACGCACTGAAGTGCTCGCCGGACTGACCACCTTTCTGACGATGGCCTACATCATCTTCGTCAACCCGGCGATTCTCGGCGACGCCGGCATGCCGAAAGACGCGGTGTTCGTCGCGACCTGCATCGTGGCCGCGCTGGCCTCGCTGATCATGGGCTTCTACGCGAACTATCCGATCGCGCTCGCGCCCGGCATGGGCCTGAACGCGTACTTTGCGTACACGGTGGTCAAGGGCATGGGCTTCACCTGGCAGGCCGCGCTCGGCGCGGTGTTCATCTCCGGGTGCCTGTTCCTGATCGTCACGCTGATTCGCGTGCGCGAAGTGATCGTCAACGGGATTCCGCGTTCGATCCGCATTGCGATTACCGGCGGCATCGGGCTCTTCCTGGCGATCATTTCGCTGAAGACGGCCGGCGTGGTGGTCGGCAATCCGGCCACACTCGTCGCGCTCGGCGATCTGCACAACCCGCATGTGATTCTCGCCATCGTTGGCTTCTTCGCGATCGTCACGCTCGACTATCTGCGGGTGCGCGGCGCGATCCTGATCGGCATCGTCGGGGTGACGGTGCTGAGCTTTTTCTTTGGCGGCAATCAGTTTCACGGCGTCGTCTCCGCGCCGCCGTCGATCGCGCCGACGCTGTTCCAGCTCGACATTCGCGGCGCGCTCTCCACAGGCGTGCTGAACGTGATTCTCGTGTTCTTCCTCGTCGAACTGTTCGACGCGACCGGTACGCTGATGGGCGTGGCCAACCGCGCTGGCCTGCTGGTCGAAGGCAAGATGCACCGGCTCAATCGCGCACTGCTCGCCGACAGCACGGCGATTCTCGCCGGCTCGATGCTCGGCACCTCGTCGACCACGGCGTACATCGAAAGCGCGTCGGGCGTGCAGGCAGGCGGGCGCACCGGCGTGACGGCGATCACCGTCGCTGTGCTGTTTCTCGCGGCGCTATTTTTCGCGCCGCTGGCGGGCGTGGTGCCCGGCTATGCGACGGCGCCGGCGCTGCTGTACGTGTCGTGCCTGATGCTGCGCGAAATGCTCGACCTGCCGTGGGACGACGCCACCGAAGTCGTGCCGGCCGCGCTGACCGCGCTGCTGATGCCGTTCACCTACTCGATCGCCAATGGCGTCGCGTTCGGCTTTATCTCCTACGCCGGGCTGAAACTGCTGACGGGGCAGGCGCGCAAAGTCAAGCTGGTGGTGTGGATCATCGCGGCGATCTTCCTGTTTCGCTACTTCTACCTTGGCAGCGAGTAATCGCGGAGGCTCGCGGCGTGGCAGCTCGCGGCGCGGCGGCTCGCGGCGCGCCGAGGCGCGAAGCGGTTGGCGTCGGATAGTACGGTCAGTGCCGGTTCGGTCTGGATCAACGAATCGGACGCTGCGGCGGATGGTTTGATGGTTTTTTCCCGCGCGTGAGTACACGAGGACACCCGCGCAGGCGGCGTGAACGGCCGCTGCCGGTTGGTTTTGCTGGCGCCGCGCCCTGGGTTTGCGTTGGTTGCCCTGGTTAGGTTAGCGCGGCGTTCTTCTCTGCTTTTCAGCCAGTCGGCGCGTCTTCCTTCAGTTGCGCCAGTTTGCTTCGTAGAAACGCACGTAACCGCTGCGGAGTATCAGGCATTGCGCTCTCGTTTCCGACAGCAGACGCCGCGTGGCCGCCTCGATGCGGGCCCGGTGCGCGTCGAATGCGCCGATCATGTCCTCGATGCGCGGCGATGCGGCGCCGAAATGGTCCTCGAGCGCCTCGGCGGTGATCATGCACTCCACCCTCTCTCCATCGACCATCGCCGGGAACGCCAAGGTAAGTTCGCGCCCTGAATATTCAGGGGATTCGTTCGGGAATAGGATCTGCATGGGAGTCACCTTAATGGTTGGGTGGCGCGCATTCATGATTGGGTGCTGCGCACGCTAGTCTGATGGAGTCGCGCTTTTTGCCTTTCTTTCCCTCCTTTTCGGATGCCGATGGCGCGGGCTTGTCACCCCTATGCGTCAATGGCGCAGTTCGCGCCTCGCGGAGGTGATTGGATTCACTTTAGACGAGTTGTAGCGTGGTGCAAGTTTTTCCTTTTTTTGTTTGATTTTCCGGCTTTATGGGGTGGTTTTTGCTGGGCGTAACCCGGCTGTTTTTGGCCTTTCCCCGATTTGTTATTCGTTTATGAGCGGGCTACCCCGTTATTTTTCCGCGCGGCGCGGTCTTCGCTTCGTCCTGTAATATCAGGGTTCGGCCGTCGCAGCTTATGTTGCGCTGCGCAACGACAACGGCGGGCAACGTACCCGCCGTGTCCGTATAACCGGAGACATGCCTTGATCCATCGCCCTGCCTCGCCGCCCATCACCGGTCGGCCAGATGTCATCGCGCAAGCTCATGCGCGCTCGATCGAACTCGGTCTGCGCGCGTCGGAAACGCCGGATTTTCATCCGCTGCGCCAGCCGGCGCTGCGTGAGCTCGTCGATCGGAACCAGTCGCTCTATATCCACGCTCTCCCGGTCATGGAGACGCTCCACGCGCAGATCGTCGACACCCAAAGCATGGTGCTCCTTACCGATAATCACGGGGTCATCCTGCATAGTCTCGGCGATAGCGACTTCGTCGAAAAAGCCAATCGCGTCGCGCTATGTCCCGGCGTTTCCTGGGCGGAGGCGGATCGCGGGACGAACGCCATCGGCACGGCGCTGGTCGACGGGCAACCCACCGTCGTGCATGCAGAGGAACACTTTCTGCACGCCAACCGGATTCTCACCTGCTCGTGCACGCCAATCGCAGATCCGTTCGGGCGCACCATCGGCGCACTCGATGTGAGCGGCGACACGCGCGGCTTTCACAAGCACACGCTGGCGCTCGTGCGGATGTCGGCGCAGATGATCGAAAATCATCTGTTCTCCAATCAATTCGCGGACTCGATCCGCATCCACTTTCATGCGCGTGCGGAATTCATCGGCACGCTGTTCGAAGGGCTCGCGGCGTTCGCAGCCGATGGCACGTTTCTGTCGGCCAATCGCAGTGCTCTGTTTCAGTTCGGCCAGCCGCTCGCCGCTCTGCAAAGGCAGCCGTTCGACGCGCTGTTCGGCCTCGCCTTCGCCACGCTGTTGCAGCAGACAAGCCGCGCACCAGGCGAGAGCATCGTACTCACGCTGCCAAGCGGCGTGCGCGTGGTGGCGCGCGGCGAATTTACGGCGCCGCGCTACATCGCGCCGGCCGACGGCTTCGCTGCCTCGTCGCGTATGGCGGCTTCGGCTGGAACGCGATCCAGCGCCCGTCCGTTCGAACCCGCACCTCTGGCGACGCTCGAAACACTCGACACCGGCGACGCGCAAGTCGCCGCGATCTTGCAGCGGGTCGCGAAGCTGCGCGGTCGCGATATCCCGACTCTGGTGCTCGGCAAAACCGGCACCGGCAAGGAATGGCTCGCCCGCGCGATCCATCACGATTCGCCGCGCCGGGCCGCGCCCTTCGTCGCGCTGAATTGCGCGTCGTTGCCGGATACGCTGATCGAAGCGGAGTTGTTCGGTTACGAAGACGGCGCGTTCACCGGCGCCAAAAAACGCGGCAGCGTCGGCAAGATCGTGCAGGCCGATGGCGGCACGCTGTTTCTCGACGAAATCGGCGACATGCCGCTCGCGCAACAAGTGCGGCTGATGCGTGTGCTGCAGGAGCGCACCGTCGTGCCGCTCGGCGGCACAAGGGCGATTCCGGTCGATCTGCGCATCGTCTGCGCAACCCACCGCAACCTGCGCGCGATGATCGAAGCCGGCACCTTCCGCGAGGACCTGTATTACCGGATCAACGGACTCGTCGTGACCTTGCCGGCGCTGCGCGATCGCACCGATCTGGCGGCGCTCGTCACACGCATGCTGGAATTGCAGCCCGATCGCGAACGCTTGCCGCGACGCGTGTCCGAGGCCGTGCTCGGGCGGTTTGCGCAATGCCGCTGGCCGGGCAATCTGCGGCAACTGGCGAACGTGCTGCGCACCGCGAGCATCATGGCCGAAGGCGCACAGCAGATCGAACTCGAAGATTTGCCGGAAGACTTCCTGCAGGACTGTATCGATGCCGCGTCCGACGGCGTCTCGGAGCCGCCCGCATCGGTTCCGTGCAACGGCAACCGCGCGCCTGCTGCAATGCCCGCCCGCATGGAGGACTGGCAGACCACGTTGATCGCGCAGACGCTCGCGCGGCTCGACGGCAACGTGTCGGCGGCAGCCCGCGAACTCGGGCTCGCGCGCAATACGGTCTACCGCTACCTGAGGCGCGCAAGCACGCACTGAAAGCGCAACAGCGACGCGTGCGGACTGAATATGAGCGTGACGGGCGCAGGGTGAGCGTCGCTCGCACCGTGTAAAGTGTGGCGCAATCAGTCACCGCTCCACACGATGTCCGACCCTACCCGCCCGCATCTCGTTCGTGTCGAACCGCTCGGCCAGACCTTCGAAGCGCCCGACTCGCTGACGATCCTCGAAGCCGCCGGTTTCGCCGTCCTGCGCCTGCCGCGCTCGTGCCGCAACGGAACTTGCCGCACGTGCCTCTGCAAAATGACCGCGGGACGTGTGCGCTACACGATCGAATGGCCGGGTCTAAGCCGGGAGGAAAAAGCGGAAGGCTATATCCTGCCGTGCGTGGCAATCGCGGAAACCGATGTGGTGATCGAAGCGCCCGACGCGGTCGAATCGCCGCCGCGCTGAGACCTGCGCCGCGCCGGCCCGCTCCTGCGGCACCGGCGTCCACGAGCGCGGCGGCGAACGCCGCCGCGAGCCTTAACGCCGGGCGCCCATCGCCCGTTCGATTTTCTTGTCGGTGTTGTACTGGCTGAGCGCGTACACCGACCAGATTGCGGCCGGAATCCAGCCGATCAACGTGATCTGCAAGATCAGGCAGATGATCCCGGCAACCGGACGGCCGATCGTGAAGAACTGAAACCACGGCAGAATGATGGCGAGCAATAGACGCATTCAGATTTCCTGTTTTTTCATTCGACCCGGCACGCGCGTATTCGCGTGAGCAGGCCTGTCAATCGATCGGCGCAAAGCGCGGCGCCTTGCCGCCGTCGTGCTCGACCAGCTCGAAAAATACCGAAGCCGGACGCGTCCAGATCGTACCATTGCTGGCTTTGTAGACGATCATGGTGACCGTCGGATCGGACTCCAGCGTAGCCTCGCAAAGCAGTTCGTAAATGCCGCCTTTGTAGTGCCGGTAACGCACCATTCGAATCCTCCTTGAATTGAAAACCTCAGCGTTTCCTGGCTGCAATTGACATTTGCGCCCGGCCCCAATCAGCCGCCCTCTTTCATCTGCTTCAGAATCTTGTAGACGGTCGCGCGCCCCATCGTCAGCACGGCGGCTACGTAGTTCGCGGAACTGCGGCCACGAAACGCGCCTTGCGCGTGCAACGCCTCGACGATCTCCCGCTTGTGTTCGCGCGTGAGTGCATTGACGCCGATTTGCCGCTCGCGCAGCCAGCCGTGCAAAAACGTGTTGATCCGGTCTTGCCAGTCGTCGCGAAACAGCTCTTCCGCGGGCGCGTCCGTCAGATTGCCGCCTTTGATGAACAGATCGAGCGTCGAGCGCACGTCTTCGAACACCGCGATATTGAAGTTCACGCACAGCATGCCGGCGGGCTTGCCTTCGTCGTCGAACAGGATGTTGCTCACGCAGCGCATGCGCCGCCCGTCCCAATTGAGCTTTTCGTACGGCCCGATGGTCCGGCCGCGCGCCGCGAAGTGGATTTCGTCGAGCACCGAGGGGCCGCCGACTTCCAGCTTCGACAGATTGTTCACGAGGTACGCAATGGTCTGGTCATGCAGGTCGTGAATCACGACTTCGGCGCACGGATAGAACAGCGCGGCGATGCCGTCCGCGATGGGTGCGTAGCGGTCCAGCAGCAGGTCTTTCACAGCAGAGACTTTTGTCTTGCGCATTGGGGAATCGCGGTCGTCGAGGTAAGCGGCGGCGCTCCGCACCGGTGAGCCGATACGGGAGCGCCAAGGTTAAAACCAGCAGGCCGGGCCAGCCCGACAAGGTCGGCCGGCCCGGCACGTCAGCTCGCCATTGTAGCCACCCCGATCGGCGGCGGCGACCGCGGCGGCATTTGCGAAAGCGCCGCGATCGGCGCTATCGCGGGCGATGGTTCGCGTCTGGCCACAATCTTGTGTTGGCGCGCCGGCACACGGCGAATTTTGTCCGCTTGGCGAGCGATTTTTTTTCGTGCGATAAAAGAACCATCTATTTCACGGAGCAACAGATGGCCACGCTCGAAGCGTTTCGCGCCGTGCTCGATGACGAAGGCACGCCGGAAATCATCCGCAATCACATCATTGATTCACTGCAATACACGCTGCGCAATCACGGGCAGATTTTTACGTCGAAGGAAGTCGAATGGCTGGCCGGCTGGGATGACGCGCGCATTCCGCTCGCGGCGTCGCGCGAGTTGCAGAAGCGCGTCGCCGAAACCTCCCGCTGAGCACCGCCCTGCCGCTTCATCGCCACCGCCACCCGCCTTCGCCCGCCACCGCCCCAACCAGGCCACCAGGCCATGCCGCTGATGGCCTGCCGGCAATCCGCCGGCGCGCCGCACGCGGACGGTCTTTCCCGCCCAAAGCCCCGTCGGCTGGGCGGCTTGCCCTTGCGCGGAACTTTTCGCTATCCAATTAGCCCCATTTAGTGCATCATATTGGAATAGCTGTATCCCGCGTCTGTTGCACCGAAGTCTCAAATCGGCTTCTCCGCACCACCCCCGACTGTTCGATCGCCGCCTGTCGGCGATCCCGTCACTCCGGCAATGCGCCGCATGCATTCGCCGTCGCGAGTTGTGCAGCTGAGTTGTTCAGCTTTTACGCGCCCGATGTCTGCGCGACATCAGCGTGTTTCTTCTCCATCGAATCCGCGATTTTGCGCGGCCGCGCTCAAGCCCTTGCCATCGGGCCTGTGCCAACCTTTTTCCATGGCGGCGCGCCCCAAGGCGCTGCGCTGCCCGGCCCGTCGTGCCGCGCGTAACACGCGTGACACGGCAGCCACGTAATACAGGACATGTGCTTCATGAATTCAGCTGTCAAGACCTACAAGGGTTACGAAATTCACCCGCTCGTCTATCCGCGCCGCCCGACCGACGCGCAGACAGGCCGCAATCCGGACGCGGGCTACGACGCATCGGTGCGCATTTGCCGCGTCGGCGCCAATCCGGCGGCCGACGGCCGCGTGTTCCGCCTGCAATATCTGTTTCCGTTCGACGGCACGGGCAAGGCACGCATTGCGTGCATGGCGCACGCCGAGCAACTGATCGACGGCCGTATCGACGGCCAGTCGGTCGCCGATCTTTGAGCGGCAGCTTCAGCGCATTCGCTGCGGTTGCCGCACGACGGGGCGCTCGTGAGCCTTCCGTCATACGCATTGAATGTTGTGCCGACCGGCAACGCCTATCGGCCAACACCCATTTATCCCATCGACCAGGAGTTATGCATGGCGAAAGAAGAACTGCTTGAACTTGACGGTATCGTCGACGAAGTACTTCCGGATAGCCGTTACCGCGTGACGCTCGACAACGGCGTCGTGGTTGGCGCTTACGCGTCCGGACGCATGCGCAAGAACCACATCCGTATCCTCGCGGGCGACCGCGTGACGCTGGAACTGTCGGTTTACGATCTGACCAAAGGCCGGATCAATTTCCGTCACAAAGACGAGCGCGCCACCGGTGGCGGTGCCGCCCGCAATACGCAATTCCGCCGTCGTTGATGCCGGCGGCACGCTGACCGCGCTTTTTGACCGCTTTCCGAGCGGTTGCCGCGTGACGATTGCCCGATTGCTGCTAGTTGTTCGCGAAGCCTCTCGCGCGCCTTCTCCGGCTTGACTCGACGAAGCCGACTTCGATGTCGGCTTCGATTCCGGCCTGAGCGGCGCGCCGCGGCATCGCATGAGTTGCAGGCTATATGAGGTGAGGCCGAGCGCTTTGCCGGTCTTCGGCACGCTGGCGTCAACTCGTGCTTCAGTTCAAGCTCCAGCGCCTCGCGTTTTTTGCCGCTAGCGGGCGTTTCGCCCCCCTCCGCACTACCCCGCCTTTTTACACTCCGAATACCGCACCGAGATCCTCTCCTGCGGCGCTCCTGCGCGCCCGCTCGACCACGCGCTCTTCCCGTTTCGACAAAAGATGCTCGCGCCTCGCCGCGAGCGCCGCTTGCAGGTCGCTTGCAGGTCGCTTTCATCGAGCGCTTCGATGAATCGCGCTCGCCCCGTTGCGCGCCCGGTGAAAACGATAACTTTTTCGCCGTGGCGCAAGCGGCGCGCGTGGACCGCGGCTCGCTGACCGAGCACGCTGACAGTCTTACGTGTTGAGTAAGTTATCCGACGAACAAATAGAAATCGCCGATTGCTTAAACTGGTCAGGCTATTTATTCTCTTATCCAAGCTACAAATTGCATACAACGATTACAAAGACGTAATGGGCTGACTCCCAACTGCGCAAGGCAACACATCTCGCAGGCGTCGCGGATAGCCATTAATTGGGATTCTTAAAACAACAGAAACATAGTCAGTGCCGAAAGAGTAAAGATTGGCGCGCGGCTCACTATCGAGACTGATGGCCGCAGTACGACTACCACATAAAAACAGGGGCAATCATTTCTATATGTCGTACAGGAAATATGCAAAAAGAGAGATCTCGGGGCACGCGGGATGATGCCTGCAAAGCCGGTACAGGAATCGGTGGGTTGCAGTCGAAAGTAACAGCGCGCCGCGTGCTTGCCGGCGCAGCCTGTCTATCCCTTTCGCTGGCGCTCGCAGCATGTGGTGGAAACAGCGGCAGCGACACGGCTTCCGGAACAACGCCGGCGCTTGAAAAGACGGCGGCATTGGCGGCGGCGTCCAGCACCGTTCCACTGCAAATGTCGCTGAAAATGAATACGAGCGGTCTGTCATCGGATGCCTCCGTTGACCGCTTCATCGTCAAGTACAGGAACGGCACGTTGGAACGCGGATCACCTTCATCGGTCCAGTCGAAACTTGACCGGCTGGCAGGTGCCTTTCCCGCGAAGGCTCGTCATTTGCGCCGAACGGGCGTCGGCTCCGACGTAGTGACGACTGAGCGCAAGCTGAGCGGCAAGGACGCCAGGGCTTTCATGCGCGCTCTCGCATCAGACCCGAACGTCGAATACGTGGAACCCGACACGGAAATGTCCGTCTTGATGGTGCCGAATGATCCGGAATACGGCATGCAGTGGGGCCTGACCTCTAACCTGAAACCCGGCACCACTACAGCAGGAATACGTGCGGAGGGCGCCTGGGACAACGCGAACGGTTCCGGCTCCGTGATCGCCGTGGTGGACAACGGCGTCACAAGTCACAGCGACCTGAATGCCAACTACCTGCCTGGGTACGACTTCACCACCAATCCCCGCGGCGGCAACGGCATCAACCCGGGCATCACCACGGAGAAATGCTCAGTCCTGTGGCACGGCACGCACATAGCAGGCATCGTGGCAGCGCAGACGAATAACGGCGTCGGGATAGCCGGCGTGGCTCCCGCCGCGAAAGTCGTCCCAGTTCGCGTCATGAATGCCTGCGGAAGAGGCTACACGTCCGATATTGCCGACGGCATTGTGTGGGCCGCCGGCGGGACTATTCCGGGCGTCCCGGCGAATTCGTATCCGGCGAAGGTCATCAATGTGAGTCTTGGCGGGTCCGGCTCCTGTGAAACGACTTTTCAGAACGCCATTGACTACGCGGTCAGTCGCGGCGCCGTTGTTACCGCAGCCGCGGGCAACGACGGTGCTAGCGCAACGAATTTTTCGCCGGCCAATTGCCGTGGCGTTATCAGTGTGGGCGCGACCCATCGGGGCGGTTTGAGGTGGGTTCGCTCGAACTTTGGTCCGGTTGTCGACGTTGCCGCGCCCGGCGACTCGATCTGGTCGACCTACAACAACGGGACAGCCGCACCGGGCACCGAAAGCTATTCATACATGTCGGGCACGTCGATGGCGGCGCCGATGGTGAGCGGAGTCGCAGCGCTTGTTCAGTCCGTGGCGCCCACGCCGCTGACATCGGCGGAAATGCGGACGCTGCTCGCACAGCATGTTCAACCGTTTCCCAGCGGCCAGCCGGATCAACCCATCGGGCCGGGCATTCTGGACGCAAACGCGGCTGTGGTGGCCGCCAGGTCCGGAAAGATTCCAGCGGCAGCGGATTTCAAATGCTCGCAAAGTCCAAACCTGATGCACGTTTCATGCACGGACCTGTCTAGTGCCAGAGGCGCACCCATCAAATCATGGGCATGGAATTTCGGTAATGGCAGTGGCGACGCTCTCTCCACGCAATCCGTCAATCCCGAGATCGACTTCGAACAGCCCGGGACTTATGAATTTACCTTCACCGTGACGGATGTTAATGGGGCCGTCAGCAAGGTGACGCGCCCGGTTCAGGTGAAGCCCCTTCTTGTTACGGACATAAACGACTATGAGTATGGGCTGCGAATTGGACTGCAACCCTCCGAGGTTCTGTACTTCTCGGGCACTGTCATACGAAGCCCGGTTCATAGCCGGTGGGTTCCCACGGAGGTGAAGTATCTGACGTTTACCCTTTCACCGGACGCACCTGGCCAGGTTGCAACGCTGTCTGTCAAAGGCGGCACGGCTTCCATGGTCCATCCCGACTGTACATCCGTCATGTCGGCAGGGCGAGCCGCCACCTGCAAACTCATGTGGCCTGACCCTGGGACTTATTACGCCATGGTGACCACCCGCACCCCGCTTGATGGCATTTCCATCAAGTACAAGGTTACCTGGCCGGTCGACGATCCAGATAGTTAACCAGCAGCGTGCCCCTGTGCCGCAGCTACGGTCACAGGGGCACACTTTCCGGCGCCATCCACCTGCCGGCGCGAATCAACATTCAACGAATTCCTGGCGACGCCTATGTCACTTATCGATAGCGATGACGCGAACTCGCTTGCTGCGCAGGCGGATGCGCATTTCTCTGTCCAGCGATTCAGCGAGGCGATGAACGGTTACCAAAACGTGTTGGCCTTGCACCCGTGCGATGCGCACGCACTGCACCGGATCGGACTCGTCTGCGTCCATAAAAACGAATTCGACCAGGCACGCGAGTATCTGGAACTGGCGTTGCAAGCCGCCCCTCATCGGGCAGAACTGTATGAACACGCGGGCCAGCTTGCGGCGCTGAAGCATGACTATGCAGCGGCCGAACGGTTCTATCGCCGCGCGATCGGACTGGCGGGCGGCACTATCAGTCTGCACAGGAATCTCGCCGACTGCCTGCGGCTGTCCGGCCGCCTGAGTGAGGCCATGGCGCACTATAAACACGCCGTTGAAATCGACCCGGCATTGCATCAGGCTATTCTTGCAATGGCACGGATCAGCACGGAACTCGGGGCGATCGATGACGCTGCGGACTATTGGCTACGCGCGTGGGAACTCGCCCCGTCCAGCCTGCAAGACGGGCTCGATCTGATTGCGGCACTCGCAAAAGCCGGCCGCGCCACTCAACTGGCAAGCGCGCTCACAGAGATAAGAACCCGCTTTGCCGACAATGCCGCGGCACTCAAATCGCTGTCGTTCGTATTGAACACACACGACCGTTTCAGCGAGGCGCTCAGCGTAGCCAGGCAGGGACTCGCCGTCGATCCACGCCATCCCCTGCTGTATCACAACGCGGCCCGGGCACTTAGCATAAGCGGCAAAGCCGCCGAAAGCCGGCCGTACAGCATGGAAGCCGCGCGGCTTCTGCCGGACAACCCTTATATGCAATTCCATCTCGCGGGCGTGCAACTTGCCCTCGGCGAATTCGAAGAAGGCTGGAAGAGATACAGATGGTTTTACGAACTCCTTGATAAGAGAACGGAACTGGTTTGTCCCAGCTTTCCTGAGTGGAAAGGCGAACCGGTTGCCGGCTGCCAATTCCTGCTGGTGGGCGAGCAGGGGCGCGGCGACGAAATACAGTTCATCAGATTCGCTGAATGGCTGCATCGGCAAGGAGCAACGGTGGATGTGCTGGTCAGCGAGCCAATCGCAGAACTGGCCGCCAGCATGACAGGGGTGCGCAACGTATTGACCAGGTTGCCGTCCGGCCCCTATGACTACTGGTGTCATATGTTACGGATGCCTGAGCACATGAAACTCGATCTGCCGATGCTCCCCGTCGTCATGCCCTATCTCGCTGCAAGGCCGGAAAAGATGCGGCACTGGGCGGCTTGCATCGATGCCATGTCGCCGCGCAGAATGCCCCATAAACTCAGACGCATTGGTGTTGTTTGGGCGGGCGGCCCGTACCACGTTCTGGACCGTTACCGGTCCATCCGCCTCGAAGCACTCAAGCCACTTTTTGCGCTTCATGAGGTGACCTGGTATTCCGTGCAAAAGGGCGAGCATGAGCACGAAAGCGAAGGTCTGGCGAATGAATATGATCTGCACACGCTGGGACCCGCAATCAATGACTTCACGGATACGCTCGCCATTCTTCACTCGCTCGATCTGCTCATCACGGTCGATACCTCAGTCGCTCATCTGGCGGGTGCTGCTGGACTGCCTGTTTGGGTACTCATCCCTGCCTGCTCGGATTGGCGATGGCTCACCGACAGAACCGACAGCCCCTGGTATCCGTCGATGCGGCTATTCCGGCAACAGGAACTGGGCAAGTGGGACCCGGTGATCGAAGAAGTCCGCAGCGAATTGTCGAAATGGTATGACGCGTGATTCACCGCCACGCGGCGGTGCTTCGCACAGTGCTTCTCGCCATGCTTCCCGCCGTGCTTCCTCAACGCATTGCGGCTCACGCCATGCGCCGGTTCGGTGCATGGCGATACGATGCCCCGCCAGAGTGCAGCCGGTTCCGTACGCCGGTTTCGCAACGCTATGATTCGCCTCGCCTTTATCAGCCGCTCCTTTTCTGGCACAGCCATTGCTTAATCGTTTGGTCCTGCAACGATGCCGGACACGATGAAGCCACGACTGTTCCGGCTTCTCCATACAATACGATTCGCTGGCCCGCCACGCACACGCTTGCGCGCATCAGCACATAATTTGTTGAACAACGACGTTCGACTTCGCCGTAGCGGGCCCCACGCCTGCGGCGGTTCGACAAGCCACACCCATGCTGCGCGTCCTGCTCGTCACCGATACCGATAAGCCCATAGGCGATCTGCGCGATGCCCTCGCGCGGCTCGGCTATGACATGCTCGCCGGCACCGCGACGCCACAGGCGCTGCATCGCGTGGTCGAAAGCGAACGGCCCGATGTGATCATCATCGATACGGAATCGCCGTCGCGCGACACGCTCGAACAACTCGCCGTGATGAACGCCACCGCGCCGCGCCCGGTGCTGATGTTCAGTCACGACGCGAACCAGCAGTTGATTCGCGATGCGGTCGGCGCGGGCGTGACCGCTTATCTCGTCGAAGGCCTCGAGACGGAGCGGCTCGCGCCGATTCTCGAAGTCGCGCTCGCGCGTTTTGCGCAGGAATCGCAGTTGCGCGAGCGTCTCGCGCAAGTCGAAAACGAACTCGCCGAACGCAAGCTGATCGACCGCGCCAAACGTCTGTTGATGGATCAGCAGAAAATCACTGAACACGCCGCCTACGCCAACCTGCGCAAGCGAGCGATGAACCAGGGTGTCAAACTCGCCGAGGTCGCGCGCGCCATCGTTGCAGCGGCAGACTCGCACAAATGAAGCGCTGCTCATGAACTCTCCTGCTCCCCTTACCTCAGCGTCCGCGCCCGCCCGGCTCGAGAAAACACATTTGCGGCTCGGCTTCGTGTCGCTGTCCGATGCCGCGCCGCTCGTCGCAGCGAAGCTGCTCGAATTCGGTCACGCACATGGTTTGACGCTGGAGCTATGCCGTCAGCCATCGTGGGCCGCCGTGCGCGACAAGCTTCTCTCCGGCGACCTCGACGCCGCGCACGCGCTCTACGGTCTCGTCTACGGCGTGCAGCTCGGCCTGGGCGGACCGCGAACGGACATGGCCGTGCTGATGGTGCTCAATCGCAACGGCCAGGCGATCACGCTGTCGAATGGACTCGCGGATGCGTTGGCCGAACATGGCACCTTGCCGAAGGCTTTGGTGACCCTCGGCCGCAAACCGGTGTTCGCTCAGACCTTCCCCACCGGCACGCATGCAATGTGGCTGTACCACTGGCTCGCTTCGCAAGCCGTGCATCCGTTGCGCGATATCGAAAGCGTCGTGATTCCACCGCCGCAAATGGTCGCCGCGCTTGCCGAAGACAAGCTCGACGGCTTGTGTGTCGGCGAGCCGTGGAATGCCATGGCCGAAGCCGAAGGCGTCGGCCGCACGGTTGCTTATACGAGCGAGGTTTGGCCCGATCATCCGGAGAAGGTGCTGGCATGCCGGCGCGATTTCGTCAGCGCCAATCCGAATGCGGCAAGAGCGCTGGTGCAGACGATGCTGGAAGCGTGCCGCTGGCTCGACGGCGCCGGACATCGTGCGGAGATCGCGCGCTGGCTCGCACGGCCCGAATTCATCGGTATCGACGAGGCGTTGATTGCCGCACGGCTCGGCAACGAGATTGCGGCTGCAACACCGCGACGTCTGCCGGTCCGGTTCTTCGACAATGGCACGGTGAATTATCCGCACACGATAGAGGGCGCTTGGTTTCTCACGCAGTTCGAGCGCTGGGGCATGATCGATAGGCGCACGGATTACGCGGAGATTGCGGCGAAGATCAATCAGACGCAGTTGTATCTCGAGGCCGCCGCACGCGTCGGCGTCGCGGTGCCGGACGACGCGCGGCGATCCATGCGGGTCAGAAATTGAAGTTGTCGATATTGCTCGCGTCGAACGTGGTCGGCGGTCCGAGAATGATCTCGCCTTGCGGCCCGATCGTGCGCTTGCCGAGCTTGCCGGCGTCGAACGATTCGCCTTCTTTGCCGGTTATCGCACCGGAAGACAGGTTCGCCGCGGCATAAGCCGCCAGATAACCGAGCTGGTTCGGATCCCAGAGCTGGAACGCCTTGACCGTGCCGTTCTTGACGAACGCACGCATCTGGTTCGGCGTGCCCAGCCCCGTTACCGCCACCTTACCCTTGCTCGACGAACTCGAGATATAACGCGCCGCCGCCGCAATGCCGACCGTAGTCGGCGCGACAATCGCCTTCAGATTCGGATACGCCTGCAACAAGCCCTGCGTTTCGACGAACGACTTCTGATCGTCGTCGTTGCCGTAGGCGATTTTGACGAGCTTGATCTTCGAGTACTCGGGCTTTTTCAGTTCCTCCTGCATCCATTTGATCCACGTGTTCTGATTGGTCGCGTTAGGCGTGGCCGACAGCACCGCGAACTCGCCCTCGCCGCCCATCAGCTTCGACACCAGCTGAATCTGGCCGCGGCCGATGCCCTCCGCGTTCGCCTGGTTGACGAACAGTTGCCGGCCTTCAGGCGCCGTGTCCGAGTCGAAGGTCACGACCTTGATGCCCTGCGACATCGCTTTCTTCAGATACGGCACGACTGCGTTGGCGTCGTTCGCGGCGATCACGATCGCGTCCTGCCGTTGCGTGATCAACGTATTGATGTATTGCACTTGCGACGAGGCGCCCGCATCCGACGGGCCCACTACCTTGCCCACGCCGCTGAATTCCTTGATCGCCGCCATGCCGCCGTCGTCGGCGATCACCTCATAGGGGTTGTTGATCTGCTTCGGCACGAAAGCGATTTTGAGCCCGCCTTTCAGGCCCGCAGCCGATGCCGCGCAACTGATCGCCACCAGAGCGATGCAAAGCGCGGCCGTGCCGGTGTGACGTAGAGGTTTGAACATGAAGTGTCTCCTGCCTTGTTGTTGGACGGAATGCTGTCCGGGTTGCCGGTGATTTCTCTTTCAGACAGTTTTTATGGGGAAGTTATAAAGAAGACGCGGACTTCGCGATGAAACGCCGGTCGCGCGCCGCGCGCCAGCGGGCGACCAGATTGGGAATCAGCACCGATGCCAACAGCAGCACGCCCGTGACGATCGTGAGCGTTTCGCTCGACACGTCGTCGAGCGTCAGTGCGTTTTTCAGCACGCCGATAATCAGCAGCGAGAGCAGGACGCCGATCATCGAGCCGCGTCCGCCGAAAATGCTCACGCCGCCGAACAGCACGGCCGCGATCACCGACAACTCGAAGCCTTCGCCGTTGTCGCCGCGCGCACTGGTAAACCGCAGCGTATAGACGACGCCCGCCAACGCGCTCATCGCGCCGGACAGCACGAACAGACGCAGCCTGATCTTCGCCACCTCGATGCCCGAGAAAGCCGCGGCGGTCGGATTCGCGCCGATCGCATACAGGCTGCGGCCAAACGCGGTGGATTGCAGCAGCACGGTAAACAGCACCGCCCCGGCGATCACGATCGAAAACGGCAACGGGATGAAGCTCGCGCCCACTGTATCCATGCCGAACGCCGTATAAGCCGCTGGAAAATCCGCGACTGCCTGGTCGCCGAGCAGCACATACGCAAGGCCGCGAAACAGCGCCAAGGTGCCGATCGTGACCGCGAGCGAAGGCAGATTGAGCTTGACGATCACGAGGCCGTTGAGCAGGCCGGCGAGCGCGCCGGCAATCAATACGAGCACGATCACCACCGGCATCGGCAAGCCCATATGCCAGAGCACGCCCATCAACGCACTGGATGCACCCAGCACCGACGCCACCGAAAGATCGATTTCCGCCGCGACGATAATCAGCGTCATCGGCAACGCCATCAGCGCGATCTCGGTCAGATCCGCCAATACGTTGCTCAGATTGGCGCCGGTCAGAAACACGGGCGACAGCAACCTTCCAAGCGCGAGCGACAAAACCAGCACGATCACCAGCAATACTTCCCATTGCAGCGGCGTTTCGCGTTTGCGCGTAAGCAGCGCGGAATCGGGTTTAGCCATGATCGCGTTTCCTCATCATGCGTTTGGCGACGGAACGGGCCAGCAAGGTATCGGCGGCAATCGCGGCGACGATCAACGCGCCTTCGATCGCCTGTTCCCAGAATGGCGACACGTGCAACACGACCAGCGCGATACTGATCACGCCGAGTACGAGCGCGCCGAGCGTTGCGCCGAGAATCGTGCCAACGCCTCCGGTAATCGCCACGCTGCCCACCACCGCTGCCGCCACCACCTGCAATTCGATACCCTTCGCGGTGCTCGCATCGACGGTGCCGAAACGCGCGAGCCACAGCGCGCCCGCGAACCCGGCGATTGCGCCGGACAACAGAAAGCCCGCCATCACGCGACGCTCGACGTTCACGCCGGCAAGCCGCGCAGCTTCGGGATTCGAACCGATTGCATAGTGTTCGCGGCCGCCGCGAAACTGTTTCAGGTACACGGAGAGGCCGGCCAGCACGACGACGGCGATCAGCGCGAGCGTCGGTATGCCCAGCAAAGCGCCGGTCGCGAGACGGGAAAACGCGTCGGGCAAACTGGTCGCGTTGATCTGTCCGCCGTGCACCCACGCATAATCGGCGCCGCGAAAGATGTAGAGCGTGGAAAGCGTCGCCACCAGCGACGGCACGCGTCCCACGGCAACCAGCAGCGCATTGATGCCGCCCGCCGCCAAACCGATCGCCAGTCCCGCAAGCAGAGCCACGATCACCGGCATATGCGGAAACGCGACGTACAGATTGCCGACCGCATAGGCGCTGATGCCGACCGTCGATCCCACCGACAGATCGATATGCCGCATCAGGATCACCACCGTCATGCCCGCCGTCAGCAGACTGATGATCGACACGTTCAGCAGCACGTCACGCAGATTTTGCAGATTGAGGAACTGCGGCTTCGCGAGCCCGGTGCCGGCGATCAGCAGGATGAGCACGACGAATAGCGTCGTCTCGCGGCTCCTGGCGAGATTCGCGAGGAAGCCGCCGGCATTTCCGTTCGGGCGCTTCGCGACGCTCGCCTGAACCGGCACGGGATGGGTGGAAGAATGGCGCATCATGCGGCGCCCCCCAGTCCCCCAAGGGGACTTCCTTCGGGGCGGGGGACTTCCTTCGGGGCATGCCCCAAAGGCGGAAGCGGTTGACCGAGCGCGGCGCCCATGACGCGCTCTTCGTCGGCCTCGGCGCGCGCTATATCCGCGCTGATACGCCCCTCGTGCATCACCAGCACGCGATCGGCCATGCCCAGCACCTCGGGCAATTCGCTCGAAATCATCAGCACCGCCATGCCGTCGCGCACCAGTTCGGCGAGCGCGCTATACACTTCGGCCTTGGCGCCGACGTCGATGCCGCGCGTGGGTTCGTCGATGATCAACACTTTCGGGCCAGTTGCGAGCCACTTGCCGAGCACGACCTTTTGCTGATTGCCGCCGGATAGCGTGCCGACCGGCGCATTCGGGTCACCGGCTTTGAGGCGCAAGCGCGTGCCCCATTGATCCGCCAGTTGCGTCTCGCTGCGCGCGGAGATGAGCCCATGTTTGACGAGCCGCCCGAGCACTGTCATCGAGGCGTTGCGCGCGATGCTCAACTCCAGCGCCAGACCTTGCTGCCGGCGATCTTCCGGCACCAGCGCAAGACCGGCCCGCACGGCCTCGGCGGGGCGGCCCGCTGTGAGACGCTCGCCGCCGATCCAGATTTCGCCGGCGTCGAGCGGATCGATGCCGAAGATCGCCCGCGCCACTTCGCTGCGCCCCGCGCCCACCAGGCCCGCCAGCGCGACGATCTCGCCGGCGCGGACGTCGAACGAAACGTCCTTGAACACACCCACGCGCGTGAGGCCGCGCACCGACAAACGCACTTCGCCCGGCGGACGATCCGCCTTCGGATAGAAGCTCTCCAGATCGCGGCCGACCATCTTCGCGACGATTCCCTCGGTCGTGAGGTCCGCCGTGAGCGCGTCGAACACTTTGGCGCCGTCACGCATGATCGTCACACGTTGCGTCAGCGTGAACACTTCATCGAGCCGATGCGTGATGAACAGAATCGCCACTTCGCGCTCGCGCAGCTTGCGCACGATCGCGAAGAGCCGCTCCACTTCCGGCAATGACAATGCGGCGGTCGGCTCATCCATGATCAGCACGTTCGCGTTCAACGACAACGCCTTGGCAATTTCGATCACCTGCTGATCCGCAATCGACAAACCACGCACCAGCTGATCGGCGCGCAAATCGACACCGAGCGAAGCCAGCAGGCCGTCCACCTCGCGGCGCATCGCGTCGTATTGAATGCGGCCGAGCCGATCGACCGGCTGCCGCCCCATGAAGATGTTTTCCGCAATCGACAGATCGAAGAACAGCGTCGGTTCCTGATAAATGACCGCGAGGCCCGCATCGCGCGCTTCAGCCGGCGTTGCAAAGCGACGCGCAACGCCGTCGATCAGCAGCTCGCCGGTGTCCGGTTGATGCACGCCGGCGAGAATCTTGACTACCGTCGATTTGCCCGCGCCGTTTTCGCCGAGCAGCGCATGCACTTCGCCTGGCCATAGCGCGAGATCGCCGTCGGATAACGCACGGACCCGGCCGAAAGATTTGCTCGCATGCCGCAGTTCGAGCCTGGGCACCGCGGATGTCGGTTGCTGCACTGCGTGTCTCCTTCTTTGCGCTCACTGGGTGAGGCTTTCTTCAGATGCTCAGATGCGATAGAAACGCTCCGCGTTCCGGCAGAACAGCGCATCTTTCTCCGCTGCGCTCGCGCCGCCCACGATCGACGCATACGCGTGCCACAAATCCGCGTACGAACCGAACAGGCGATCGACCGGAAAGTTCGACGCGAACATCGCGCGTTCCACGCCGAACGTATCGATCGTTTCCAGCACATAAGGCCGCAGGCTTTCGACAGTCCACTGATGATCGAACATCGCCAGTCCGCTGATCTTCACCGCGACATTCCTGCAACCCGCCAGCAAACGCATGCCGTCACGCCATGCGCGATAACCGGCCACGCTGTCGCGATCCACGAACATCCCCGCATGGTTGACGATAAAGAGCGTGTCGCCATGCGAGCGCGCCAACGCAGCCGCCTCTTCCATCTGCGACGGAAACAGTTGCAGATCGAACGACATGTCGTGACGGCGCAGCAACCCAAAATGCTCGCGCCACTGCGGCTCGCGCATGAAATGACGACCCACGTAATCGAACAGCTTGTTTTCGTGCACGTTCAGGATTTGCCGCACGCCGCGCGTATTGGCGAACGCCGCATGCGCTTCGAGCACCTGTGGCGCGTTCGGCGCCGCCAGGTCCACGGCCGCGACGATCGCATCCGGCATGCCGCGTGATTCGGCGCGATCCGCGATCGACTGCAACCAGCGCGTTTCCTCGACCGGATCGGCGGGATCGTGATTCGCTTCGACGTGCACCAGCTTCAGCACCTCGATATCCGCTGCTTCGCCGAGCAAATCGGTAAGCAGGTAGTCGTGCTTCAACTCGCGAGCGTCGCCCACGAACGACACGCCCGGATTCTCCAGCCACGGATAGCGATGCGTTTTCAGATCCCACAGATGGATATGCGAATCGACGACCTGCATGCGACACCCTCCGCCTTCTGTTGGCAAAAAGTCAGCAACCTCAGCTGAGCGAGCTCAGATGAAAGACCAGCTCGAGCGGCTGTTGAAGCGGCGTGTGATCGGGCGCCGTCTGCATGATGTCGGCCATGTAGTCCCACCATTTGCGCATCACGTCGAGTTGCGGCAGCTCGTCCATTCGGTGATTCGTGTTGCGGGTCAGAACGGCGAAAAGATAGTGCGAGTCCGCGTCGAAGAAGATCCGATAGTCGCGCACGCCCGCGTTGTGCAATGCATCAACCAGCTCGGGCCAGATTTGCGCGTGACGTCGTTCGTATTCCTCGCGCATGCCGGGGTTGAGCACCATCCGGAAAGCGATTGTTTCCATTGCGGCCTGTCTCCCGTCGTCTTCGGGCGCTTTCCTGGCGAAGCGTCTGAAACGACTATAATTCCTGCGTCGATAGCATCTCAATCCGTTGTTGGGATTGGGCGATCCAGAAACCGAATCGCACCGGAACCATGAGCCAACACTCTGCTGCCGTCGCCCTCGTTAATCGGCTCAAGTTCAAGCACCTCGCGCTGCTCGTCGCGCTCGACGACGCCCGCAATCTCCACCAGGCCGCCGAGGCGATCAACGTCGCGCAACCCAGCGCGAGCCGCATGCTCGGCGATATCGAAGAAGCGCTCGGCTTCCTGCTGTTCGAGCGCAACGCGCGCGGTATGACACCGACTCCGCTCGGCGTCGTCACGCTCGCTTACGCAAGGCGCGCGCTGGCCGAATTGACCCGTTTCGCCGAAGACCTCGAGGTCAAACGCCGCGGCGGACACGGCCAGTTGACCGTCGGCGCGATCATGGGCGCCGCGCCCGATCTGCTGGCCATGGCGGTCGCCGCGCTGAAAACCGAAAGCCCGTTGCTGAACGTGCGCATTCTCGGCGAAACGAGCGATCAGGTCGTGCAATTGCTGCATCGCCGCGAAGTCGATCTGGCGCTTGGGCGCCTGACCAGTCCGCTGCAACACAACGATTTCAGTTTCGAGCCGCTCGCGCGCGAGACTTTGCTGCTGGTCGTGCGTTCGGTGCATCCGCTGGCGCAGCGCGCTTCCCTCACCTTGCGTGAGCTGATCGACTGGCCGTGGGTCGCGCAACCGGTCACCAGTCCGGCACGTGTGCTGTTCGAAGAGGAACTCGCGCGCGCGGGGCTCGCCACGCCCGTGAACCTGACCGAATGCGCATCGATCTTCGCAACCCTTCAGTTGCTGGAAAACTACGATGCCGTGGCGATGCTGCCGGAGTCGGTCGTGCGCGATCATCTGCGCGGCAAGCTGCTGGTTGCGCTGCCGCTCGAAATCGGCAAGAGCCTCGCCGGCTTCGGCATTCTCACGCGCAAGGAAGAAGCGCTTGCCGAACCGGCGCTGCGTTTCATCGACCTGTTGCGCGGTTTTTCGCGCAAGCTCGCACGCGATGGCTCCACCTCCCCCGCACCGGGTTCCGTCATCGCGTCCGCACCGGTCAATTGACATTGGCATCGGCGTCGTGCGTCACTGCAAATTGACGAACAGACCGCCGTCCACCAGCAACGCGGCGCCGGTCACATAGCGCGCGCGATCGGACGCGAGGAACACCACGCAATCGGCGACGTCTTCCGGACGGCCCAATCTGCCGAGCGGAATGCGTTTCTCGAAGTAGGCTTTCTTTGCTTCGTCGGCGAGGTCTTCTGCATTCAGGTCGGTCGCGATCGTGCCCGGCATCACCGAATTGCAGCGAATTCCGTATGGCCCCAAAGCGACCGCGCACGATTGCATCAGCGAATGCACGCCCGCTTTGGTCGGCGTGTAGTGGGTCTGCATGCCGCCGCCCACCAATGCGCTAATCGAACTCGTCGCGACGATCGCGCCGCCCGTGCCCTGCGCTTTCATCTGCTGCGCCGCCGCCTGGGTGACATAAAACGCGCCGTTCAGATTGACCGCCACCGTCGACTCCAACACTTCAGGCGGCATATCGAGAAACGCATGGAACGGACAGATGCCCGCGTTGCTGGCGAGCACATCGACTTTGCCGAATGCTTCGACGGTACGGCGCACGAGATGCTGACCGGTCTCACGCGCGGCGACATTGCCCTCGATCGCAATCACGCGCCGCCCCAGTGCCTCGATTTCGCCGACCACTTCTTCGACGGCGGAACGGCGCCCGTATGATGCGTCGTTATCGCCCCAGTAGTTGATCGCCACATCCGCGCCTTCGGTTGCGCACGCAACCGCTATCGCGCGGCCGATGCCACGCGAGCCGCCGGTGACGATCACGACCTTGTCCTTGAGCAGCACGTCATTCTCCTTTGTCGATCGGAGTTGGCGCTTTAGCGCTTACTCCGATCCCATGGACCAACACGGTGCTTTACCGTTAATGAGCGATCAATAAGCGTTCGATCGGTATTCAACGCGGATAAGGCCGCACCAGCGCACATTCCGGATTCAGGCGCACGCCGAAGCCCGGTGTGTCCGGCACTGTCATTCTTCCGTTTACCGGCACGGGTTCGTCGAGCAGAAGCGGCGTGAACATCGGCACGACCTCGTCCGCTTTCGGCGCCATCATCAGAAACTCGGCGAATGGCGAGTTGTGCCGCGTGACGACGAAGTGATAGCTATACACCGACGAACCGTGCGGCACCACCATCACATTGTGCGCGTCGGCAAGCGCGGAAATCTTGATCAGCTCCGTCATGCCGCCGCACCAGCCCACATCCGGTTGAATCAGATCGCAGCACTGCATTTCCAGCAGCATGCGAAAGCCCCAACGCGTCGCTTCATGTTCGCCGGTCGACACCATCATGCCGCGCGGCACGTTGCGGCGGAGTTCGGCGTAACCCCAGTAGTCGTCCGGCGGCAGGCATTCTTCGATCCACTTCAGGCCGTATTCATGCGCCGCCTGGGCGAGCCGCGTTGCATACGGCACGTCGAGACTCATCCAGCAATCGAACATCAGCCAGAAGTCGTCGCCGACGCGGCTGCGCATGTCGGCCAGCCTGGCCAGATTCTGCTTGAGGCCCGCATCGCCTTCCGCGGGACCGTGCTGCAACGGCAACTTGCCGCCGATGAAACCCATGTCCTTCGCGAGGTCCGGGCGGGCGCCGGTCGCATAGAACACGAGTTCGTCGCTCACCTGGCCGCCCAATAGCTGGTACACCGGCTCCTTGCGGACCTTGGCGAGCAGATCCCACAACGCGAGATCGACGCCGGAAATCGTATTCAGCACCACGCCCTTGCGGCCGTAATACAGCGTCGAGAAGTACATCTGATCCCACATCTTCTCGATGTCGGTGACGAGCTGGCCTTCGAGAAAGCGCGCCAGATGTTTCTCGACGATGAACGCGCCGATCTCGCCGCCCGTGGTCACCGCGAAACCGACGGTGCCGTCGCTCGCTTCGATCTCCACCACCAGCGTGCCGAGCACATTGATCCCGAACGACTGGCGGCTTTGCCGGTACTCCGGATAACGCGCCATCGGCGTTGAAATGTGATCGTCGATCCAGTGTCCGTCGGGTTGATCGTGATAATCCGCACCGCCGCCGCGGACGATGAAGGCACGCACGTGCCGGATAGTAGGCATGACCATGAAAAGGGGCTCCGTTGTAGGTTCGTCGAGAGCGCAGCCGAAAACGCGCCTAGCGGGCGCGGTGCAGTAAATGATGGAAGGACCACGCCGAACGCGCGCCGTCGCGGCGCAAGAGCGCGCCGATCAGCAGCGCCGCCAGCAGACTCGCTGCGCCCAATACGGCCAGCCCCGCCGACGTCGACGAAAACGCGCGCTCAGCCGCCGTGCGCAGGCTCGGGGCAATGAAGCCGCCGAGGCTGCCGAGCGAGTTGATCAGCGCGATACCGCCCGCAGCCGCCGCGCCGGTGAGATAGCGTGTCGGAAAAGTCCAGAACAACGGTTGTGCCGCGATAAAGCCGCTGGCCGCGCAACACAGCGCGATCAATCCGATCGACGGGTGATGCGCGAGGCCCGACACGCCGATGCCGAGGCCCGCAAGAATCAGCAACGCGACGGCCCAGACTCGGTGCGTGTCGAAGCGGTCCGCGCGGCGCGGCACGTACCAGGTCACCGCCAGCGCGCACAGCCACGGCAGCGCGGCGACGAGTCCCACGCGAAAGCCGACCGTCGTGCCGAACCAAGCGGCCACCTGTTGCGGCAAATAGAAGATCACGCCGTAGACGCTCATCTGGATCAGCAGATAGATCGCGGACAGCAGCAATACACGGCGATCCAGCAGCGCGGCGAGAATGTGATGCGGCCCATGCGCCGATGCAGCGCGCGCATCGTCTTCGAGCGCGCTGCGCAATACTGCCCGTTGTTGCGCGTCGAGCCAACGCGCGTCTTCCGGGCGGTTGTCGAGATACCAGAACGCCCACACGCCGACCACCGACGCGAGGCAGCCCTCAATCAGAAACAACCATTGCCAGCCGGCCAAACCTGATACGCCATGCAGTTCGAGCAATGAACCCGACAATGGACTGCCGAAAATGAACGCCAGCGGCGCACCGAAATAAAACACACCGACAGCACGGGCCCGCGCCGTTTGCGGAAACCAGTGCGTCAGGTAATAGATCACGCCGGGAAAGAAGCCCGCCTCGGCGACACCGAGCATAAAGCGCAGTGCGTAGAACGCCGCGGGCGTATGGGCCAACGACATCGCCGCCGATACGAGTCCCCACGTCACCATGATCCGGCACATCCAGATGCGCGCGCCGACCCGATGCAGCAGAAGATTGCTCGGCACTTCGAACAACGCATAGCCGACGAAGAACACGCCCGCGCCGAATGCGAATGCCGCGTTCGACAAACCCGTATCGTGCTGCAACGCTTTCTGCGCGAAGCCGATATTGGCGCGGTCGAGAAAGGCCAGCACATACATCAGCAACAGAAACGGCAACAGCCGGCGCATAACCTTGCTGTTGATCGCCTCGAGCGAAACTGGCGGATGCGGATTCATGTTGTCTCCTTCGCAGCTCGCGCGCGTGGCGCGCTGCGTTTTTTTGCTCTCGTGCCTGTCGTGACTTTCGTGCCTTCAGTACGTCGCGCGTCCGCCGGACAGATCGAACACCGCGCCGGTGCTGAACGCGCAATCTTCGGACGACAGCCAGAGAATCAGCGACGCCGCTTCTTCGGGCAGCAGGAAACGATTCATCGGGATCTTCAAGAGCATGTAGTCGATATGCTGCTGCGACATAGAATCGAAGATCTCGGTTTTGGCCGCAGCGGGCGTGACGGCATTGACGAGGATGTTCTTCGTCGCGAGTTCTTTGCCGAGAGATTTGGTCAAGCCGATCAACCCGGCTTTGGACGCGCTGTAGTGTGACGCGTTCGGGTTGCCCTCCTTGCCGGCCACCGAAGCGATATTGACGATCCGGCCATAGCCTTGCCTGAGCATTTGCGGCACGACCGCGCGGCAGGTGAGATACGGGCCAATCAGATTCACGTCGATCACGCGGCGCCAGATGTCGGGTTCCAGCTCCCATGTCGTGCCGTTACCGCCGGTGATGCCCGCGCAGTTGATCAGCACGTCGATCGCGCCATGAGCCGCGACGGTTTGCGCCACCGCCTGGGTGACCGCCGCTTCCTGAGTGAGCTCGACCGTGATGGCGGACACCTTGCCCAGTTCGCTCAATTCGCGTGCGCTGCGCGCAAGGCGCTCGGCGTCGATGTCCCACAGCGCGACCGAGGCGCCCGAGTTCAATGCCCGTTGCGCCACCGCGTAGCCAATGCCGCGCGCACCGCCGGTAATGACGACGACGCGCCCCTCCAGATCGATTCGATTCATCGCTGTGCTCCTGTGGCACGCTTAAGCGGCGTGCTTTTCAGTTGTTATTTCTGCTGGCTCTGTTTTCTGTTCAGCAAATATACGGGCGGTGCGATACGCTAACAATCCGAGTATTGGAGGGGGCGATAACAAAAGTGGATCGCCGGGAGGAGCACAGTACGGAGGTTGCCAAGACGCTGGTTCGTCGTAAATAAAACCTGTCCGCGCGTAAATAAATCTGTCTTGGCGATTTCTCGCAATAGAAACTGGCCTGACGCTTCGCCTCGGTCTGCATCATTTTCAAATCAAACTGGCCTGAGGTTGCGAATCCCTTACCTGGCGGGCAACCGCTGCCGAAGCGCGGAGCGCCCCTAACACTACGCCACCACCACAGTAACTTCGTTGAATTTTTTACAACGCTGGACTTCCGAGAAATCGAGCGCAATCTACGAAGGCTACTGACGCCAACGAAGCGGTAGCTTAATGAGCCTGGTTCGTCGATGTGCTGCCTCGGCTATGGGATACGACCTTCGCATCAAGCGCAAAGAGAACTGGTTCGACGAAGGGGCGGAAATCAGTCTTCACGAGTGGAAGACCTCTTTAGATACTGGTGCCATTTGTTGGCTGCCCGAAAGGGAGCACCCCAAGGCCGCCCCAGTTGATGAGTGACGTCGCCCTGCGGAATCCAGCGCATCCGAGTGTGCACCAGCATCTCGTCAATGCTGGCCGGCGTTAAGCAGCATCCAAATCTGCCGCGTCGGTGGCTCGGCAAGAATCCGCGCAAACACCGCGGGGCATCGAACGCAGGTGCAGTGCTCTTCTACTCGCGCGTCTTTGACCGCGCCGATACCGTTAAGCGTGAGGTCCTGGTGCGGAAGCTCTTCCGCCGGCTTACCGTACAGGTCAGCGCATGGCGCGCGGAGTTGAATCCAAAGGTCCATTCATCAGTTGTCGGCAATTTTGAGCGACATGCGGCCATGTCGATGCTGGTGGAAAGCATATGTTTCAAAGCGAGGAGTATCTGCGACGGGGCGTCACAAGGTAGACCATTTGAGGTAAGCGCACCATTAGTGCCCACGCCATCAAAAACGAACACCGAGTCGATGTCTTTCGCGGTTAGTCGCCAAACGGGTTGCCGGTGTCTTTCACTTCGGTATTGAGGTTGTATTCCGCACGCACGGCCTTGAGCACGCCCTCGATGTCGCGCTCGAAGCCGACCGCGTTGCCGAAGTGGGTCATGTTCCAGTTGCAGCCTGTCTTGTCAGCCTCTTGCAACTGCGGCCGCGGCACACGAATCTTCACGCCATCCTCGACGATTTCCTGCAGTCGATGGATTCGCCGGTTGACCTCCTGTTGAAGCTGCGAGGCATTGAGCGTCTTGCGTATCATCCAAGTCTCCTTCCGGTTGCTCAGGCCAGTCTAGCGCAAGTGAGGCGTTCCGCGACCTGGCGCTGAAATGCTAAGTGCCTGAGAGAGAGCAGGCGCCTTGGTTCGTCGGGGTGCGTCAGTAGGTCAATACGCGACAATCACGACACCGCTGCCGCCAATGCCACGACCACCGATGCGCACATCCGCTTCCGGCGTGCCTTGCGATGCTTGTTTCCAAACCGGGGCCGGGCATGTTACCGGCGGACAATATGACGAAACGTACCAAGGCCCCGTGAGACTTGCTCCAGGCGGCGCCTCGGCCGGAATTCTTTCACTCAACAAAGCTGCCTTGCCGAATGCGTCTGGGCGCGGTCTTTGTGGACACTGTCGGAGTGGGGCTGCTTGAAGTCGGTGCACCGCGAGATAATGTTTCCGTCCAGTGAACAACATTCACGAGTAGCGACGGCTTCTCATTGTGGACGAGACATCGAGAGTAGCCGCCGCGCAATGACGCGTGAGCGACAGAAGTCGAAAGGCACACGAGTAGCGCCAGTGGCAACCAGTTACATCCACCGGAACTTAAAGTCGATGACCGGAGCTAGCCACGCGCCCCGGTTGACTATTCTTTAAGCAGCCGACGTGGCTTTCCTCGGCTGGGTCAGCATGGCTGGCTGCAAAATCTCGTTGAGCTGAGACTGACTCAATAGCCCTTTGCTAATCACTATCTCCGCCACGCTTCGACCAGATGCAAGGGCTTCCTGTGCAACCTCCGTCGCATACGCATACCCAATGTATGGGTTAAGCGCTGTCACGATTCCAATCGAATTTTCGACGATTGACCGCAGCCGGTCCCGATTGGCTGTGATTCCGTCGACACATCTGGACGCCAGCGTCAAACATCCTGCCCGCAGATGGGCGACACTCTTGAAGAGGCTGTGCGCGATGATTGGCTCGAACGCGTTGAGTTGAAGCTGCCCGGCCTCTGCGGCAAAGCTGACGGTCACGTCATTACCGATGACCTCAAACGCTATCTGATTGACGACCTCGGGTATGACCGGGTTGACCTTGCCCGGCATGATGCTGGAGCCGGCCTGAACCGGTGGCAGATTGATTTCCCCAAGACCTGCGCGGGGGCCGCTTGAAAGGAGCCGGAGGTCGTTGCACGTCTTCGAAAGCTTCACCGCAACGCGCTTCAACACACCAGACAGTTGCACAAATGACCCGACATCCTGCGTCGCTTCGACCAGGTTTGGAGACGTCGTCAACGGAATACCGGTTACGTTGCTCAGGTGACGGCATACGAGTTGTGCATACTCGGGATGAGTGTTGATGCCCGTTCCAATGGCTGTTGCGCCCAGGTTAATCTCACAAATCAACTTCGATGCTTCCCTGAGACGCTCCTCGTCTTCGCCGAGCATGACAGCAAACGTGCTGAACTCCTGTCCCAACGTCATGGGAACTGCATCCTGCAGTTGAGTTCGCCCCATTTTCAGGTCGTCCTTGAACTCTTCGGCCTTCCGTTCGAACGATGCTCGAAGCACGGCCATTGCGTCTACCAGTTGCATGATTCCCGCGTACGTCGCGATTTTCAATGCAGTCGGGTATACATCGTTCGTGCTTTGCCCGAGGTTGACGTCCTCATTGGGATGAAGGATGTGGTACTCGCCTCGTTCGTGCCCGAGGTGCTCAAGAGCAAGATTGGCAATGACCTCATTCGCGTTCATGTTGGTTGAGGTGCCGGCACCGCCCTGAATGACGTCAACGACAAAGTGCTCGTGTGCGATACCGGAACGGACCTGCCTGCAGGCTTGCACAATAGCCGACATCTTGACCTCGCTGAGAAGCCTAAGGTCGTAATTCGCTAGCGCAGCCGCCTCTTTAACGTTCGCAAGCGCGTTGATGAGATTCGGATAAGCCGAAATAGGAATTCCTGTGATGGGGAAATTCTTGAGTGCGCGCAGCGTGTGGACGCCATAGTAGGCTGCCGCTGGTACGGCGAGGTCGCCGAGAAGGTCGTGTTCGATGCGTTCGATGGCCGCGAGCATAGCTATCCTTATTAGGTAAAAATTTGGACGAAGTGCAACACCCGACGCCCGTGTACACCACAGGTCGGAGGAAAGAATGATTCGCTCGGTCGCTTATGGGCGGTGCGATTCCGATGCTGCAGTTGCGTATGCAACGCACTGCCGGGCAAGTACGTCTGTAGGGTCCACCAGGCGGACCGATGTACCACTCGTACCGACAAAATCCGCCCGCGGAAACAGTAGCGGCAACTCGGTGCAGCCAAGGATGACGACTTCTACGCCCTGGGAAATGAGTCCATCTATCGCAGCAGCGATATCAGACTGGCATCGCCCGGTCGTGAATCCTGCTTTCACGCCTTCCTTGCCATAAATTGCATCCATTACTCGCGCCTGCAAAGCCGGGCCCGGAACGACCTGCGTTAACCCTTGTGAAGAGAGCGCCTTTTTGTATACACCGCTTTCGACCGTACCCGAGGTCGCCAGCACGCCGACTGAACGCAGCGAGGGAAAGGTCTCGCGAAGGTAGCGGACAGTAACCGTCAGCATGTTCACGATAGGTATGCCGAGATAGGGCTGGATACGCTCGACGAACGCGTGAGCAGTGTTACACGGGATAGCAATGATGTCCGCGTCTCCGGCTTCGAGCTTCTTGCATGTCGCGTAAAGGGAGATGGTCGGGTCAGGTCCATCGCCAATCAGGCTTTCTGTGCGGTCCGGAATCTGCGGGTTCTGCTCGACCAACAGTTTGATGTGGTCCTGGTCCCGTTTAGCGGGCGTGTTGCGCACTATCTTATGGATGAAATCGACGGTTGCCGCTGGTCCAACCCCACCGACTATACCGACCTTGAACAGCGTTTCGGGCGAGGAAAACTGACCCGATACAACGTATTGCGCATATGCCAGATTCGAATCGAGTAGCGGCACCTGCA
The DNA here is from genome assembly GCF_058781505.1 of Paraburkholderia sp. FW306-2-2C-D06C. Lineage (NCBI taxonomy): Bacteria > Pseudomonadati > Pseudomonadota > Betaproteobacteria > Burkholderiales > Burkholderiaceae > Paraburkholderia > Paraburkholderia sp. FW306-2-2C-D06C. Next base: position 296,030 of record NZ_JBYSWU010000001.1, on the reverse strand, counting down.
GCGGGCCAATCTCCTCGGCTACCAGAGCGATTTCGGTCAGACCCGGGACAATGAGGTTGACGCCCTGCGAGATGAGGTCCTCACACGCCTCGCGCAAAAGCTTCACCGGTAGGCCACTCAGGTTCCCGCTCTTAACGCCCTCAGACCCATATACGGCTTCTGTGACGAGGTCCAGGCTCTCCCGGTGGCGGGGATAGACAACCTCAAACTCGGGCGGTGCAAAATATTTCTCAAACAAACCTTTCCTACGCGTGTAATCGGACGCCAGCACACCGATTCGACGCACGGCAGGAAATTTTCGCCGAACGTGACTGCGAACAGCCTCAACCATGTTGACAATCTGAAGCGGTGAATTTGCCTTCAGCTCGTCGATGAACGTGTGACTGAGGAAGCAAGGAAGCACGACCGTCGTCACGCCTTGCTTCTCGAAGCGGCCAATCAGGTCGAAGATATACAGCTTGCGTTGCGTCGTGGCCTCAGTCCCAGTACCCAAACTTCCGAAAGGATGCTGTTCGAATACCACGTCGAAGTGCTCCGCGTCGCTGGTAGCAGGAGTCGATTTGACGAGCTTGAAGAATACGTCCGCGCTTGCCAAAGGCCCCAGGCCACCCACGACCCCGAACCTGCGCACGTTCCTTTCCTTCACTTCCCTCATTCCGTCTCACCTTGCAGTTGAACGAAAGCAGTGTCGCTGGCGCGTTTCGCATGCCTGGCTGAGCGCTTGGCCTCCCACTTCGCGATGACGGCCGTTGCGATGCTGTTGCCAATCACGTTTGTGGCGGTTCGCCCCATGTCAAGGACCTGGTCGATGGCGAGAATGAGCACGACTCCGGACGGCGGCAGATGGAACATCGGTGCGACAGCAGCAACCACGACCACCGAGCCTCGGGCGACACCTGCCATTCCCTTGCTGCTAACCATGAGTACGAGCAACATCATGATTTGGGCACCCAGTGGCATATCGATGCCGAAAGCCTGTGCGATGAAAATCGCAGCGAAAGCCTGGTACATCATCGAACCGTCCAGATTGAATGCGTACCCAAGGGGCAAGGTGAACCCGACAACCTTTTTGTCGACCCCGAACTCTTCGAGCTTTTCGGTCAGGCGGGGGTAAGCCGCTTCGCTGCTCGCCGTCGAGAAAGCGAGCATCGCAGGCTCCCGAACCGCCTTTAACAGCGCCCAAATCTGCTTTCCGAGAAAGCAATAGCCAACGATGATGAGAAGCGTCCAAAGAAGCGCCAGACCGACATAGAAGCTGCCGATGAGCTTGCCATAAGTGGTCAATACATCCAGGCCGTGTACCGTAATTGCTGCGGCGAGCGCGCCGAATACACCAATGGGCGCGAGGCGCATGACGTAGTCGGTCAGCTTCAGCATTGCGGGCACCAAGGCATCTACGCCTGCAATCAACGGCGCCACGCGTGGGTCGGTCTTGATGACGCTCAGCACGACCCCAAACAGTACAGAAAAGACAAGGATTTGCAGGATATCGTTTCGGGCCATCGCATCGATGATGCTCGTCGGAAACGCATGGGTTACGAAGTCCTTGAAGTTCAGGCCAGCGGTATTCAGACCTGTCGTGACATCGACGCTTGTCTGGACCATATGTAACCCTGCGCCTGGCTGAAACAGGTTCGCCAGGACAAGACCGAGAGCGAGGGAGAGGAGAGACGCGCAAAGGAACCATCCCACCGACCTGAATCCGATTCGGCGTACGTCGCTTGTTCCCGCCATGCCGGAAAGTCCAGACACCAACGTCGCAAAGACCAGCGGCGCGATAATCATCTTCACAAGGCGAAGAAAGATATCGGTGATGATTGAAAAGTAGCCGGCGATGGTCTTCGCTTCAGCGGCATCCGCGACCGACCGGTGGCAGATGTATCCAACGACAACGCCGAGCACCATGCCGACAAAAATATATAGTGTGAGGCGATTCTTCATTTGAATCCGTCCAGAATGGCGCCCGGCGGTGGGATGCATCACCGGGCGCATGAATGGCAAAAACGTCGCTGAACTAGCAGGTTTTTGTGTATGGACGGATGTTAAGGAACGTCAAAAATACGTCGATGCTATTACTGCATGCACCTATGCGAGTTTCGCATAACCCGCGAAAACCCCATCAGGAGGGTTGCGAAGCAGCACGAATGTGTCCCCAAAGCTTCTCCAGAAACTCGCTGCGATTTGAGGCATCGCGGTATACGCGCAGCTCGACCTCGAGATGCCATTCGGTGCGCCCGGCAGGCACCAGTTCGCCTGATTCGAGTTCGCTACTGATGGAACTTTTGGGCAGCCATGCGACCCCTTCACCTTCCATCACGAGTTTCTTCAGCACTTCCGCCATGTCCGATTCGTAATGAAGCTGCAGCGCCGGGGCAGCAGTTGCTTGCTCAAGCAGTAACGCAAGGCACCGGCCGAAATAGCTGGTTTCCGTATAGGAGATGAGCGGGAGTGGACGGTTCGCCGTTCCCGGCAACCGGAACGCAGGGGCTGAGCGTTCATTGGGTCTGCAGACCGGCATGAACGTGTCGACGCCTACGGTGAGATGCTGGTATCGCGCCGGGTCCAGATGCAGCGGCAACTCTGGATGGTGATACGCAAACATCAGTTCGCAGTTACCGTTGACGAGCATCAGAATCGAATCGTGCACGTTGGTCGGAATAACCCGAGCGCGTACCTCGCCAAAGTGCGCGGTGAGCGTCTTCAGCCATGCAGGCAGAAAGCTCAGCGCGATTGTGTGGCCGGCCGCAATCTGCAGGCCTTTGCCGGCCATTCGCTGCTCGGTGCGAATGATGGCGCGCGTATCGAAAAGCTTTTCGAGTATGTCTTCGGCTGCTTCCTGAAACAGTCGCCCCGCCGGCGTTAGCGTCGGAGGAAAGCTGCTCCGGTCGATGAGGTCAGCGCCCACCCATTGCTCAAGCGACTGTATTCGCCGACTAAACCCTGACTGCGTCACATTCCGAAATTCCGCTGCCCGTGAAAAGCTTTGATATCGGGCAAGCGCGATGAAGTCTTCAATCCACTTGATTTCCATGTCTGGTCCTGTGACAAGCCGTAGCGCCTGCGAGACCGAGAGATTCTACGCCGGGCCGCTTCCTGAGTAACGCTGTAGGATGCGGATGTCATCGAGATTGTGGCTGCGGGAAAGAGACTGAATGTCTCGCTCGCGCGGCTTTTTGCGGCAGAGGGTATGCGGGTTGCGCTTGCTGCACGCGACGCCAGCAAGCTGGCGGACCTCGTCGACGAGACAGGCGTTCTCGCCTTGCATTGCGGCGCAAGTCGGCCGGACGATGTCAAGGCACTTTTTGACCGCATAGATGATGCACCGGGCGCTCGCGACCTCGTTGTCTACAACGCAAGTGGCCGCTACCGCGCGGCAGTCGAAAACATCGACGCAGAGAAACTTGAGGATGCGTTTAAAGTGACCGCCGTCGGTGGCTTTCTCGTAGCCCAGGCCGCAGCCGTTCGAAGACCACTACAGGATACGATGCCGGGACACGCAATGAAAAAAAATGGACGCGCACGAAAGCGATATGCACCCGATGTCGCCCGATGACGCCATGAGTCCGGCGAAAACCGGGCAGTAAGGCGCGCCCGCGCTTCGCGTCAGGGGTTACTCAACCTGATGAAGCGCGAGTAGCGAATCACACTTATGTCACGCGCCTGGTATTCGATTTCCGGCTCTGGACCGTCGCTCCCTGCGCCCAACGCCTCAGATGTTGGCGCGTATTGGAGCCCGCCGGCTGCTGGACGCAAATACAGAGCTGTCTGGCGTGCACATAACCACTTCATTCCCTTGATAAGCTAGGGCTGGCTCATCTCCCCATCTAAAATCCATTGGCGCTCACTTTCGGATAGCCGGTTAATTCTGAGCGTGCCAGCGCCCTTTAGTCCTTTGAATTTTCCAGCAGCGCCACTGACTTCCCAAAGGCCAGTGAAAACGGAGCGTTGTTCGTCACCTTTTCCTGATAGGGACAGCTGACGCAACTGTGTCTTGAGGTAGAGGATATCGCCGGGGCTACGAGAGATGACGAGATAGCCGGTCCCTCGACCGTTGGCTTCCGGTCCCAACGTAACTTCATGAAATCCCCACTCCTGGACCTTCGCGCCGCGCAGCATTCCCTCGCCCACGACCTTGCCCGAACGCCGCACGAGCGCGACATATCGATTGCTGCCATCCGCAAACTCCAGTTTTGTGTACTCGTTCGGTTGGCCCGGTTCGCCCTTCTTCACGTCAAACCTGAATTCGACTGTAAAAGGTTCCGCAGAGGCCGGCAGGCTCGTCGATAACCAGCACGCTGCCGCCGTCCCGAGGACTACCGCAAATTTCTGGAAATGTCTCACGCCTTTCTCCCGTGGAGTTTCGCCGGGCGGCGGAAATGCTATCAAAGTGCAGTACGTGACGTCCTGGGTGGTATGGCGGCGCAACGTGACGAAGCCTCATCGTGCGTAAGCAGTTCGACGCCCGCGGCTGCAAACTGGGAGCAACAAAGGCATTATGCAAATCCAAGGTGTTCAGGCAGGATGACGCTGATTGCGGACAGAAACAACACGACGACCGTTCAAGGCTTCCTCGCTGAGGCAAGCACGCACGGCATCGGTACCCGAACCTCTCCGTCGCTTTGATACGCGGCGGCATCTTCGGACACCGATTTTTGAATCAAAGCCAAGGCCTCTGGTGACTGAGCCTTCAAAATTGCGGCGATGCGCACGCCGCCGCGCATCAGCATGTCGAAAGGCGTTTCCGGAATGCGAATGCGCAACGTCTGGCTGATTTCCTGGACGTGGGGCTCGTCGAATCCCGCTGCGACCAATACGCGTTCACATTCGTGCAAGTCGCTAAACCGGAAGAACGGCGGCCCAGGGGGCAGTGGAACATCCAGTCGACCGTGCGCCTCGATTGCCTTGAGCACCATCGCGAATCCGACGGCTTTGTCCGGTGTCGCCCACACAGTGAAGCCAATCCTGCCGCCGGGACGGAGCACCCGAAACGTCTCGGCGAGTGCATTCTCCGGATGGGCGAAGTGCAACATCCCGAAGCTGATACCAACGGCGTCGAAACTCTCGTCGGGAAAGGGCAGGTCTTCCGCGCTGCCAATACGGAACGTGAGCTCGGGATACATGCGCCTTGCCTGTTCGACCATCGACTCGGCGAAATCGACACCAACAGCATTGGCGCCGCGCTGTGCCGCTGCGGCAGCGAGATAGCCAGGACCCGACGCGACGTCCAGGAAATTGACCCCGGGCCGGACTTCCAACGCATCGAGCAGGGCGCTATTGGATTGTGTGGTCAAGTTGGCGAAATACGTATGGTAGGGCTGCGCGACCTTCTCCCAACCTTGGTGCTCGAAAGCACTGAAATTGTCTTGTTCCATTTCAGCTTCTCCACGCTTCGTCGTGCTCGCACAAAGCGATGCCGGACCGGCATGTTGTGCTCGCTCATCTTCAGGGTGAAAGTCAGACCTCGCGTCGAGGGGCCGCGACGGGTCCGCACATCACACTCTGTTATAGGTCCCCAGCGTTGGAGTTCAACGAACATTCAATGCAGCGTCTGGACGCTGTGCAGCGATGACCAGTTCTGCCACATTTGCGCTGCGGCGAACGGATATCGATGTTTTGCACGCCTGGCAACACAGGCGAATTGCAAGTGTTGGCTTCGCGTCGGCAACCATGATTCATGGTGTTAGCCGGGACCCAACACTGCGGCATCCTTTCCACCCTCCGCTTACCGGGTCCCGCCGGTGCAACGCAATGAAGCCCTTGTGTCACAAGCGAGACGAGCGAGCGGTGATTGCACGGGCATACTCATTGCGTAGTTGTGCCAGCCCGTCACTCGAGCGGCGCCCACACCGCGTACCCCACTGGAGACTAACGTGCTGGCAACGAAATCGTGTACCGCAACCTGCGTCATTGACGGCATCGCCGTCACGCTCACATTCTTCCCTGACACCGGCGTCCTGCGAATTACCGACGCCACTGGTGCCCGATTAAGGGAGACGAGGTGGTCCGCTTCCTGGCATAGCCTTGTCACGACATTCCGCGAACTCAGCGAAACACCAGTAGAGGACCCTGAGGCCCTCTTCCGTTATCAGAACCGCGGCTCCGCGCGCATCGAAGAACCGATGGCCGCGTTTAGCTGAATTTGCGGGACAGTACGCCGCACCGAGCCGCGCCTCTCCACCGCCATCCTAGTACTTCCATGTAGGCGACGCTTTCTTCGGGCGTCGAGATGGCGAACCGGATGGCGTTGCCAATGTGGCGAGCCAAGTGACAGAAAGCGCCAGAGCACCAGGGCGCAAGGCCCATGCAATGAAAGTTGCGACCAAATCGACATTCTCCAGCGACCTGCAAAGTCGTACGAGCTTGTCGACAGCACACCGCACACATCGCTTAGCAGCGGTAACTCCTTACCCCGCGATTCTCACGGAAAACGGACTAGGCGACTTGGGTGTGCCCCGTGCAGAGCCAGTGAACGTCGAGATTGAGGACGGCGGCGAGACACGCGCAAGCGTTCAGCGGAGGGACCGTGATTCCGCGTCGCCAATACTCCACGTCGTCTTCACTCACGCCTAACCACTTCGCTGCGTGGGCTGACTTGATATTGGCGCGTTTGCATGCCCTGTCAACGCGTGCAGCCAAGGCGCGCCTGAGGCGGTTGTCCTGTGCGCTACGCTCAAGGTGACTGATATTTTGGGCCTGTCGATTCATCTTGTGTCTCTCAGCTTATATTTTTGTGCAATTCAGCGCCACTCATCGACAGCGTCGAACGACGATACACGTCCGCCATGACAGCCTCGTGACGCAATGTTAAGTACGCGTCAACCTGCAAGGCGCCGAAGTTGTGTGTTGGTTGTTTGCACAACTATTCCTCCGCGTGCGCATTGGTGTCAAACAAAAAAACAATGCGCACAAGTCGTTGCGCCGTATTCAGCGTGCTCCGCTTCTCTCGGTCGGCAACTGTGTCCCATCGCACAGACGATGTAAAGCCATCATGACTCGATATGGTGAAAGCCAGAGCCTGCCCGGACTTCTCCAAATGAACCGCCCCAATAAAGGGTGCGGTCTATAGCGTTTCTCGCACGGGCCAGCCTCTTGTTTAAGCTGGGGCGGGGGTACTGGAAGATTCGCCGTTGCCTCATCAGCAAAGTGCGAACATTTTTCAACGCGTGCGCCAGCGTTCGACTGAACCGTTGACGATGGCGTCCCACTGGGCAGACACGCCTACGCGCACCGAAGCAACGACTTTGCGCATCGAGTTCGACAGCGCTCCACAACGGCTTCGGCCGGCTGACTGCAACCCTTTTTTGCGGCGTTGCACACACCCAGATAAACGTTCATATATGACCTCCAGGCAAGGCCCTAAGCGTTGGCCGGGTTTTCCCTGGAGCACCGCTATACGTCAACAGCAACGGGGCATTAAGCGTCTCCGGCACACGCCGCGTATCGCCGCAACGCAGCAAACGATTGACATTCGCACACTCAGTCCTAGAATGAACTCCGCTGCACCGCACCAACGTTCCTATTTTGTGGCTCGTCGTTTGTGATGCCGTTCGGCGGTGTTCCGGAGACTCGCCACGTCCACCTTTATGGAGTTAGTGATGAGCAGTCTCGCCCCTGAACAACTTTTCGCAGCGCAGAAGGTCGGTTTCGAAACGATATCTGGACTCCTGACCAAAGCTTTCGGCGGCGTTGAAAAGCTGGCTGAACTGAACCTGCAAGTGGTCAAATCGACGCTCACCGAAAATCAGGAAATCACGGCCAAGGCGCTTTCGTCCAAAGACCCACAGGACTTGTTCGCTCTGCAGGCCAGCTATACGCAGTCGGTGACAGACAAAGCGCAGTCGTACGGCCGTAAAGTGTACGAAATCATCTCCAGCACGCAAGGTGAATTCGCGGCGGCGGCTGAAGCGCAGTTCCAGCAGTACTATCGCGAGACGCAAGAGTTCGTCGACAAGCTCGCGAAGTACGCACCGGCCGGAAGCGAAACCGCCGTGGCAACATGGAAGACATTCATCACGACGGCCAGCGAGACGGCCAGCACGACGTATGAAGCTGCCAAAAACGCTACGAAGCAAGCGGTTGAGATTGCCGAAAGCAATGTTAGCGCTGCGTCGTCGGTCTCGGCTAAGCGGACTCGACAGGCCGTCGTACCAGTCGCCGCCGCTGAGAAGTAACAACGTTTTTGACGTCGGCCACCGGCGTCTAATTCTTCAAGCGAGCCTCTGCTCGCTTTTTTTTGCGCGTGGCCTTTTGGAGCACGGCGGCGTCCGGCGCGCCTCGGATGCCGTCATGAAGCAGTGGCCTGAGCTAGAAATTCGCAGGCATGGTTGCGCGGGTAGCCGCCGTTGCTTCGTTGGGTTGCGTTCACTGTCAATCATGCGATTTGACCAGACTCCTTGTGGCCGAAACTTCGTCGCGCCAAGTCCAATGGGGCACGACCGAACCAACGGGAGCGAGGTTGAAGGAGAAGCGGATGACCGCCGCAGAAAAGTCTTTGCATTTGCTGGTTGAAAAATGGCTGACGCCAACTTCCGCGACACCAGTTCGGGTAACCCGATTCGGTCGCACAGCCTCTAACGGGAGACGTTATGTATGCGTTGAGGCACTGCGACCGGAAGGCCCGGTTGCACTATTTTTCTTCCGGCACGATGACGGTACCTGGCGCGTGTTCCCGCCTGAGAGCAGGTGCTAACAATACGTGCTTACGCAAGTGCGGCGTGACGTGGTGACCCGAAAGTAGCAGCGCTGGACACGTCAGGCGAAAATCCGAGAGCGGCGCATCTGTCGCAGCCAGTCCGTCGCGAGTTCATCTGCTGTTTGCGACGTCCTGCTGCAGGCAGCGGCATAGCCAAGCTTGGCGAAAAGTTCGGCCCACGCCCGAAGGACTTCGGCTAGGCATTAGAACGATAATGAAATGCATGCTGACGGTTTCGACTGCACCTGTCGCAATCACCCGCCCGAGCTGGATGCTCAACGCCGGCCTGCTGCTGCATGAAGTATCACCGTTATCGCCGCCGATGGTGCTGTTGTCACCTCCAAGGTCCGACGAATCGGTGGTTTCGCCGAGTTGCCCCACGTTTTTTCAAGTGTTAGCGTGAAACTCGTGGCACGGAGCGGCCGCGGTGACGCAAATAGCCAGGTCTCGCGGCAGGCCAGTTCTACACGGGCCAGGATACGTTCGACCAGGAGGCAGCATCATGGTCCACCGCGTCTATGTCGACAGCACCGATGACTTCGTGATGTGGCGCGCTGTCGATGCACTGGGCCCGATTGCGCGTCCGCGCGTTCTGGTGGTCGATGACTACCCCGCCGGCGCAGATGCGCTGCAGCTGTTACTGGAGCAGGACGGGTTCGAAGCTCGGAGCGTGGGCGATGCTCGTATGGCATTCGCGGTCGCCGAACAATGGCTGCCTTTCGCCGTTGTTGTCGACCTTGCCATGCCCGGCATGACTGGCTTCGAACTCGCACGCCAACTCCGGCTTGGCGCACTCACGCGCGATATGTTGCTCGTTGCTTTCACCGCGCGTGCCTCCCCCGAGGACATAGTCCGCGCGTTCAAGGCAGGTTTTGATGGGCATTGCGCGAAACCGCTCACGCCGGTTCAGTTACTCACCGTGCTCCGGTCCGTCACAGGCAGGTGAGGCTGTAAGCGCGACCCGGTAAATTTCGACAGCTGCGGTCGCCGTCGGCGGCCGACTCTGTGGCCATCCCGCATTTCCTTGACAATATGGCGCACGTCTGGTGCCGGTCACGATTCGGCTGCCCCACCGACGTAAGCGAGAACTCTCTAAGCTTAGGGCTCTATGATTTATGATGAGACGAGTACCGACGCCAGTCCCTGCGGGGGCAGCCCGGTGGCTGGGTCAACAAAGAACCAATGAACCATGGACAGCACTCTCGCCGCAGAAGCCAGCGTTTCGCCAGACGGAAAACTGGTAGTTTTCATCGTCATTGCCCGCGAACGTGCGGTGCAATGTTCGATTACCCGAGACGTACTCGAACAGTATTTCTGGGCGCCCATCGGCGCAAACAATGCGCGTCTTCTAAAAGCTTATATGGACGGACACAAGCGGATTGTGGCAGCTGTTGAACGAAAGGTGCTGAAAGGCTCGGACGAGCCAATAAAGCTGAACGCCGCAGATTTTTCTCACTGAGCGTCGCGTTACTCCGTTTCGCGCAGACAAAAACAACCAGTTGTCGTGAAGAGAGCTTTGGCAGATGCATGGCCGGATGGGGCGCCGTTAACCGGTGAGTAGCGCCGACTCGATAGCTTCCCAACTTCGCAATAGGCGCGTCCATGCGGAGCCGTTCGGCGCGCAGGACATCGTGTCAGCCAACGCTGGAAACACACGGATGGAAGACGACCAGAAAGATGGAATACTTGAGACGCGGCTGGTGAGGGTGCACGGCCTCGTGCAGGGTATTGGCTATCGGGAGGCCTGTGTACGCCGCGCCCATGCACTGGGCGTCATTGGCTGGGTCCGCAACCGCATGGACGGCTCGGTTGAAGCGATGATTCAGGGTTCGCCGGAGCAGCTTGCAGAAACGTGTGCCTGGTTAAGTGAGGGCATGTCCGCCGCGCTTGCCGACAGGCTTGAGGTAACCGAGGTCCTGCCACCGTTCGCCCGCTTCGAACACTTTGAGCGATTACCGACGTTGTAGGGACTAACGGTTTGCCGCATTGCATTCCCACTGTGCATAAGTCTGGCGTGCCAACTTTGAACGATGCCTTCTCCTCGACCCGGAGGCTCAATTTTCATTGCCAGGGACGCTTCTTCGAACGCAACTGCTAGCGTTGAGCAGATGACCGTGGCGCGACAGCACCTACGTTCTGAGAACTGGCCGCTCGCGTCGCCTTCAACTGCGCGAACCCTCGCGCTCATGCTGCTTTCTATGTTCGTGGCGAATATCGGTACCGCGAGCAACATAGACGACGGACTCGGCGATATTTGTCGCATGGTCGCCGATACGTTCGATAGCCTTCGCGATGAACAGATAGTCCAGCCCCGTGGAAATTGTTCGAGGGTCTTCCATCATGTATGTCACGAGTTTTCACACGAACGCCCGGAACTGGTTATCGATGGCTTCGTCATCCCGGATAATCTGTTCTGCGGCAGTCGTATCCATCCGCGCAAACGCGTCCAAAGCCCGGCGAAGAACGCTTGAAGCCATTTCGCCCGAAACCTTGATTTCAGTGATGTTGATGTTCTGCGCGTTTGCTTCCCTAGCGATTCGACGGGTTCGCTTCACAATCTTGTGTGCCTCGTCTCCCGCACGCTCGAGGTTTGTGACGCAATTTGAAGCCGCCATCAGGAGCCGAAGGTCACGAGCGGCCGGTTGCCTCCGGGCGATGACGTTACTAATTTCCTCGTCGATTTCGATTTCCATCGCATTGAGCTGGCGTTCACCGTCGAGGACGAGTTCGACAAGGTCCAGGTCGAATGCGTTCAGCACTTCCATTGTGTGGACAATCTGTGACTCGACCAGTCCGCCCATTTCGAACAGCCTCGTTGAAAGCAGATTGAGGTCGGCGTCGAACTGACTTGAGAGATGTTTGTCTGGCATATTTGCTCCTCAACCGACGCGGCAGGTAACGTAATTTTTAGTTGCCCGCTGTGTCGAGTTCGACAGAATCTGTTCGGGCTGCACCAATCCCGACGAGCTCGTCGAAATACATGAATGGAGTCCGCCCCGTGAGTTGGCCGCCCGATACATGGGTGCGTGTCCTCCGCGGCAAAGGTCACTCGCCAACAGAGGTCCACACAACTCTCCCCGGAATTCTTCGCACAACCGCAAACATTCCACGTCGACGTAGTAGCGAAACTGATTGACTTCCGGGTATTCCCCCGTACAATGAGTTTTGCTGCATTGCAGCAATTGGCCTTCGGCCCTCGCGGCGCGTGGATTTTGTTTTCACTCAGAGCCCCTCGCACTTGCCGCCTTACCCCTTCGGAGCAGTGATGAGCACTCTTACCCCCCAACAACTGGTTGCCGCCCAGCAAGCCAGCCTCGAAACGCTTTTCGGCCTGACGAACAAGGCTTTTGAGGGCTTCGAAAAGCTGGTTGCGCTAAATTTGCAGGTTGGCAAAGCGACTCTCGCCGAAAACCAGGAAATCCTGACCAAGGCACTTTCAGTCAGCAACCCGAGTGAACTGTTCGCGCTGCCAGCAAGCCTGTCTCGGCCTGTTGCGGAAAAGGTGGCAACGTACGGCCGCCAAGTTCACGAAATCGCGTCCGGAGTTCAGAGCGGATTCTCGGCCGCCGCGACAACGCAGGTCCAGCAATTCCAACGAGATGCGCAAGGGTTCGTCGAAAACCTCACGAAGAATGCCCCGGCAGGAAGTGAATCGGCCGTTGCAGCATGGAACTCGGCCTTCTCCGCAGCTAATGCCACCTATGAATCGGCCAACAAGGCGGCAAAGCAGTTCGTGTCGACCGTATCCGCCGTTCAATAAGACTGCTTGGTCTCCCACAGACCTTCTGCATCGACAAATGCGAACTTAGGTTCGCATTTCTACTTCCTGCACCGGATGTGTTGAGAAGCGACGAATGCCGAACATGGTTGCATTGAACGAATACCGTGCCTCGTGAGTACGCACTGACCGTGACTCGACAAGTTTGAGGCGTTCAGGCGCGTGGACGGCGCCCCGAACAGCGACGCCGGCTCGCCGGTAGCTGACAGCGCTGCCCCTATCTTGCAATCAGAATACGTCGACCTGTTCGACGAAGATGCGCCGGAATATGAGGCGACTGGACGAGGCGTCGCGCCGAAACATGGCGTTTCCAGCCAGGGACGAAATGAACGGACATATTGCGATGGACGACCGATTTGATAGACGAGAACTGCTGCTTCATCTTGGCGACATTCTCGAAGCATTGAACTGTTTAGCCCGGACGGGTCGCCCAAGCGCACTGGTGGTGCAGCTTGCGCAGGAAGAGGATTCGTTGCGGGACTTTGAGTTCCTCCGGGCGCTTGCGCCAAAAATGACGGTGGCCGAATTCACCAAACGCATCGCCAGCGCGTTCTTCCTGTGGCCAAGGGAGCTGCTTGAGGCAAAGCTCAACCGGGACGCACTGGCGTCAACGGTTCAGCACAACCTTTTTGACGGTAACCCTGACGGCTGGAACGCGTATATCAGCCACGTCCAGAACAAAGTGAAGTGGTTTGGGACCGGGCTTTCGAATATTAAAAAGGGCGCTCTGACTGAACCGTCGCACAATGCCACTGATGAGGCGAGTACGGTCGAGGCGCCGGTCACGGCCGTGCCGCCCGTGGAGGCGGATGTGCGCAACGAGAAGAGAGGTTGGCCTTGGCCCGAGCCGAGGTCGACGTCCTGAGGCACTGCCGCTCACGGCAGATACCTGGGACTGCGAGTTTGAATGCGAAATCCGTAGTGGAATGCTACCGCTCTTCGCTAGTTCCTAAGTCAGTTGGGCCGAGAATTCGTAGTTCAGCCGGTGTCACCGCCTGCTACTGGCAACACGGTGCCGGTGATATAGCCTGCCTCGTCCGAAGCGAGGAACAGAATCGGCGCGGCCTGCTCGTCGATGCTGCCATAGCGTTTAAAGAAGGTCGATTCAGTGACCTGCTTCACCGCTTCGCCCATCCAGACTTTTTCCTGCTCGCTATCGCCGGCAGAGTTACGCGGGACACGTCGCGGAGGCGCATCGGTTCCACCCGGCGCGGTGGCGACCACGCGGATGTTGTGGTCTGCGTATTCCATCGCCAGCGACTGCGTAATCGCGTTGACGCCGCCCTTGGCCGCAGAATACGGTACACGGCGGATACCGCGCGTGGCATTCGAGGAGACGTTGACGATAGTTCCACCGCCGCGCTTGAGCAGGTACGGCAAAACTGCATGGCAGGCGTACAGCGTGGGCATCAGGGAGCGCCGAATTTCCGCATCAATCTGTGCAGGCTCGAACTCGGCGAACGGACGCATGCGAATCGCACCACCCACGCCATTGACCAGAATGTCAATGCCGCCAAACCTGCGCGAGGCAAAGGCCATCGCCGACGCAGCGCCTTCGTACGTCTCAAGGTCGGCGACAAACCCTGCTGTGTCCGCGCCGTCCGCTTCGGCGGCGACTTCTGAGACGAAGTCGGCGCGGTCGACGAACAGCACCTTGCCGCCTTCGGCGGCTGCGCGAAGCGCTACCGCGCGACCGATGCCCTGCGCGGCGCCGGTGACCACCATGACCTTGCCAGCGAATCGTTGCGTGCTCATGCGGTCCTCGGTGCTGCGTTAGCAGTGAATTTCTCGTAGTGGAAGCTGTTCGGCTTCACGCCGTTGTCGTCGAAATGCTTACGCACTGCATCGACCATCGGCGGTGGCCCGCACAGGTACACGTCCACGTCACCATCATTGACGGCCTCCGCCGGCACGTGCTGCGTCACCCAACCCTTGCGAGGATGGGTCGAATCCGTGTCGGCCACGACGGTGCTGTAAGTGAAATTTGGCAACTTCGCCACGTAGGCTTCGATTCCATCGACCTGCACGAGGTCGAGGTCTCGCGTTACGCCGTAAATCAGATGAACTTTTTGCTGCGAATTCGCACGAGCCAGCACTTCAAGCATCGACAGGAACGGTGCCAGGCCTGTGCCGCCAGCGAGGAACAGCAACGGCCGCTCAACAGCGCGCAGATAGAAGCTGCCGAGCGGTCCGGTCAGCTCCACCTTGTTGCCTGCTTGCGCGGATTCGAGCCAGGTGCTCATCACGCCACCAGGAATTTTCTTAATCAGAAAACTGATTTTCGATTCGCCCGGTGCTGACGAAAAAGAATATGAACGGTGCTGACCGCTGCCAGGAACGTCAATGTTGACATACTGGCCCGGCAGGAATACCGGCGCGGTCGCCTCCACATCCAGTTCGAGCACGATGGCCGCATCGTTGTGCGCTTCGACCTTTGATACGGTAGCGGCGAACTTGCTTTCCTCAGTCTTGCATGCAGTGGAAGATGCCGGCACCGCAATGACACAATCGCTTTCTGGCACCATCTGGCAGGTGAGTACGAGACCGCCTTCCTTCTCATCCTCGGTCAGCGCGTCTTCGATGTAATCGTCGCCCAGGTCGTAGCTTCCGCTCTCGGCT
Source organism: Paraburkholderia sp. FW306-2-2C-D06C (assembly GCF_058781505.1). Taxonomy (NCBI): domain Bacteria; kingdom Pseudomonadati; phylum Pseudomonadota; class Betaproteobacteria; order Burkholderiales; family Burkholderiaceae; genus Paraburkholderia; species Paraburkholderia sp. FW306-2-2C-D06C. The sequence continues at coordinate 280,941 of NZ_JBYSWU010000001.1, read as the reverse complement.
CGGCACTTGCAGGTACCGCACACGCCATCAGAGCAATCCATCGGCAGGTTAATTTTTGCGCGAAAGGCGGCATCGAGTACCTTTTCGCCCGCCTTGCATGTAACGAAGCGGGTCACGCCGTCTTCAAAATTCAGTGCAATGTTGTAGCTGGACATCTTGCCTCCTGTACTTCTCATTTCCGCAGATGTTTGCGCTCAAACGTGATAAACGTCGAGCACCTGGCGGATGTAGTCGTCCTTCAACACGATGCGCTTGTAGCAAATCAACAGTTCATCGTTGACCCTTCGCAGAGTCACGAACATCGTGCCGAAGAATTGGTCGGTGGTTTTGTATCGGTGGCTGAGCGTGTTGAAGTTGTAGCGCACGTCCACTTCGCTCTCGCGCTCGGCCAGCACTTCCACATTGGTGACGTTGTGACTGGTTCGCGGTTCAGGCATCGAGGCACCACTGCGTTCGGTCTTGATGCGGAACACACGGTCTTCCAGGCCGCCACGGTCCGGGTAATACATCAGCGAAATTTGACTCTCGTGGTCGTCGGTGAGCTGGTCGTCGTCATCCCACGCCGGCATCCAGTAAGTGACGTCCTCGGTATAGCAGGCAAGCCAGTCGTCCCATTGCCGGTCGTCGAGCAGGCGCGCTTCGCGGAACAGCACGGCGTAAATTTTCTGGTAATCGAAGCTCATGCCAGGGCCTCCCCTTGTTCCTTTTTGAGTGCGTCGCGCATCAGGTGCACCCAGTATTCGTGTTGACACACAAACAGGCCTTCGTCTTCGCTTCGCTCGCCTGAGATGAGCGGCTTCAGGCCCATACTTTTCGCGTTTGCGTCGGGACCTTCGACCCACAACGGCGCCCCGCGCGAAAGGTCGTTCCACAACGCAGTGGTACCGGCATAGCCAGCCTGGCAGGCGCGAAACTCTTCGAGGTCATCTGCGGTGCCCATACCCGAGACGTTAAAGAAGTCTTCGTACTGGCGGATGCGGGTAGCTCGGTCGGCTGCGCTCTCGCCCTTCGGAGCGAAACAGAAGATGCTGACTTCGGTCTTGTCCACGCTGATTGGACGTACGACGCGAATCTGCGTGCTGAACTGGTCCATCAGGAACACGTTGGGATATAGGCAAAGGTTCCGGGTCAGGTTGACGATGAAATCCGCCTTCGCTTCGCCCACACGTTCCTTGATTTCGTCGCGGTATTGATAGACCGGTCGCACTTCCGGGTTCATCGTCTTGGTCCACAGCAGGATGTGGCCGTGGTCGAACCCGTACACTCCGGCTACCGACTTGCTCCAGCTGTTCGCATCCACAGCCTTGGTGCCTTCGACCTTGCGCCGGTCCATCGTCGCAGCGTAGTTCCAGTGCACGGTGCTGACGTGGTAGCCGTCGCAGCCGTTCTCCATCTGCATCTTCCAGTTACCGTCGTAGATGTACGATGAATTGCCGCGCAACACTTCCAGTTCGTCCGGGGCCTGGTCAACGATTTGGTCGATGATGACCTTGGTCTCGCCGAGGTAGTCCTCCAGTGGAATCGCGTCCGCGTTGAGGCTGCCGAACAGGAAGCCGCGATAGCTCTGGAAGCGTGCGACTTTTTTCAGGTCATGCGAGCCGTTGGTATTGAATTGCACCGGGTATTCGGTGGTCTTCACATCTTTCACTTTCAGCAGCTTACCGGTGTTGGCGAAGCTCCAGCCGTGGAAAGGACAGGTGAAGGTGCCTTTGTTGCCGTGCTTTTTACGGCACAGCATCGCGCCCTTGTGCGCGCAGGCGTTGATGACCGCGTGCAGTTCGCCGCTTTTGTCGCGAGTTACCACTACAGGCTGGCGGCCAATCCAGGTGGTGTAGTAGTCGTTGTTGTTGGGAATCTGGCTTTCATGCGCGAGGTATACCCAGTTGCTCTCGAAAATGTGCTTCATTTCGAGCTCGAACAAATCAGTGTTCGTAAAGATGTCGCGGCGGCAACGGAATACACCGTTTTGCTTGTCGTCCTGAACGGCGGTGTGCAGCAGTTCATCAAGTTGCGAGGCTTTGTCGATAATTGCAGACATGAGTGCTCTCCCTACGCTTGCTCCAGGTTATGGGGCACGCGCATCGGTGTCGAAAGATTCTTGCGAAGGATTGAGCGGCAGCAGTGGTACGACGTAGCGGCCGCGTTTAGCGGTTAGGCGGTAGCAGACGCACGCAGGCGATGGACGACCTGGTTATCCTTGCCCTGAATCAGCGGAGTCAACTCGATGTCGAACTCGATTTCCCTATACATATCGGCCTTCATTCCCAGCGCAGTGCCGCCGGTCTTTTCGACCACATGGGGAATCAAATCCTCGCGGGTGGCGTAGGCAAAGTCGTCCCAAATCAACGGGTCGCCCTCAATGTTGATTTGCGTCGTCAGCTTGCGGTACTTGTCCGTGGTGACGAAGAAGTGCACATGCGCTGGGCGGTTGCCATGGCGGGCGAGCAAGTTCAACAGTTGTTGGGTCGCGCCATGCGGCGGACAGCCATAGCCTACCGGCATGAGCGTACGGAACTCGTACTTGCCGTCGGGACCGGCGCTGACCGCTCCGCGCAGGTTGAACTCGCTCTGCGCGCCGGTCGGGTCGAAGTGCGAATAGAAGCCTTTCGAGTTGGCGTGCCAACATTCGACCACCGCCCCTGCAACCGGCTTGCCATCTGGACCGGTTACCGTGCCGCGGATGACCAATGGGCCGGCATCCTCGTCCGGATTGATATCAATCTTCGATACGCCATCGCGCACCGGCGCACCGGAGACATACAGCGGACCTTCGATGGTACGCGGCGTGCCGCCGGTGATTTCAGCCGCCTTGTCCTCCGCGTCCATGCGGATGTCGAGGTATTTCTCCAGACCGAGGCCGGCAGCAAGCAGCGCAGCTTCGCCGTCCTGGCCGAGCTTGTTGAAGTAGTGGACGCCAGCCCAGATTTCGTCGGGCGTCATGTCGAGGTCGTCGATGGCCTTGAACAGGTCGCCCAAAAGGCGATTGACAATCAGCTTTGCGCGAGCACTGCCGTCCTGGCTACCAACGTTAGCAGCAGCCTTCAGCAGGTCCTGCACTTCCTTCGTATCGAACACTTTGACGCTCATGTCTGCTCCTGAATCTCTATTTTCTGGTGGGGTAAACCCTTGGTTTAGCGCCCGCTTGAATATGCCTGAGAGGTATAATGGGTGCTGAAACAGAGTGTAAATGCAGAATAATGGACGCCGGAAGGCCGCGTCCAACACTGATTTAGTATCGGTCTATATCCACGAGGTATTGAAATGGAACTGCGGCATCTTCGCTATTTCGTCGCCGTAGCCGAGGAACGCAATTTCACGCGCGCGGCACAGCGACTGAACATGGCCCAACCGCCTTTGAGCCGTCAGATACAGCAGCTTGAAGAGATTCTTGAGGTGCAGCTATTCCAGCGCGACTCGCGCCCGTTGAAGCTAACCGAGACGGGTAAGTTCTTCTATGCTCATGCCGTCCAATTGCTGGCTCAAACGTCCGAACTCGAATCAATGACGCGGCGCGTGGGCAACATTGAGCGCAGCCTCTCTGTCGGTTTCGTGGGCTCGACGTTGTACGGAATGCTGCCCAAAATCATCCGGCGCTTCCGCGATGAGAACACTACAGTCGAACTCAGCCTCCATGAGATGTCGACGATGGACCAGATTCGAGCGCTGAAGGACGGTCAGATTGATGTCGGGTTCGGTCGCATTCGGCATGAGGACGCAAACATCCGTCGGGTGATTCTTCGCGAAGAGAAGATGATTGTTGCATTCCCGGAGGGCCATCCACTCTCACTGGTCAAGCCCGTCCTCGCTCTCAGCGACCTGGTCAACGAAACCCTGATTATTTTCCCTAAAGCGCCGCGACCCAGTTATGCGGACCAGGTGCTGTCGGCATTCAAAGACCGTGGTCTCAAGCCTCGCCGGATATACGAAGTACGAGAATTGCAGATTGCGCTAGGCCTCGTAGCGGCGGGCGAAGGAATTTCTGTCGTTCCGAGTAGTGTGTACGGCCTGAAGCGAGACGATGTGAGTTACAAGGAACTGGACGACCCCACTCTGGTTTCCCCAATCATCATGAGCATGCGTGCGCTCGACGAGTCGCGGGACATTCGGGAAATGCTTGAACTCATCTATCGGCTGTACGAGGAGGAAAGGATACCCCATGCACCTCGTAATGATTTTGGGCGGTGATACCTGCTATACCTCGGAGGTATGGCACTAGACGTCGATGGTGTTGGACAGGGGGTTATTGGGCACGCAATACTTCAGCAACCCCTCAACTCCAACATTCCAGGTATGAACGCCCAAATCACCTCCGTCGAAGCGATTCTGGTTGACCTCCCAACCATTCGCGCGCATCAGCTAGCAATGGCAACGATGCAGCAACAAACCTTAGTCATCGTCCGTCTGCGCTCAAGCGATGGCATCGAGGGTCTTGGCGAAGCGACTACGATTGGCGGTCTGTCGTACGGCGACGAGAGCCCCGAAGGCATCAAGCTGACCATCGACACTTATCTTGCACCTGCAATTGTTGGGCAAGACGCGACCAACATCAACGACGCAATGCTCAAGCTGAACAAGGTTGCTCGGGGGAACCGGTTTGCCAAGTGCGCAATTGAGACGGCTTTGCTGGACGCTCAGGGCAAGCGCCTGGGCGTTCCGGTTTCAACGCTTCTTGGCGGCGCTGTCCGCAAGACGCTTCCGGTCCTGTGGACGCTCGCAAGTGGCGATACCCAACGCGACATCGATGAAGCAGAAACGCTGCTCGCCGAACGTCGCCACAATACTTTCAAGCTGAAGATTGGCCGGCGTAGCGTTCGTGATGACGTAGCGCACGTATCAAAAATCAAAGCCGCGCTCGGCGACCATGCCAAAGTCACCGTAGACGTGAATCAGGCCTGGAACGAGGCTGACGCAGCGCTGGGAATCGAAGCGCTTGAAGCTGCTGGCATTGACCTCATCGAGCAACCCACTCCGCTAGAGCAGCGCGGAGCACTGGCCAGGCTTGCATCGCGTTTCATCGTACCCATCATGGCCGACGAAGCAGTGACAGGCCCGGAGGATGCCCTTGAACTTGTGCGCGGCGCATGTGCGGACGTCTTTGCGCTGAAGATTGCGAAGTCCGGCGGAATCTACGGAATGATGCGTACAGCCGCCATTGCGGATGCAGCCGGAGTGTCCCTGTATGGCGGCACGATGCTTGAAGGCAGCATCGGGTCGATTGCATCGGCACACGGATTCGCCGCTCTCCCGCAACTTGCCTGGGGTACAGAGTTGTTCGGACCACTCCTGTTGAAAGACGACATCGTCACTGCTCGCCCCCAGTATCGGGACTTCGACCTTCATCTACCGGAAGGGCCGGGCCTGGGCCTGCATATCGATGAGGAAAAGCTCGCTTTCTATCGTCGCGACAAAAATAGCTGAGCGCACAGTCAATCCAGCACCGGGCACATCGACCCATTCCAACTATTGTGCTGGCGGACCTGAGAGACCCCTACTTTTTTGAATGAGAAACACATGCTATATCTCGTAAGAATGGATGTACACCTGCCACACGATATGCCGGTGGCTCAGGCTGACGAAATCAAGGCACGAGAAAAGGCGTACTCACAAGAGCTCCAGCGCCAAGGCAAGTGGCAGCAACTACATCGCGTTGTCGGTGAGTATGCGAACTACAGCATCTTCGACGTCGACTCGCACGACGAACTGCACACTATCCTCTCAGGTCTGCCGCTGTTTCCGTATATGACGATGAAGGTGGCCGCGCTCGCGCGTCACCCGTCGTCCATCCGCTGAAGCCGCAACGGATGCCATGAATCGCGACACCGATGCTGCTCTAGTGTCTCCCGCTCCAAAAGGGAGCTGGTCCGTGTCGGCAGTAACTGCCGGGCGACTTGCCGTCTTCATCTCTTATGCCGGACCGCTTGCGATATTTTTTAGGCCGCACGTACTGTGATGGTCTAATTTCCTCGTCGATTCAGGATTGTCCTCCTATCGACCTGTCCGAGGAAATTAGACCATCACACACGCCGGATTTCTCGAAGTACATACTGTCAAGAGATAGTGCTATCCCGAAAGTTGAAGTTGGTCGCCGACCTCTGGCGCCCCAGAATTCAACCTGTCCAAAGTGGTCCACAACGATTACCTCAGTTGCACCACCTTCCAGATAGCTTTTGATTCTCCGGGCTATGTCCCGGGTCCTGTCGCTATCGAGAAGCATTTCAACGCACAGGTCGGGCACGAACGGCACCGGCTCGTCGCGGTCGAAACTCTCCCATCTTTCGCTCGGCATCCAGACCACATCGGGCACCCTGATGCCAAACGATGGTGTCGTAACGGCAACCGACATGGCCGCAAGATGTCCAATCTGCTCGGTGAGGTCACAGTAGACATCCGTGACCGCTATCTGGCGCCTCGCCGACGGTCGCGAATCCGTCACGACTTCACCGCGCTCGTTCAACTCATACCATTCCTGCCAGCCAGATTCCGCCGCTGTGGTCACGCGACGCCATGCGGCAAGCAATCCGTTGCGGTTCAGAAGAGTTGGCATGTCCATGAGCTTCTCGCCGGGAATTTACTTAAGCGTATACCCTTCTCCCGCGATTTAACAATTTGGCATGTGTGCACTGCACAATCAGCGTTACATCCTGGGTCATCGTCCGCACCCAGTCTGCCCTCCATATACAGCTTCGGCAAAGCATCAGGCCAGTCAGTCTTCTGGCCTCGCACCGCAACTTCATCAATCTCCACATTGCCGGCGGATTTCGGGTCGGTGTACCCGTCACCATTGCCACGACGACACCCTATTCTTCCGGCATCGCATGCAGGCCCCGCAACCTGTAGGCGTTGGGAGACTCTCCAAAAGTTTTCCGGAATTCGCGCCCGAGATGCGATGCATCTGAGAATCCGCAAGAGGATGCGATGTCGGCCACCGTTCTATCCGAGCTAGTCAGAAGCCACGCTGCCGTTCGAATACGGAGTTGTCTTCCATATGACAGCGGCGCTTTGCCCACCTCACTGCTGAACAATCGCTCAAGTTGGTGAACTGACATCTCGAGTCGACGCGCAAGTTCGTTGAGGCTGAGAGGCTGCCCGATGTGCTGCTCCATCAAAAGGATGGCGCGCTTTACCTTGGGATGGGTCGCCGGTTCAAGACCGGGGGGATACGGTTGTGGTGCATTACCCTTTTCCGCGTCCTCCACAAGCAGGATACGAAGCGCCTTTTTTACGATGGTGGCTTCCACATGCCGCAGCAGGATTGCAGCCGCGACATCAATGGACGCCCGGCCTCCCGAGCAGGTGATGCGCCGTCTGTCGATTACGAACAACCTGTCCGCGACAAGATTGCGCTCATCGGTCTTGGGGAAGCGCTCGATAAAGTCCCAGTAGTGAAACCAGCTTACGCAGACACGATAGCCGTCCATCACGCCGGCCCGCATCAACGCGAATGCGCCCGTGCATATGCCGACCAACGTCGCAGATGTACTTGCAGTCTCGCGGATAAAGCGAAGCGTGGCCTCGCTTGCCGACGGGCCAGAATGCAATAATCCGCCGACCACGACCAGATAGTCCAACTTTCCAGCCTCTTCGAATGTAATCCACGGCGCGACCTGGATTCCACAGCTTGCCCGGACTGGAGTGAGCGATTCGCCGATGATGCTCCAGGCACAGCGAACGGGCTTGCTGAAGTCTCCTTCGTCGCTGGCCAGGCGTAGTAAGTCAACGAATCCGGAGAACGCCGTTAGCGTGAAATTCGGAAGCAGTACGATTCCGAAGCGGACTGGCGGCACTCGCCCGTCCGGGGAATCAGTTCGTGGCGTCGCCGTGATGCTTTGCATTTCAGATTCAGGTTGTGGCGGTCACTCGTCCGTAGTCCGCGTCGGAACCATGAACCGCCATTCAACGCGCGACGAACCTACTCCGTCGTACCGGAAGGGACATTGGGCCACTCTCTCATCATCTCGTCGACTTCGGCGCCTATCCACTCGCGGAACTTCGTATATTCCGGACGGTTCCTCGCGTTCTTATGCGTAATGACGTAGTGATGTCTGTCATGGAAGACGAGCGCGTCCTGCACTGGGCGAACAAGGGTTCCCTCGTCAATTTGGCGATGAACCAGGTGATGCCAGCCGAGAAGCGTCCCTTCGCCAGCTTGCGCCAACGAAACAAGGAGCCGGTAGTCGTTGCTTTCGAAATGCTCGCCCAGCGCCAACTTTTCAGAGCCATCGCCCTGCTGAAACCAGTTTCGCCACACACGCCAGTCAACATGCTCACAAACCTGCGCACGACCCAGTAAAGACAGGTGGAGCGTAGGCTGCTTGAGAAGGTCAAGCGGCTTCAATGCCTTGCTCTGAAAGTGACTGTCGAAGAACTCCCGACTACAGACTGGATACACGACATCGTGAAAAAGCGGTTCTACTTCGTACTCCGGCTCGCGCGGCGGATTCTTTGTGATGATGACGTCCGGTTGCATGAGCTCGTCCAATTCCATGAAGTGCTCAGTAACCGTAACGTTGAGTTTAATTTCTGGGAATTTTCTCCGGAAACGCGGCAACCTTGAAGACAACCAGAGCGCTGAGAACGTATGAGAAATACAGATGTTCAACACATGCTTATCCGAGCGCCGCACCACTTCAGCGGCCTCTGCGATATTCATAATCGACAGATATGATGCGTTGTACAGAATACGGCCGGCATCGGTCAGTGCAATGTGTCGCCCCGTCCGCTCGAACAGCGCGACATCCAGTGCGTCCTCAAGCTCCTTGATTTGCCTGCTGATCGCCGCCTGCGTCACGCATAGAACATCCGCTGCCTGCGTAAAACTCTCGTAGCGCGCAGCCGTCACAAAGCACCTCAATGCCCGTAGCGAGGGCATTTGAGCCAGTAATCTGTCAGCAAACAGTTGCTTCTTCTGCATGGTCCTCACCTTAAAGGCGGGCAAACTGGGAGAGACCGCGAACCCGCGGCGGGCAGTTATCCAGACTTTACTCAGACAATAGTCACGACTCGTTCCCGTGGGTGGCAAACGGATACTGTCTCCTCCGAACAGTTTGGGCGCAGCCTTGCTCACCGGCAACTGCGGCCAACCCGCCCTTGGCGAGTGGCCGTGCGCCCCTGAGTAAGCGCCGCCGGTATCAGCCAGAAGAGCGTCCAGTTCGCAGCTCATCTTCGTGACACCACCCACGGCGGGCGACCCCGATCCCACGTCCTGGTCCGCCACGAATCGCTGCAACGCTACTTCCGTCCTTCGATGCGACTCAAGACATGGTCCAGCGCATCGCAAAAGTGGGCATATGAGCCTCGGCGCGAGAGCTCCTCGTGAAGCTGCTCGTTGATTCCGCCAGGCGTCATGGATTGCTGCACCAACGCTGAGAACGGTTGCGCACCTTCGGCCGCCTCGTTGGCCAGCCCCACACAATAGGATGATAAATACGCTCGCGCAGAGCTGTAATCGACGCCTTGCTTGACCAACCATGCTGCCTGAGTTTCCAGTACGGCATAGAAGCTCGCCATAGTCGCTGTAACGGCAGACAAGGCATTGAATTTCCCTTCATCGTCCACTTCAACTGCGGCGCCCACAAATGAGAAAAGCCGGCTCGCCGCTTCATCCGGGGGACAGATTGCCGTGCTTCCTTTGGCGGCAGCAACAGCCGGTAAAGGTATCGCGCGGACGACCGAGTCCATTTTTCGCACCAGCCGTTGCACGTCTGTAATCGAGACTCCGGCGATGAAACTGATGACGCGGTGGCGTGCCGTGAAGTCGAGAGGACCAAGTACATCCGACGCGACTTGCGGCACGACTGCGAGACACGCTACGTCACAGGTATCAAGCACTTCCTGATTTGTCTCGCAAACAAAAATACGCGAGTCAAGTGCGGCAAGCATGGCTGCAGCTTCCGCATTTCGCGGCGATAGAGCGATACTTTCGAAAGGCGCGCGGACTCGAAGCAACCCCGTCACGATTGCCCGAGTAATCGTACCTGTACCAATGAATCCAAGTCGCATAGTATCTGTCTTTGCTAAAGAGCGGTCCTGGTCCGGCCGCATAGGGATGTTCGTGCGGCTCGCCCTGTGCGGGGCGGAAGCCCGCGTTCCAATATCACTCGAGCTTTAACCAGGTGGTTTTCAGCTCGCAATACTGGTCGTGCGCATAGACCGACTTATCTCGCCCGCCAAACCCCGACTGTTTAAAGCCGCCGAATGGCGTCGACAAATCGCCTTCGCCAAAACAATTGACCGTTATCGTCCCCGCGCGGATTCTGGCCGCAACCTTGTGCGCGTTGTTGACATTGTCTGTCCACAGTGAGGCAGCCAGTCCGTAGCACGTATCGTTCGCTATCCGGACGGCTTCGTCTACATCGTTGTACTCGATGACACACAGCACTGGGCCGAATACTTCCTCACGGGCAATGCTCATTTCGGGCGTCACGTTGTCAAAGATTGTCGGTTCGACGTACCAGCCGCCGGTCTCCACAAAAACAGCATTTCCGCCGCACACGAGTCGCGCGCCCTCCGCGCTGGCCTTTTCGATGTGGCCAAGGACCTTCTCATAATGCTTTTGCTCAATCAGTGCGCCGAGCTTCACGCATGGGTCCAGCGGGTTCCCGGTCTTCCATGTCTCAAGAACACTCCTGATTTTCTCCAGCAGAGCGTCCTTCTTGCTGGTATGGACCAGTAGACGCGAACCCGCGCTGCAGTTCTCACCCATGTTCCAGAAAGCAGCGGCAACCGCTTGCTCCGCGACAGCGTCCAGATTGACGACGTCGGGAAGTACCACCTGCGGGTTCTTTCCACCGCATTCGAGAATGACCCGTTTGAGGTTCGTATCTGCGGAGTACCGGAGGAAGAGCTTGCCAGTGTCGGTGGAACCCGTGAACGCGATGAGGTCCACGTCGGGGTGGCGACCAAGCGCCTGTCCGGCGGTCTCCCCGAAACCCGTTACGACACTGAACACCCCGGCGGGAACACCAGCTGCCAGCGCGAGGTCTGCGATGCGCAGTGTTGCGAGAGACGTTTGCTCGGCGGGTTTCACGATGACGCTGTTGCCGACCGACAGGGCTGGCCCGATTTTCCACGCGAGCATCAGTGCAGGAAAATTCCACGGAAGAACGGCGCCTACGACGCCGATCGGCTCCCGGGTAATCATGCTGACTACATTGCTGCCCGAGGGCGAGAGGGCGTCGTATCGCTTGTCAGTGACTTCTGCGTGCCAGCGGATGCATGCGGCCGATTCCGGGATATCCAGTCCCAGACACTCCGAAATCGGCTTGCCTGCTTCAAGCGCTTCGAGCGCGGCCAATTCGTCTGTGTTCTCTTCAATCAGCTGGGCAAGCTTGAGAAGCACGGACTTCCGATGCGCCGGTGGCGCCTTCGACCAGACGCCAGATTCGAAGGCATCCCTCGCAGCAATGACCGCGCGGTCAACGTCCTTTTTCTCACAACGGGCGATGTCAGCGAGCACCTTGCCATTAGACGGGTTCAACGTCTGAAAGGTCTCATCGGATGCCGCCGTACAGCGCATCCCGCCGATGAAGGCGCGCCCGTCCAGCGACAGTGCGTCAGCCCTTTGCTTCCATTCCTCAAATGTCGCCATTTCCTATCCTCACTCAATTAAAGTTCGGCGCCAGCCGAGAATTCCTTGACCCATATAGCTGCAGAAACTGCTACGTCGGCAATCGGCCGCATGGGCAGCGGGCGCGGCTTCGGCTGCTGCAACAGCTGTTGAGTCATGTCGTTCGTCATGCCCAATGCGTACTCAGCGATAACCTTTCCCGATGCAGAGCCTCGGCTGAGCCCCAGGCCGTTGCAACCAATCGCCTGATACAGGCCGTCGTCCCGCTTACCGAACAGCGCTCCGCTGTTTGCTGACAGGCAAAGCGCACCGCCCCACGTGTATTCCAGTTCGACGTTCTTGAGCATAGGAAAGCGGCGGTCGAAGGAACGCTGATGCAGGCTTTTTGCTTTCCGCAAATCCGCCTGCGAAACTTCCAGCCCCGGCCTGAAGGCAAAGTGATTGCGAATGCAGATGCGGCCCGTGTCCAGACGGCGGACGGTGGTACCCATCGGGTCCGCCGGAATCAGCGCCCACGAATTCATCCCCCCAAGCGCCTTGGCCTCGACCGAAGTCATGACGCGGCTCATCGAGGCGAAGGTGTACACGGGCAGCAGACCATTTGGATTCTCACCAAAGGTGGCCGCGTAGGCATTGGTGCACAGAATCACATTGCCGGCAGTTATCGTGCCTTCCCCGAAAGAGAGCACTTTCGCGGAAGGCATGTGCTCAAGCCGTCTGACAGGACTGAGTTCGAATACCTCTACATTCGACGGCATGGTTCTCGCCAATCCGCGCATCAATGCTGCTGGCTGCACAGTGCTGCACCCAGGAGTAAATATCGCGCCGTGGTAGAACGAAGTTCCGGTGACCTTCGCGACACCGGCCTCGTCGAGCCACTCGAACTTTTCGTCAATCCGCCGCAAGCCGTCTGCAAAGTGCTCAAGCGCTTCCTTACCGCGCTTTTTCACCGACGCATGGTATTTACCATCGTCGCGCCAATCGCACTCGATGTGCTGTCCTCGGACCACCGACCGTACGTAATCAATGCCGTGACGCTGCATCCGTACGTCTGCCTTGTCAGCGTCAACGCTTCTTGAGTAGCTTTCGCTGCTGATGTCGTGCGGCAAGTCAACAAAGAATCCAGAGTTACGCCCCGCAGTCGAGCGACCAATACGGTCCGCCTCGACGAGCGCAACGGAAGCCTCTGGAGCCAATTCAGCCAGACGCCGAGCCGCACATAGTCCGGTGATTCCCCCGCCGACCACCACAAAATCAAATCGCCTGTCGCCGCGCAATGGGTTCGCGGCTGGTGGCGGAGGCAGACTCTCCCACCAGCCGTTCACACCGTCGGCGGCGGGAAGACGAGTGAATTCGAGTTTCGAGGCCATGCAAATCAGCGTCCCTTTCGGAGCAGCGGCTGCACGAGCTTCGCGAAATCGCGACGCTCATCGTCTGTGAGCATGCCCAGCGGCGCGCGGGCGTTGCCCACGTGCGTGCCCGCCAGTTCGCAGCCGTAGCGGACGTACTGGATAAACTTACCGCTTCGCTCGAGTAGCTCCAGAACGGGAAGCAGTTGCGTCATCAGCTCGCGACCGGCTGCAAAATCGCCCCGGGAGACACAGGCGTCAAGCAGTTCGACGTGCACTTCAGGAAGAAAGTTTGCCGCGCCTGCGACCCAACTCCGGGCACCCCAGACGAAGAATTCGAGCGCCTGGTCGTCCATGCCGCAGCTCAGCACAAGCTTGTCCCGGAAATGCGTGGCAAGGTGATGCAGGTGCGCGATGTCGCCGGTGCTCTCCTTCATGGCGACAAAGTTCCGGCGTTCGAGCAGTTCTTCGAGCACGCGGTCACTGATTTCAGTGCCCGTACGTGCCGGGAAGTTGTAGAGCATGATGGGCATGTCGAGACTGTCATCAATCGCGAGCATGTGCTGCAATAGTTCGTCCTGCGTAGGCTGGGCGTAGTACGGCGCCGCTACCAGCAACGCAGAAAGCCCGGCTTTCTTTGCTTCTTGTCCTAGCCGTAAGACCTCCCGAGTCGTCGTGGCGTTGATTCCCGCCGTCAGGAACGTCTTTCCGCCAGCAGCTTGCGCGACTGTATGGAACGTGCGCACGCGCTCCTCGAAACTGAGCGCGTAGTATTCGCCCGTCGTGCCACCAATTCCAAGGCCCGCGAGGCCTCGTCCTGCGAGGTCAACAGCGTGTTGCCCCAGTAGATCGTGGTCGATTTCTCCGTCAGCTTTGAACGGCGTGACCAAAGGCGCGTGTACTCCCTCGAAGCTCATCAATTTCTCTCCCAATTTGAACTGTCACCGCGAGCATCTGCGCCTTCGCCCATGTGGATGTGAAGGCCAACAGTGCCGTTGACTCCCGTGACGTAATGTTGAAAATCAACTCTTCGGATGCGCGACGCGGTCCATTTGCGGATGCGCGCGGCCCGACTTAAACCAAAGTTTCCGCGTGCGAGTAAATCGGGAAACGGTTGCATATGTCACGGACGCGGCTTCGCACCGAACGCTCAATGAGTTCGTCACCCTCCGGCTGTTTTTCCAGCGCTAACAGTACTTCGAGGATGAGGGCGCCAATTTCTTCAAACTGCTTGACGCCAAATCCACGCGTCGTTCCAGCCGGCGTACCGAGGCGAATGCCTGATGTCACAGTTGGATTTTCAGTATCGAACGGAATGCCGTTCTTGTTGCAGGTAATGCCCGCCCGTTCGAGAGCCTTTTCAACCTGCGTCCCGGTCAGTCCCTTCGGGCGTAAATCGACAAGGAGAAGATGGTTATCGGTGCCCCCGGTCACGAGGTTTACACCTCCCAGCTTCAGCACTTCGCCGAGTGCCTGGGCGTTTTGCAGAACCTGGTCGATGTAGGTCGTGAACTCGGGACGCAATGCCTCCCCGAAAGCCACCGCTTTTCCGGCGATGACATGCATGAGCGGACCGCCTTGCAGACCGGGGAAGACAGCGGAGTTGATTTTCCTGGCGACATCGGCGTTATTCGTGAGAATAAAGCCGCCGCGCGGACCGCGAAGTGTCTTATGCGTAGTGGACGTCACCACGTCTGCAAAACGAACCGGGCTCTCGTGCCGGCCGGCGGCAACGATTCCGGCAATGTGCGCCATGTCGACCATCAGCAGTGCACCAACGCTGTCGGCAATTTCCCGAAACTTTGCGAAGTCGAGCGAGCGCGGATAGGCCGAATAGCCGGCGATGATGAGCTTGGGACGATGCTCCTCGGCAAGTCGCCTTACTTCCTCATAGTCGATTCGGAGAGTATCCCGGTTGACGCCGTACTGAACGGCGTTGAACCATTTACCCGACAACGCCGGGCGGGCCCCATGAGTCAGATGGCCACCTGCATCCAGTGACATCCCGAGAACCGTGTCGCCTGGTTTCAGGAGCGCGAGCATGACCGCACCGTTCGCCTGAGCGCCGGAGTGCGGCTGTACGTTGGCAAACTCGCATTCGAACAATGCCTTTACGCGGTCCATGGCGAGCGCTTCGATGCGGTCGACGTGTTCGCATCCGCCGTAGTAACGCTTCGACGGGTAGCCCTCCGCGTACTTGTTCGTCAGGACTGTGCCCTGCGCTTCCATCACTGCTGCCGACACGATGTTCTCGGATGCAATCAGTTCAATCTGGGACTGCTGGCGACGCAATTCCAGCGCGATTTCCGACGAAATAACCGGGTCGCGGTCTTGCAGGGTCTCTGAAAAGAATCGAACGTTATCGTTCACAGACGTACTCCGTGATAGTCGTAAAACAATATTTCTTGAAGCACCAAGCCGTGGGTCCTTGCTCGTGTCCCGAGCAAGGACAGCACTCGATTCGTCACGCTGCATTAAACGACACTTGATGAGCGCGTTAGGGAGAGCCGACAGCCCTCCCGTACGCGTCCAGTAGCCGGCGCTATTGCTCCAGCCACGCTTTCAATTTGTCCGGGTTCGATTCGACGAATTTCTTTGCTGCGGTGGCGTAGTCGTTCGTGCTGTTTCCCTCGAACTCAATGGCCTCCACATCAGCGAGCGTCAGCTTGAAATGTTTCATGAACACATCCGCACGCGGGAACTTGGCAGCAAATTGCTTCGAGCCGAACGCGTGAACTTGCTCTTCGCCGCCCAGCGGTCCTTTCGGGTCCTTTAGATAGCGCATCTGCCATTTCTGGAAGAGCCAATGGGGACTCCAGACGGTAGCGACAATCCACTGTTTGGATTGGTAAGCACGGGATACCGACGCAAGCATCCCTGCTTCACTCGAAGACTGCAGGTTGTAGCCCGCCAGTTTGTATTCCTTGATGGTCTTCTCAGAGGCCTGCATCAGGCCGCCACCGGGCTCAATGCCTTGAATGGTGCTGTTCAGCTTGCTCTTGACGTCTGGCTTGTTGAGGTCGGAAATCGACGAGAGCTCGGACTCGGGAACATACGCCGGAACCGCCCAACCGTTTTTTCCACCGGTGTAGATGATGCCGACATCATCCATGTCGTTTTTGTACTTCGCGTAATACGTCGCGTGTGTGACCGGCAGCCACCCGCCAACCATCAGGTCAACGTCGCCACGAGCGACGCCCTGGTACTGGATGCCGATATCCGCTTGAACAAACTGGACGGGCTGCTGGAGTTTTGTCTCCATAACATACTTCGCCACATTCGCAACAGCCAAAACGTCAGCCCAATTTGTTATCGTGATTTTCACCGGTTCCGCCGCCACCGCTCCACCACCGTAAAGGCCGAATGAGCAGAGAGTAGCCGCGGCAATTTTCACAACATAAGACTTGAGTATTCCGGTATTCATCTAGTACTCCTTCATTATCGAAAAAATTGCCTGTTTTGTTATTCCGTAGCTGCAGGTTTTGATACTGCGTGATTGCGCGGAGCGATTCCAGCTCCTCCGCGCGTCGAACTCACTATGACTGCGTCTGGGCTGTCTCACGCGTGGTTCGCCTGGACGTCCGCGCCTTACTCTTCATCCTGACCGATTTAACCCCGAAACTTTCAGTCAGGCGGTCAAGAATGATTGCGAGCAGAACGACTCCGAGACCGCCTTCGAATCCAATGCCAATGTCGAGTCGTTGAATCCCGCTAAGGACGTACTCGCCTAGCCCGCCCGCCCCAATCATGGAGGCGACTACGACCATTGAAAGCGCCATCATGATGGTCTGATTGATGCCAGCCATGATGGACGGCAGTGCATTGGGGAGTTGAATCTTCCACAGGAGTTGCGAATCGGTGCTGCCAAACGACCGTCCAGCCTCCATCAATTCTTCTCGTACCTGCTTGATGCCGAGCGTGGTAAGGCGAACGACTGGCGGCATGGCAAAGACAATCGTCGCAATCACCGCCGGCACGCGGCCGAGTCCGAACAGAATGACCGCAGGAATCAGATACACGAACGCGGGCATGGTCTGCATGAAATCCAGCAGCGAGCGCACAATGACCTCCACGCGTCCGTTGCGCGCGCCCCAGATTCCAAGGGGAATGCCTATCAGCAGGCTGAAGAAGGTCGCCGCAATAACCAGGGCGAGGGTCGACATGGTTTGCGCCCAAAGTCCCATGTAGTGGATGACCTCAATCGCGATGCCGACAAAGGCTGCAAACACGACACCTTTCCGCCACAGCGCGAGTGCCATCAGCGCGACTAACATCACGACAAAAGGAATCGCACCAAGACCATCTTCAAGGAGTTTGACCACCGCGCCCAAGGCTGCGGAAAAGGTGTCAAATCCGCCTCGAAAATGAAGGAACAGGAAGTTGACCGCGTTCTCTGCGGCGCGCCCGAAAATTGACGAGTTCATGACGCCCTCCGTTGCATAACCTGTTTAAGAATCGTGCGGCACGACACAACACCGGCAAGTTTCCCCGCCGCATCGACAACCGGTACGTCGTGTTCCTGGCCAAGAGCGATGGTCGACAACTCGTGTAAATCGGCATCCGAGGACACCACGACGATGTCGCGAAGCAGAGCATCTCGAATCGGTCCGCTTCCGCATTTGTGCAACGACGCAGGCGTAACGCACCCCTGGTACTGGCCAGCTGCATCGCAGACATATCCGCATTCGACTCCGGCGTCGATAAGCTGATTCAGATACCGCTCCGATGACGCGCCGCTGTCGCATGAAATCTGGGCCCTGTCGACCTTCGTGAGGAAGCTGGATGCCTTGAGAAAGCGCGAGACGTCAACGTTACGGAAGAAGTTGCGCACGTAGTCGTCAGCAGGCGACTGGATGAGTTCAACAGGTGTGCCGACCTGAACCAGCCGGCCATCCTTCATCACGCCAACGCGGCCACCAATCTTGATTGCTTCTTCGATGTCGTGCGAAATGAAGACAACGGTCCGCTGTTCTTCTTTCTGCAGGCGCAAAAGTTCGTTTTGCATCTCGAATCGAATGAGCGGGTCAAGGGCTGAGAAAGCTTCGTCCATCAGAAGCACGGACGGATTCACGGCCAGAGCACGGGCAAGGCCCACCCGCTGTTGCATGCCGCCCGACAGTTCGCCCGGATAAAGCTTCTCGTACGAGCCGAGCCCAACGCGAACGAGAGCGCTTTGCGCCACCTTGTACCGCGCCTGCTTTGTTAGTCCCGCAACTTCGAGACCGTACGCAACGTTGTCGATAACCGTTCGGTTGGGCAGGAGCGCGAATGACTGAAAGACCATAGCCATCTTCTTGCGCCGTACTTCGCGCAATTCCGGCGTCGACATGGGCGCGATGTCGCGACCTTCGAGAACGACCTTGCCGGAGGTCGGTTCAATCAGGCGATTCAACAGACGAACAAGTGTGGATTTTCCCGAGCCGGAAAGTCCCATAATCACGAAAATCTCACCTGCCCGAACGCTGAGACTCACATTGTCGACCGCAACCATGTTTCCGGTCTGTTCGAAAATCTCATTACGCCCGAGACCCTGCTGCAGTAACTCCACTGCGCGCTCGGGTTTTGGACCAAAGATTTTCGAGAGGTTTTGAACCGTGAGAATTTCATCCGCAGGCACGACCGAGGGCGCTGCGATTGAGGACGTAGTGCGCGACGTATCGACGCTCGGATACACCGCCTCTTCCGACGCGAAGGTAAGGTTTGGGGTCATTCTGTCATTCCAACTGGCAAGTTCAAAAAATTGAAGCCCGCGACCAATTGGCCTGTACGCGAAGCCACGCATAGGGCTCCGTCCGCGGTCAGCGATAGACCTGCTACCCAGCATGCTCATTGCGTGAGGACGCGGGCGCTGAAAGCAAACGCTGCGAGCAGCACAAATCGTACAAATCACGGCTTTTCGCACAACACCTAAAATTTTCAGGCACTGCACGACTTCTCTCCGGTGTTTAATGCATTGATTGCAGCGTACCTCGCCAAATTGGCAC
Source organism: Paraburkholderia sp. FW306-2-2C-D06C (assembly GCF_058781505.1). Taxonomy (NCBI): domain Bacteria; kingdom Pseudomonadati; phylum Pseudomonadota; class Betaproteobacteria; order Burkholderiales; family Burkholderiaceae; genus Paraburkholderia; species Paraburkholderia sp. FW306-2-2C-D06C. Next base: position 262,042 of record NZ_JBYSWU010000001.1, on the reverse strand, counting down.
ATCCAGCTACATTTTCTACGCCCTTTCCCCTACCTTTGGTAATGAGTCCAGTTAGCGCAGCGTCTACAGAAAATATGGTCGGCAAGGGGCTGTTCGCGCGGAGGTAGTAGTGACGGGGGCTTGGGCCTGTTGCGAGCGCAGGAGAACTCCGCTGGCACCCTGCTGACTGGTGGCAATCGAGTTTCGACTCATAGGGAATGTCCTAAGTCTGACGCCGCACGCTCCCGAATCCCTTCGCTCGGGCGGAGCTTCTCGAATATCATCGGGCTGGCGAGATAAGACGTGATTCGCTCGCCCACCACATGCCTTTCCCTACAAGCAAAATCACATGAAAGCGGCAAACGACGGAGCAAAAGGATACCGACGGCTAATCCCGTCACTGACTGCCCTGGTTGAGTTCGAAGCAGTCGCGCGGTTGAGCAGTTTCACACTGGCAGCAAATGAACTAGGAGTGACACAAGCCGCCGTCAGCAGGCAGGTGCGGTTTCTTGAAGAGTCGCTCGGGGTGCGGCTTTTCCATCGACTGCATCGCTCAATCAAGCTCACCGGCGAGGGAGAGGCTTTGTACCTCGTCGTGGCCGAATCGATGCAACGAATTGCCGGCGCATTCGACCGTCTCTCCAGCGGCACTGAAGAACAGGAACTGGTACTGGCTACCACTGCGGCCTTCTCTAATTTCCGGGTTCTTCCCAAGCTGGCCGAACTCAAGCGGCTGCTGCCGCATCTGAAGCTTCGTCTGTCTACGCAGATGTTTACCGCCGACCTGCGTCACAACGAAGTCGACATCGCCGTTCGATATGGGAATGGTAAATGGCGCGACGGCACCTCGGCATTGCTGTTTGATGAAGAAGTCTTCGCGGTCTGCTCGCCAGCTTGGCTCGAAGCAAACCAGACACCGGCATCGCTCTCCGACTTCGCCAAAGCCCAACTTATTGATTCCGACGCAACTTCCGAAGGGTGGATGGGATGGGAAGAATGGTTCGAGGCCGTTGGATTTCGTCCTCCCAGATTGCGCTACGCGCTCCGCTGCAGCCTTTACACCGATGCGATTCAGGCTGCCTTGCATGGGCAGGGCATTGCGCTTGGCTGGCGCAGGTTACTTGACGATCTGTTGAATGAAGGCGAACTCGTGCGCCTGACAGACATATCCTTTAGGGTCAGCGAATCGTACTTCGTCGTTATCCCTCACGGTCGCACCATTACCCCGACGACGAACAGCCTGATTGAGTGGCTACGCGGGGATACGGGAAATAGCGAACGTGACGTTTAAGCCAACGCGCTGGTGCGACGTCTCCGCTGTCGCATCGCATAACTTGCGGCAATGCGAACGCGAAAACAAATCCGCCGACTTTACCGAACGGGCCCGCTCCAGTAATGCCTGCCCGTCCTGAAGAGTGATGCCATGCTTTCCTAACTTTGAGTATGGTTAAGCCGTGCACCGACAATCTCAATTGTCCGAACCTGGCGCGGATGCGCTCGCCGTTCCCGGTGGCGACGAAACTAGCTCATGCCTGGGTCGATACCGCCTGTCGGTTAGCAACCGGTTAGACCGTAATCTGTGGCATTGAGCCGCTACCCTGTTCTGGCTGCCATAGCCCGCGTGAAACGCCAGCTGCCTAAGAGACGCGGCTGACGACAGCTTTCGCATAACGTGTAGTAATGCGAGAGGAAGAATAAAGCGCATTGACGCTCCATTTCATCCCTTCAATACTGGATTCATAACGTAGATGCGGTGGCATCACGACAGTCCAACCATGCAAGGGGCAATCGATGTCTGTAGCGAAGTTTAAGACCCACAGTGAACTGATTCGCAGTCGCCGACCAGGGTATGGCATGCCCGGCGAACTTTTCGGACGCCAGGACGTGTTCGAGACGGACGTCGATGTCTTCTTCCACAAGCATTGGATTCTCGTCGGCGTCACGGCCGACGTTCCGGAACCTGGTGACGTATCCACCGTCGATATTGGAAAGGCATCGATTCTCATCGTGCGCGACGACGACGAGAACATCCGGACTTATCGAAATGTTTGTCGACATCGGGGAGCGCGACTCAAGGACGCGGGGAAATCCACTGTCGGCATGCTTGTGTGCCCCTACCACCAGTGGACGTACGACCTCGACGGTGGTCTGAAGCACACCACCCATATGGGCGTCGACTTCGACCGCTCGTGCCGCAGCCTCATCCCGGTAAAGACACACATCGTGGGTACCCATATTTTTGTATGTCTGTCGGGTGACGCTCCCGGCGACATCGCCGCTCTTGAAGAAACGATGGCGCCCCGGTTCGCTCCGTATGAGTTGACCCACACCAAAATCGCGCACGAGACTGAAATCATCGAGAACGGAAACTGGAAACTCGTGATGGAAAATAACCGCGAGTGTTATCACTGCAGCGCAACTCATCCGGAGCTGACAGCTTCTTTCCTTCCTGAAGATTTCGGGTTCTGCCCGCAAGGGTTGAGCGAAGAATCGCAGCGCGCTCTAGACGCGTACCACGAGCGCAATGCCGCGAGTATCTCAGGCTGGGAACAGGACGGACTGATTTGCAGCACGGTCGAACAGCTGGAACCGGAAGTCGCCACTGGCTTCCGGACGCAGCGTCTGGTTATCGCGGGACATGGTGAGTCGCAAACCATGGACACCAAGGTGGCAAGCACGAAGCTGTTCGGTGACATTAAGCGTCGTGACCTCGGCGACGTACATATGTGGACTCACAACTCGTGGACGCATGTGATGAGCGACCATGCGGTCATTTCGTACATCATTCCGCTTGCTCCCGACAAGACTCTTGTGCGCACCAAGTGGCTTGTCCATGAAGATGCGGTCGAGGGTGTCGATTACACCATGTCTGCACTGACAGAAGTCTGGGTTGCAACGAACACGCAAGACGCAAACCTGGTCTCTATCAATCACCGCGGAACTCAAGACCCCGCGTATGAGCCGGGACCGTTCTCTCCGTTTACCGAGGCGTACGTGGAACTGTTTTCGCAATGGTACGTAGCCAGGCTGAAAGCGCACGGCGTTTGATTATTTGACTGCCATGATTCTCACAGACACCTTTGTCGGCGTTGCCTCGCCGGAAACTGCAGCGGACCGGTTGACCAACGCCGCCACTTGGGAGCGCGCCGACGCTCAGTGGACTAGCTCCGCGAAAAAAGAACTCATATGTTGTCGTGTCATTGACGAAACACTCGACGTCAAAAGCTTCATTTTTAGCGCGGGGGATAGTCTTCCGTTCAGCTTCGAGCCAGGGCAATTCATTACGGTGTCGGTCGAAGTCAATGGGAAGACGCTCGCGCGTTGCTACACGATATCCTCGCCGCCGACCCGGCCTTACACGCTGTCTATCACGGTCAAGCGCGTGCCCGGAGGCATCGTATCCAACTGGCTGCACGACAACTTGCAGCCGCGAGCCACTTTGCAGGCTTACGGTCCTTCTGGCGTATTTACGCCTTCGTCGCACCCAGCAAAGAAGTCACTCTACCTGTCCGCTGGGTCTGGCATAACGCCTCTCATGTCGATGACGCGCGCTGGTCACGACCTGGGACTCGACCGCGACATCGCTTTTGTGCACAGCGCGAGGACTCCCGCAGACATCATCTTTCGGAGCGAATTGTCTCAGTTGAGCGCGTCTGCGAGCCGACTCCGGGTCGTCCACCTGTGCGAGCGAATCGGCCTTGAAGCTGACTGGCACGGTTCTGTGGGCAGACTGTCGCTGGAACTCCTTGAGCGTTACGTGCCGGACTTCAGAGAACGCGAGGTGTTCACGTGCGGTCCTGCTGGCTACATGCAATCGGTCAAAGAAATCTTGCGTCAAGGCGGTCACGACCCAGTCCGCTACCATCAAGAAAGCTTCGACATCGGTGCCAATGAAGCCGCGGGTGAAGTTGCGGCCTCAGGTGCACCTTGTTGCATTGCGCCAGCCGAAGTTGGGCAGCTGTACAGTATTCGGCTTGCTCGCTCTGGAAAGACATTCATGATGGACAACACCCAGACTGTCCTCGCAGCCGCGCGCAAAGCTGGCGTCGCAGTTCCATCTTCATGTGGCCAAGGGCTTTGCGGCACGTGCAAAACCGCCGTTCTGGAGGGGAGCGTCGATATGCAACATAACGGCGGCATACGCCAGCGTGAAATCGACAAAGGATTGCGCCTGCTTTGCTGCAGCCACCCCCAGTCCGACCTCGTGTTAGACCTTTAGCTATCGAACGGCATATGCCGAAACACCACCGTGACTACAGTGCGTCCCACTCGACACGGACTCCAGTCAACTGGCGCCGCACCGTTAAGGCGCATCGGACCGAGGTACTCATGGATTCATCGAGAAACGCTGCAACATCTCCGGCCGGCTTCTCCGATTTCGCCGGCCGACGCCACTACAAGATTCGCGACCAGGATTGGCGTCCTTTACAAATCGGCGAATCGGACATTCCCGGTTACTTCTGGATTCCCTTGTCGGACGACGAGGGAGGCGCGTGGTCGAGTTACTGGATGAAAATCGAGCCGGGAGCACGAGGCCCGGAGCATCACCACGATGCGACTGAGTTAATTTTTGTCGCCGAGGGTGTCTTCACCGATAGCGACGGCGTTAACTTCCTACCCGGGGATGTGCTCACTTACCCAGCAGGCTCAAGCCACTCCAGTTCGTCCGCTAGCGGTTGCACCATCCTGGTCGTTACGCGAACGGGTTCGCGTTTGGTCGATTGATTCAGCGATGTCTGGCCAGCACTCAAACCCTCTCCGAGAGCGTCAGCCGCCAAAGAAACCAGGACGGCTCCGAGCACATTACAGAATCGCCATCGATTCTGTCAGGTTCTGTTTCATGTAGTCGAGGAACCGCTTCTGGAAAAGCATGGTGTGCTCATGAGCGGCTTTCTCGGCGGCATCAGCATCTCGCCTCGCAATCGCGTCAATCAACTCGTCGTGGTCGCGCCCAAGCTTCGCTGCAGTAGGCGAGCTGACCGTGAAGTCGAAGTGCAGGTGGAGCAGCCGTTGCCCCTCCCCGAGAAGCCGTTCGTAGTACCCCACGAAGTACGGGTTATTCGCTGCATGTGCGATCGCCAGGTGCAGCGCCTTATTCGTCTCGGACATCGCCTGGAAGTCACCGCCGGCAACGGCCTCCATGTAGACCTCGTCCGCTTTGCGGATGCGGGCCAGATCTGACGCGTTATGCTGCGTGGCAGCCAGCCGGCTGACGGCGCGCTGGATGAGGTCCAATGCCGCAATGTATTTCGGAAACTCCTCGATTTCGAACGGCGTGACCAGCGTCGTCCGGTTGGGCAGAATCGTGACCAGTCCTTCGCTGATAAGTCGCGCAAGCGCATCCCGGACTGGTGAGCGCGACAGTCCGAACTGTGCAGCCAACGAGACTTCGTCCAATTGGACGCCCGGCTTGAGCTTGAGCGTGAGTATCTGCTTGCGCAGTTCCTCGTAAATATATCGTCCGCCATGCCGACGGCCGCCTGCTTCCGTCTCTGCTGTATCTTTTGGCCATCGTTTCACCGCCTTCGTCGTGGGCCCGAAAAGATGGGCGTGCGTTCAAGTTTACCATTGCGCACCTACCCTAAAGCTTTCGGGAAACCCGAGCCCCACGTGTCGCTCAACATGAAGCCGGCGGCCAGCGGGTCGTCCGGGTCGACGCCGAGCTGCTGGATTCCGTAAACCCACGCGCGACCCTGAATACGCGGGAGGACTGCAGCCTTGCCTGCCACTTCGGTGCGACCCAGCAACTCGACTTTGAACTCCCCTCCGATGGTGGAGCGTGAAACAAGGCGACTGCCTACTTCGACGCGAGCAAGGGGCAACCACGGGTTGAGGCGCGCATCCATTGGCTTGCGTCGCCCGGCGAGTGTCCGCATGACGCCCTCGGCTTCGATTTCGATGGCGCCGCTCCGGCGCAACAGCGCTGACCCGCGCTTACCTCGTCAGCTTCACGACGTTGGACGCGCCGCGGCCAGCAGACGTGCCGAAGCGGTATGTCGACCGGCCCGCCTGCTTGGCGGCGTACATGGCCGCATCGGCGACGTCGAGCAATTGCTCGACGGAGTCGGCCCGGTCGGGACAGGTGGCAATGCCAATGCTGACGCTGATCTGGAAACGTCCGGCATATTCCTTGTCGCCGACCTCGCGAACGCGCGCAATCAGGCGGCCCGCCAGCTCACGCAATTGTTCGTCGTCGTCGCAATCGGCCGCGAGCAGCACGAATTCATCGCCGCCGACACGCGCCAGCATGTCCTGCTCCCGCGTCGCCGCGCGTAGCGCTTCACCGAGCCGGCGCAACAAGGCGTCGCCGGCGCTATGGCCGAGCGCGTCGTTGACGCTCTTGAAGCCATCTATATCGAGGTACAGCAGGCCGGTGCGCTGGAAGTCGTCCGCCGGGGAAGGCACCAGCGCGTCGATTGCCGCCAGCAACCGGCGACGGTTCGGCAAGCCGGTCAGCGAATCCTGCGCGGCCTCCAGATCGAGCGCCGCGGAATACGCCTGAACTTTCGCAAACGCGCGCCGCTGAATGAAGAGTGTGTAGACCAGCAGACAGCACACGAAAACGGCGACTGCCGCCAGCGCGGCCGTGCCATACACCAGCCGCACGTGCGCATCGCGCGTGGCGACCCGGCGCTTTTCCCGCCAGTCATTCAACAACTGGCCGAGGTCGCTGTGAAGGCTGTCCATGTACCGCTTGCCTTCGTTGGTCTGCACGAGCGCAATGGCCGCGGCATGGTTACCCGAGCGCGCGAGCTCGATGCTGCGCGCCAGTTCCGTCACTTTGTCCGTCTTCGAATGTTCGATTTGCCGGACCAGTTCGACTGATTTCTCGTCGTTGGTCACTACCCGCTGCAGGTGCAGGACGGTATCGTCCAGATCGTGCACTCCCTGACGATAAGGCAACAAATAGCTTTCGTCGCCAGTCAACAGGTACCCGCGCTGTCCGGTTTCCGCATTTTCGAGGTTGTGCAAGACCCTGTTCGCCGCGCCGAGCACGGCGAACGCTTCTTCGTCGCGCAAGCCGTCGTCCACGATGACGCGGGCTTCGTAGAGAAACATTCCCGCAGCGACCAACAAGCCGACGACTATCGCAACGTAAAGTGTGACAAAGCGATTACGGTCGGCATTCGCTGAGCGGGATAGACGCGAAAGCAAGGGTTCTCCATAAGGGCTATCAGTCGAAAATGCTGTCAATGATAACCGCTGACGAATAACCGCTCACGAAGTCCCTACACACCTGGCTTCCAAGGCCAGGAGGGATAAATACGCTCGCTGCTTTCAACACTCTCCCGCAGATCCTCAGTTTGCCCGCCATTGCGTTCGACGTCGCCAGCGGCCGCAACCTCGTTCAGCTGCTCGCCTTCGGCCGCGCCTTCAGCGGGATCCACATGGACGTCCTCGCCGGCCTTCAACGGCAGCAGGCCCTCGCCGAACCACGGAACCTCACCTCTCAACGCGGCGACATACGCCCGCCATCCTTGCGTGTTGCCGGCAAACAGGTTCAGCTGGACCGTGGATGCAAGACGCTCGCGATTCAACTCAGGCTCGAGTAACTCCCCCGGCCATGCAAAGAAGGCGCTCGTCGCGCGCTGTACAAACTGCTTCGATGTCATCCGCGGCGATACCTGAGTGAGTAGCGCCAAGCTGGCGAACGAAGCGTTTGCTGCCGCCAGTTCGTGCACGGTCTTCTCACCGTCACATTTCAGGAGCCAGTTCACGGCCTCCAATACCTCTCCGAGGTGCAACAACAGAGCGCGGCGTTCGAATGCGTCTTTCATCTGCGTATTTCGTTACGTAAGTTCGACGCCCAATTCTAGCTTGCCGGCCGCGCGGCGCAATCAAAAGAGCGGCGTGCGCGCCCTCGCGGGCGGACAGCGCGCGTTCCGTTTCTGTGGCGGCGATGCCCACGAACAGGAAGTGCAAGAGCCTGTGTAAGAAGCAGGTGTAAGCGGCTGGTGTAAGCGGCGCCAAAACTCAGTCGAAAGCCTTGTCGTTCGGTGTCGCATAGAGCTTCTGCATCGCGTCGCTCATCGGGAAATCGAAGTTGATGTTTTTCGGAGGCACCGGCTTCATGAACCACTTGTCATACATGGTTTTGATTTCACCGCTCTTCATCACCTGGCTCATCGTGTCGTCAACCAGCTTCTTGAATTCGGGGTCATTCCTGCGAAGCATGAAACCGTACGCCTCCGACGACTGAGGCGCCCCCACGATCACCCAATCGGCTGGCTGTGAGGTCAGCGAACGCGCGCCGGCAAGCAGAACGTCATCCATCATGTAAGCGACGGCCCGTCCTGTTTCGAGCGTGGCTCTTCCTTCGCCGTAGTCTTTCGCGCTGATGATCTGCATGTTCATCTTCTTCTCCTCGTTCATTTTCCTGAGGATACGCTCTGACGTCGTGCCCTGATTGGTCACCACGGTTTTACCGGCGAGGTCGGGAAAATCCTTGATGCCGGAGTCTTTGCGTGTGAGCAGACGTGTTGTGGCAACAAAGAACGTATCGGAAAACGCGACCTGATTTTGCCGCGAGGTCAGATTAGTCGTGACGCCGCACTCGAGGTCGACCGTCCCATTCTGAACCAGCGGAATGCGGTTCTGCGACGTGACAGGTATGAAGCGGACGCGGAGGTCGGGATGCCCCGTCTTTGTCTTGACCGCCTCGATGATCCTGTTGCACAGGTCCTGGGAGAACCCGACGACCTGATTATTGGAATCGACATAAGAGAACGGCACAGATGTCTCCCGATGACCGATTGCGATCAGGTTCGAACTCTGAACCTTCGTCAAGGTCGGTTGGGCATCTTGCGCTGAAACGGCCTGCGAGAAAATCGCAACCGTTGCGAGAGCCAATAGCGACGCGTATTTCATGACAATCCCCTATCCGTTTCGAAAAGCTATAGGTCGCACCGATGCGCAACCCGATACATATGTTGCCATGACAAAAATTATCGCAACATATGTTAACTACCGATACGGGATTGAGCGGCTGCGCGCCGACGCGCACCGCTTGTCAGCCCCCGCCGGCTCGCGCCGCCCGTACCCGCGGACTAGCGAACTCTCGGGGTAAAGCGGCCTGGAACGGGGCGCGGACCGGGAGACGATTTTGATGAAACGGATTAACGCAGGTATCGCAGATATCGCGCAGCCTGCCGCGCCGACGTTTGAAACCGGAAAAGGGTGACGGATGGCCGGGAGGCTTCGATCGACATAGTATTGTTTGCGAGCAACTGAACAACGGGCGGGATTGGAATGGCTTCACCGGACCCATCAAATCCGAAGCAATAGCCACAATAAAAAAGCAGGCGATAAACTGCCTGCCTGTCACTATGGGTTTAAAACTCACCCAGTGAAAACCTAAGTCGGATACACCATAACATCGTATTAAATCGCTCGCTGACGAGCCCGTAAAATTGGACTCGCGGGTATGGGTATTCGATTGCCTTAAGTGTCATTGACCAAAATAGATCCTGCATTGAGGACCGGTCGCGCACGGCCGGTCCTGCCGGCTCCCTGCCTGCGAGCGGCTGTCTGCCGCGCCGCCGTAGGCGGCGTCCTGTCCAGTTTCACCGAGCGATATGTCGGTAGTGGATTGCGCTGTTTCGTTCGCGTCATGCTGCATGAGTGCACGGCCCTGCTGGCTGTCCAGCGCGGCGGCTGTCGTCGGCGCAAAAAACAGAACCAGAACCGCGCCCGCCAAAGGCACCACTAAACGTAATTTCATGTCCAGACTCCTCGAATGCGGCGCAGCAGCGTTGACGCCATCGGAAGAATTTTCATGTCCCGATGTCCTATCCGCGAAAAAACGCCTTGTAGCCAAATCGAGCTGACGGACGAGCGAATGCCTTAACACGTGCTGCTGCGGCGAGTCACAGAACTAAATGAATATATAGTTGCCAGTCCTTCGACTGATGTCGACTGCGATTTCGCGATTTGCCGGAATCAGTATTCACACGGCTGGAGATGCAGATTGTTTGCCCTGCGTTTTTGTTATAGGTCGGGTGCTCAGGATTTCAACCAGCGGCGTGCGGACTCCTGCGAAAGCCGACGCAACATGGCGTGCGGCGACCGTACAGTGCGCTATGATATCGACATAACGCAGAAAATTGGCCCGCGCGAGGCACCGCCGAGTTGACGGTGCCTGCATATGAGACCGGGCGTTCGCAACCCGTGCATTATCAGCACCGTCTTTTCATTGCGGCCGTGACGCTCATCCAACCGTATGTAAAACCTGTCCCCGCAGGCCGACCCCATTACATGGGTTCGCTGTCTTCGAGGCCCCTTGCAATCTGCACTTGACAGAAAGCCGGACGATTTAGAAGGACGAATATCTTATGGACGAAAGGAAGCGAGATAGCATGATTGCGTATCTCCGCCGCCGCATGGAAGAGTTTGGTATCAAGCCGGAAGATCTGGCTTCGGCGCTGGCGTCCGAGCAATCAGGTCGAAACGCGGGACAAAATGCGGAGCGCTACCGAAGCGCCATGGGAGATACCTGGGACGGCCAGGGTGAAATGCCCCAATGGCTTAAACAGGCAATTAGCGCAGGCCAGACAATCGAACACTTCGAATTGTCGGCCGCACCGGTAGCCACACCGCCTGCAAAAAAGCGCGTGGATTGGCAAAACGACCCGTTTGCGGGAAGCCCGCTCGCGCGGCAGAGTCCGCGATCCTGATCGACCGCGGACGAAAAGTAAAAGTAAAGCCGGCCTCGGTTGCCAGGCCGCGGCGAATAATCGATTCGGCGCCGGCGTACAGGCGAATCTTTCAGTACGCGGTCACCCGCGCGTCCGGCTATGCGCCCTCCTACTTCCATGAATCGCTTTTTCATGGAGGCGAATCAGTTGCCGCGATTCAGGCCGGCGCTCGCGGCGGTTGCACTTCAACGGTGACATGCGAGAGCCCCTTGAAGCGTTCGAGCACCGCATGATAGAAGCGCGAATCCCGCTGAGACTCGCTGGTCGCAACCGACACGACGGCGCTCATGTGACCGGGCCCCACTCGCCACACATGCAGGTCGACAACCTTGTCGCCACGGTCCTCGATGGCGTGACGAACATTGTCTTCCATGCGCCTGTCGGGATTCATGTCGAGCAGAATCGCGCCGGTGTCGCGCATCAGGCTATAGGACCAGTTCGCAATCACGAGTGCTCCGATGACGCCGGCCAGCGGGTCCATCCATAGCCAGCCAAACGTCCGCGCGAGCACGAGGCCGACGATGGCCAGCACGGAGACCGCCGCGTCCGCGATAACGTGCAGGTAAGCAGAGCGAATGTTGTGGTCCCGCGTAGCCGCCTCGTGCGCCTCATGCGCGTCGTGACCGTGCTCATGTTCCTCGAACCCGAGCTCGTGCTCACCGTCCGCTATCCGCACAATGGCTTTGAAAGCGTGCGGCTCAGGAATGTCTTCCTTCGACTCCAGATAGCCACCACGGTCCGCCAACGCAAATACCTGCCGCGCACCGTCCGGCCGGATAGTGGTGATAGACGTTACCGACGGGTCCAGCACTGAATTCTCCGTCGCCGGCGTGACGCGAAAAACGGGAGGCACGCCGTCCTCGAAAATGGACACGGCAAACACACCGGACGAAGCAAAAACCTTCTGCACCTCGTCATCGTGACCGTGCTCATCGTGACCGTGGCTGTGGCCGTGCCCATGACTATGGCCATGGCCGTGGTGGTCGCCGCTCAGCAACCACACGCTCGCGAGGTTGACCAGCAGGCCCACCACGGCGATAGGAATCGCTTCGCCGAAATGAATCGGCACGGGTGACAGAAAACGCGCAACCGCCTCGTAGCCGATGAGCACGGCAATCATCGCCAGCACGATGGCACTCGTAAATCCCGCGAGATCGCCCAGCTTGCCGGTACCGAACACAAAGCGGGAATCGGCGGCATGCCTGCGCGCATACGTGTAGGCGAGCGCGGCAATCAACATTGCGCCTGCATGCGTCGACATGTGGAGACCGTCGGCCACGAGCGCAAGCGACCCGAATAGACTGCCGCCGACGATTTCAATCAGCATCATCGCGCTGCACAGCGCGATCACCGCCCACGTCTTGCGCTCGTTCTTTTCGTGACCGGCACCCAGAAAGATGTGGTCATGCCCTGCGCCAAACGCGGCGTCCTTGAAGTCGATCTCATTCATTTTCCGCTCGGCTCATTTGAAATAACTGTGAACAACTTCGATGATCTGTTCGGTCGCGCTGCCGCCTGACTCCTCGCCGGTATCCGCGTCGACCAGGTGGTTCCTGATGTGGTCCTCCAGCACAACGGCAAGCAGACCGTTCATGGCGCCCCGGCAACTCGTAATTCGTTGCAGAACATCCGAGCAGCCGTGCTCTTCCTCGAGCGCCCGCTCGATGGCTTCGACCTGCCCCTTGATGCGGCGGACGCGGTTGAGGAGCTTCTGCTTATCCTGAATCGTGTGACCCATTCCATCCTCCGTCTATACCCGGGGGGAGTATAAACCTTTTGGAGAATCGGGATAGGGGGGTGGGGTATTTGGATCCGCGTGGCGGATCCGTTTCAGGCGTTTTCTGAGGGGGGGCCACCGTGGGCCGGCCCCGCAAAAGAATGCGCAGCACGTGTGCTTTGATTCTGGAAGCGGATACCCAGCGCTAAAGGCTGCTGCCTCTATCAATCCGGTCTACGTCCATCGTCTGCCGGACAAATGAGCCGGACTCGTTCTCCCCGCACGCGGACATGCGCAAGCCAAAGCCGCGGGTCAAAGCCGCAGGCCGTTCAGAAACTGATACCAGAGTCCACTTAACGCACCGAGCGGATGCGCGTCGTTTGAATTTTCTTCGCGCGTGGCGTGATTGACGGGGCTGGCGGCTTCGTCCTTTGCGGCCGCCGCCTCAGCCGGGGTGGAAGCCATCGGAGTCTCGGAGGCTTCAAAAGTCGCAGCAGCCTCAGCAGCCGCCTCGCCCTTTTCCGCCTCGCGCCGCGATGCCTGCAATGCCGCGACGCTGTCGGCGATCTGCGCCGCCCGCCGCGCCTCGCACTGGCGCCCGAGCAGCACGCCGAACAGGACGTCGCGATTGTGGCCTTCGTCGGCGAAACGCATGGCCAGCGAGACCATTTCCGCATACGCGGCTTCGTCGGCCGCCCGCGCGGCGGCCTCGCGCTCGGCTTGCGCCTGCTGCTGACGCGCGCGCTGCGCTTCCCAGCCGCGCATCTGCTCGGCATAGACCGCGTCGTACACCTTACGCTGCGCGGCGTCGGACAGGATCGCGTACGCGTCCTTGATTTCCTGGAAGGTGGCGCGCGCCACGTGTTCGGCGCCGGCATTGCGGTCGGGATGCCATTTCATCGCGGCCTTCCGGTAGGCGCGCTTGATTTCGTCGGGAGTGGCGTGCGCGTGCACGCCGAGCGTGTCATAGAGGGTTGTCATCGCTTGCTCGACCTCGGCGGGAATCGCTTCGCGGACCATCGTAGCATGCGAAAAACTGCTTTATTGTGAAGCGCGAGCGTTTGCGCACATGAAAGGCCGCGCAAAAAAAAAGACCCCGCCACTGGCGTAGCGAGGCCGAGTCCCATGTCAAGGAGATGTCATGGAGGAGACGATCCGATCATAGCCTCGCGTCATCGCGTCCCCAAACAATCGTTCGCCATATGCTTATCCGGCGCGGCCTGAGCTGCATTGCACGGCGCGCGGCATCTGAATCGAAACGCCCGCCGGGGCGCCTGTCGCGATGCCTGCCGCAGCACCAGCCGACCGTGCGACAACCTCAAGCGGTTATATCGTTAGAACAAAAAGTCGCTTCGCGGGGCTGGCGGGCGTCATTAAGATGACACTTCAAAGTCCGGTTCGCCCCGGTTCCTCTGCGCGCAGCCCCGCGCCAGCGTACCGGCAGCCGCTACCGAAGGAGCATTTCGTTGACCAGTTTCGATCATCACCGCCGGCCTCTCGTGATCGGCATCGGCGGCACGACCCGCGCCGCGTCGTCGACCGAGCGCGCGCTCGGCTTTGCGTTGCGTGGCGCGGAAGCCGCCGGCGCGAATACCCGCCTGTTCGGCGGCACCTTCCTGCATAGCCTGCCCCACTACGCACCGGAAAACCCGCAACGCACCGACGAACAACTCGAACTGATCGAAGCCGTGCGCCACGCGGACGCCGTGATCATCGCCACGCCCGGCTATCACGGCGGAGTATCGGGTCTCGTCAAGAATGCGCTCGACACGCTCGAAGAGCTGCGCGCCGATGAACGTCCGTATCTGGACGGCCGCGCGGTCGGCTGCATCGTCACGGCTTATGGCTGGCAGGCCGCGGGCTCGGTGCTGACCTCGCTACGCTCGATCGTGCACGCGCTGCGCGGCTGGCCGACGCCGTTCGGCGCCGGCATCAACACGCTGGAAACGCGCTTCGACACCGTCGACACGTGCTCGGATGCCAAGGTGGTCGGCCAGCTCTCGACGGTCGGCCAGCAAGCCGCGCAATTCGCGCTGGCGTTCAATGCGCACCGCACGCCGGCGGCTGCGCCGCTCGGCAACGCGCTCAAGGAAGCGCAACCGGCAAGGCTCCTGCACGCGGTTTGACGCTTTTGCGCACTGCATCGTGGACCGAAGCCGGTCCACGATGCTTGCCGCATCGCAACGCGGCCAACCGCTAACGACCGTGGGTTCTCGCGCCGGTTCTCGCGTCATTGATTTGACGCCGCATTCGCGGGCCACGCGCTCAAGCCGCCCCCCACGGCGCGTCTCATCCCAAAGGTTCATCAAAGCCAATCCTGCTCGCAGAGCGTCTGATCGCACGCGCTCAAAACCGCCCGCGACGCCATTGCGCAAACCGTGCGCCAAACAACAGACTTCCCGCCGAGAGCGCCGGATAGTGTGTGCGAATACAGCGACTATGGCCCGATCAGGCCTCCTGAAGACGGTTCCAGGACCTCGCTGATTTGCTTACGACGAAAGATTGGTTCACCCGTTGCGTGGCGCGGCCTACGCTTCCCCCCTGCCCGCTGAATCATCGGCCACCTGACGCACAGGGTTGCACCTCGAACGCCGGTTCCCCCTAGCAACGCGGGCATACTCACTGCCACGACCATGAATTCACATATCCGCTACAAGGGCTACGAAGTCGCACCGGTTGCACAACGCCTGCCCAACGGCCTGTTCGCCGCCAACCTGACCATCGAGAAAACCACCGCGAACGAGGGCCAGGCCTATTCGTTCGACGCGCTAGATTACTTCTTCGACGAAGAACATGCGCTCGCCTATGCGTTCCGCTGGGGACGCATGTGGATCGACAGCCGCCAATGACGCAGTAACGCAGTAGACCAGCCAGCCGGCGCGCGCAGTTTGCCGGCCCTGGCGTCGGGTTTTAAATGGTTGTGCCAGAATAGGCGACACACCAGTTCGCTCTCTGTTCGCCTGCCATGTCCGACACCCTGACAGACGCCGCCGAAGATCGCACCCTGCGCCATTGGACATTCCGCGGCCCCGCCCGCGTGAAGATCGGTTCAGACGCTCACAAGCAGATGTTTTGCCGCATGCTGCTTGAAACCCACAACCCCTATAGACCGGCCGTGATCGAATGGCTTCCGCTGCCCCCGGACACGCTCGAATGCCTGTGCTCGCGGCCGATCTGGGACATCGCGGCGCAGCAGTCCGGCTACTTTCCCGAGGCGCTGGTCGAGACCTTCGAGCCGGTGATTCAGGAAGAAGCGCGCCACATTCTGTTGTTCGCCAACTGGGTCGCGTGGCATCGGCGCACAATGCCATGGTGGCGACGGCCCTGGCATGCGCTGCGGGTCGCCGCGATCTGGGCCGTGCTGATCTGGCAGCGCGTCGCCATCGCCAAAGGTCTCGACGCCCAAGGCGTCGCGCACGATTCCAACTTCCTGCCCGAAAGCAGCAAAATGATCGGTGAAGCAATCGAAGTGCGCAAACTGATCGAACTGTGTCTCGCGGAAAACGACCGGCGTATGAGCGGTTACGATGCGCGGCTGGTGCCGGCCCTCGCGCGCTTTGCGCTACGCTTCATGAAAACATCGCGCCGAAACCGGCAGCACTAGACAAGGAGACGTCGGCCATGACCTGGACCGTCGATGCACAACTGGCTTTGACGTCGACTCAAGCGGTCGAGGCGATCCAGTCGGGGCGGCTCAAAGCCGCCGACTACATCGCCACGCTGCTGGCCCGCGCCGCCGCACTCTCCAGCCTGAACGCGCTGACCACGCTCGATCTGGACGGCGCGCTGGCCGCCGCGCGGCGCATCGACGCGTTGCCGCCCGAAGCGAAAACGCAATTGCCGCTCGCCGGTCTCGCGGTCGTCGTGAAGGACAACATCAATACGGCCGGCCTGCAGACTTCGGCGGGCACGCCCGCGCTCGAGAACTTCGCGCCGAAGACGAACGCGCCTTCGGTGCAACGGCTTATCGACGCCGGCGCGATCGTACTCGGCAAGGCCAATATGCACGAACTCGCGTTCGGCATCACCAGCACGAACCTGGCCACGCACGCCGGGCCGGTACGCAATCCGTACGATCCGACGCTGATCCCGGGCGGCTCGTCGGGCGGCACCGCCGCGGCGATCGCCGCGCGCATCGCGCCCGCGGGTCTGGGCACCGATACCGGCGGCTCGACCCGGATTCCGGCCGCACTGACGGGCATCGCGGGATTTCGTCCGTCGGTGGGCAACGGCGGCGCCGAGCGGCGCTATCACGATCCGAACGCCGTGGTGCCGATCAGCCATACGCGCGACACGGTGGGACCGATGGCGCGCACGGTCGCCGACATCGCGTTGCTCGACGGCGTCATCACCGGCGCGGGCCCGTTGCCTATGGTTGCGCTGAACAGTCTGCGCATCGGCTTGCCCGCGCCGCTGTGGGCGGGGCTCGAAAAGCAGGTGGAGGTTGTCGCGCGCGCCGCGTTGAACCGGCTCGAGGCAGCCGGCGTGAGCCTGGTGCCGGTCGAGATGAGCGAACTGGAGACCTTGAACGGTTTGGTCGGCGGCCCGATCGCGATCCACGAGGCGCGTGAGGACCTGCGCGCCTGGCTCGTCGCCAACGACGCGCCGGTCAAGACCGTGGCCGAAATGGCGGCCCGCATCGCGAGCCCGGATGTGCGCGCCATCTACGACGCCGTGCTCGCCGATCAGCTCGGCGCGCGTTATGAAGCGGCGCTGAACCAGTGGCGGCCGAGCTTGCAGCAGTATGTCGCCGCGACCTTCGCGGACCATCGTCTCGACGCGCTGCTGTTTCCGACCACCCGCCTCGCCGCGGTGCCGATCGACGACGTGCACGGTTCGTCGACGGTATCGATCGACGGTGCCGCGCCGATCGACACGATGGACGCGTTTCTGCGCAACACCGATCCGGCCAGCACGTCGGGCATTCCGGGGTTGTCGCTCGCGGCGGGGATGACGCGGGGCGGCTTGCCGGTCGGCCTCGAGCTGGATGGACCACTGGGCAGCGACCGGCGGCTGCTGGCGATCGGCGTCGCGTTCGAGCAGTTGCTCGGCGTGCTGCCCGCGCCGGCGCTTTGATGCGGACGGCAAACCGCGTGCAGCGAGGCCCGCTGCGAAGCGCGCTGCGAAACCCATTGCGAAGCGCCGCGGCGGTCGCGGCCGCGTTATCGGTCGTCGCGCTGGTCTGCGCATGCGCGCGCCTCGCCGCACTCGATTCCGACGCGCTATGGAAGATAGTCGACCTCCGCTGCGTGCCGTCGCAACAGGCCAGCGGCACGCCGGGTCAGTGCACGGCCGTCGATCTCGACAAGCGCTATGCGATTCTGAAGGACATCGTCGGCCGATCGCAGTATCTGCTGATTCCGACCGATCGCATCACCGGAATCGAAAGCCCGCGTGTGCTGGACGCCCATGCGCAGGACTACTGGGCCGATGCGTGGGCGTCGCGGCACTATGTGGAGAAGTCGGTCAAGCAGCCGCTGCCCGACAATCGGCTCGGCATCGAGATCAACTCGGCTTTCCGGCGCACCCAGCAGCAACTGCATATCCATATCGATTGCATGCGCGGCGACGTGAGCGACGCGCTCGCGCGTCACACGCATGACGCGCCCGGCACATGGCGCTGGGACACGCTCAACGGAAACCGTTATCGGATCATGCGGATCACCGCGCTCACGCAAGGAAACGATCCGTTTCATCTGGTCGCGCGCGACAACAAGGGGGCCGACGCGATGGCCACACAAACCATTCTCGTGACGGGCGCGGGGCCGTCGGCCGAGCGTGACGGCTGGCTGGTGGTGAATAGCGGCATCGAAGCCGACAACGGCAGCGGTACGGCGGAAGGCTTGCTCGACCATGCCTGCCGGATTGCGGACGGCGGCTGACGCACAGGCCCGCCGTCACTAATGCACAAATTCGCAGATGCATTGCTCAACAAAATGGTTCGAGTGGTGCGGATTGGTCCGTAGGATCAGCCTGAACGTGTATTCCGGCCGATCCAACCGATGGCGATTTACCTCGACGACACCCAACGCAAAACGCTCGCGCGGCTCGCCGCGAGCTGGACATGGCGCACACAATGGCCGACGTGGGCACTGATCGGCACGATCTACGGTGGATGGCTCGGCGTCGCGACGCACGCGCGCAACCTCGGCTTGCCGCTGACCATCATGCTGCTCGCGTTGCTCAGCGCATGGTACATGTCGCTGCAACACGAACTGCTGCACGGTCATCCAACCCGTTCGCCGCTCGTCAACGCACTGTTGGGTTTCCTGCCGCTGGCGGTGTGGTTTCCGTATGGCATCTATCGCGACTCGCATCTTCAGCATCACGACGATCCACATCTGACGCGTCCCGACCACGATCCCGAGAGTTACTTCATAAGCCAGGGGGTGTGGGTTCGTGCAGGCTGGCCGATTCGTGCGCTGCTGACATTCCGCAATACATTCATCGGCCGCCTGCTGGTCGGGCCGGCTTTTGCGATTGCTGCAACCGGCGTGGACGCGCTGGCGAAAATCAAGCGAGGCGATTGGCGCGACGTGCCGGTTTGGCTTGCACACTTCGCTGCGCTGGCCGCGCTGACGATCTGGCTCCAGCGTGCTTGCGGGATACCCGTGTGGCTGCTCATTGCCGGCGTCGGTTATGGCTCGCTGGCGTTGGGCTCGATTCGCTCGTTTCAGGAACATCGCGCGGCGCATGCTCACGAGCATCGCACCGTCATCAATGAAGCGGCGTGGTTCTGGCGTCTGCTGTTCCTGAACAATAACTACCATGCCGTGCATCACGATCTGCCGCATGTGCCGTGGTATGCGCTGAAACGCGTCTACGAGGAGCGGCGGGAATCTTATCTGGAACGCAACGGAGCCTTTCTGGTAAAGGGATATAAGGAATGGCTCACCCGTTACGCGCTGACGCCCGTCAGCCAGGTGGTGCACCCGGAAAGCGAAAATCTGCCCGGTGCCAAGCGGCGGTCGCATTTGCGTTCGTCTATCTCGATCGTCAGGTCTTGATCCTGCTGGGCGAAGGCGCCACTGTCGGCAGGTCGCGCTTCGGCAATCCGAACCCGGTGTGCCTGGAACGAGGGTGGTATCAGCTATACCGTTACTTAGAGTTGTCTTGTTACACCCGAACGGCGTTGCAACAATGCTAGTGAGCCATCCGGCGAAGCTGTCGACCCGGGCGCGACGAATTTGTGTCGATACCGACCATCAGCCATGCAACCGAATCGGGGTAACCAGCAATGCGAATTTCCTTTTTGCACACGATTGAAGGCAACAAGAACGTTTTTGAGCAAGCGGCAAGAGATCTTGGACTGCCAATCGAGCACCTTCATCATGAAGTGCGATCGGACCTCCGTCTGTCAGTGGATCAGGCTGGAACATTCACAAGCGCGTTGAAGGCGCAGACAAACGACTGTCTCCTCGAATTGGCCGCCGGCGCCGACGCTGTCATCCTGACCTGCGCCACGCTTGGCCCGGCCGTGAGCGACATCGAGCATCCTCCGGTTCCAATCGTAAGGGCAGATGCTGCGTTAGCGTCCGTGGCCGCAAGCATTGGCGGAAGAATCATCGTGTTGTGTGCCGCGGAAAGTGCCATTGAGCCTACGAGACGTCTGTTCGAGCAGTACGCAAACAAAGAGAGTGCTTCAGTGTCGATCAATCACGTCGCCCAGGTTTGGGAGCTGTTCAAAAGCGGCGATCTCGACGCATGCCTCGCTGCAACGGCGCGGGCAACCGATGAGGCCTACGAAGCCGGCGCAACGGTAGTCGCGTTTGCTCACCCGTGGATGGCACCGGCCGCGCGTCTCGTCGGCAAGGGACGGCATCCGGTTGATAGCGCTCACGCCGCGCTGCAAGCGGTGATGCAGCAGCCTGGAAAGACTGCACTGGATGATTGATCGGAATACGGCCCGATAGCGCCAGTCCGTTTACGGCCGACTGCTACCCACTATCGGTCATGCTCCCGCGCGCTGTCTCAGGGCCGCCAGACGGGGCCATCAGGAAAGGAATACTGATCGAGCGACGCCGCAAGCATTTCGATGCTGTAGCCGGGACGTTGCGGCGGCATGTAACGGCCGCTGCGGATCACGACAGGATCGACGAAATGCTCATGCAGATGATCCACGTACTCGAGCACGCGGTTTTCCAGCGACGCCGACACGCAGATATAGTCGAAAATCGAAATGTGCTGCACGTACTCGCACAAGCCGACGCCGCCCGCGTGCGGGCACACGGGCACGCCAAACTTCGCCGCCATCAACAGGACGACGATCACCTCGTTCAGACCGCCCAGGCGGCAGCTATCCACCTGACAGAAGTCGATTGCATGCGCCTGCAGCAACTGCTTGAACATCACACGGTTATGGCAGTGCTCGCCCGTCGCTACGCCGATTGGCTGAATCCGCCGGCGGATGGCCGCGTGGCCGAGAATGTCGTCGGGACTCGTGGGTTCCTCGATCCACCATGGATCGAATTCCGCCAGGCGCCGCATGTTGGCGACCGCTTCATCGACATCCCATACCTGGTTCGCATCCATCATCAGCTTCAGGTTTTCGCCGATTTCCTCACGCAGGATGCGGGCCCGGCGCGCATCTTCTTCGAGATTGCCGCCCACCTTCTGCTTGAAATGCGTCCAGCCCTGCGCGACGCCTTCACGTGCGAGCCGGCGGATCTTGTCGTCGTCGTAACCGAGCCAGCCGGCCGAAGTCGTATAGGCGGGATAGCCGCGCGCCAGCATGTCCTTTTCGCGCTCGCCCCTGGTCTTTGCATGGCGATGCAGCATGGCGATGGCTTCATGCGGCGTGATCGCGTCGGTCACATAGCGGAAGTCGAGACAGCGCACGAGTTCTTCGGGGCTCATGTCGGCGAGCAGCTTCCACACCGGCTTGCCTTCCGCTTTGGCCCACAGGTCCCAAACCGCATTCACGACAGCCGCCGTCGCCAGATGAATGGCGCCCTTGTCCGGGCCGATCCAGCGCAGTTGGCTGTCCGACGTCAGCGCGCGCCAGAAAGCGCCCATGTTCGCCGCGATATCCTCGAGCGTCTTGCCGACGACCAATGGGGCAAGCGCCTGTACCGCAGTCACGCAGATCTCATTGCCGCGCCCGATGGTGAAGGTGAGGCCATGGCCCGTGACCGTCTCCGGCGAATCGGTTGCGAGCGTCACATAGGTGGCGGAGTAATCCGGCGCGACGTTCATCGCATCGGAGCCGTCGAGTGAACGCGAGGTCGGAAACCGAATGTCCCGGACGGACAGCTTTGTGATCGTGGACATCTGAACACCCTCCTGGGCGGCAGCTATCGACTTCCGCGCGGCCTTTTCGCGGCCACCTTCGCTCCCCGCGACGCGGGTCGCGAAGAGAAGAGGAGGCGCCGCGCGCCCTCCTCTCTCGCCGCGCCCAGGCGGCAGCGGTCAATCATAGAGCACGGCGGCGATCTTCGGATCGCTCATATTGCTCTTGTCGTACCAGTAGAAGCCCGTGTCGACTTTCTTGGGCAGCTTCTCGCCCTTCAGCGCCTTCATCGCGGAGTCGACAACGCATTTGCCGATGCCGACCGGGTTCTGCGTGATAGCGCCGGCCATCAGGCCCGAATTGATGTCCTCCTTCTGCTCCTTGCCGGAGTCGTAGCCGATCAGGACGAGCTTTTTGCCCGACTCCCTGACGCCGATCGCGGCACCCTCCGCCGAGCCTTCATTGCCGCCGAAAATGCCCTTGAGATTGGGATTGGCCTGGATCATCGCCTTGGCGATTTCCGCCGACTTCAGATGGTCGCCGCCGCCATATTGGACCGAGACGATCTTGATGTTCGGATGCTTCGCCTTCATCTCGTTCAGGAAGCCGTCGCGGCGATCGATGCCGGTGCGGCTGGTCTGGTCGTGCACGATCACGCCGACCTCACCGGCATTGCCGATCGCGCTGGCCATCTTGTCGGCGGCGAGCGCGGCCGCGGCAAGATTGTCTGTCGCGCACGTCGTCAGCGGAATGTCGCTGTCGACGCCGGAGTCGAAGGCGATGACCGGTATCTTGGCGGCCTGCGCCCGCTTCAACAGCGGAATGGCCGCTTTGCTGTCGAGTGCGGCGATGCCGAGCGCCTGGGGTTTCTTGGCGAGCGCGGCCGAGAGCATATCGATCTGCTTGTCGACCATAGCCTCCGTTTCCGGTCCCTCGAACGTAATCCTGACCTTGTGCTCCTTCGCCCCCTGTTCAGCGCCGGCTTTGACGGCCTGCCAGAACTGGTGCTGAAAGCCTTTCGAGATGAGCGGAATGTAGGTTTCGTCCGCGCGGACAAGACTCGTCCCGCCGATGAGCGCGCCGACGCCGACCACGACACCAATTAGTTTTCTTTTCAACATGGGGTTTCTCCTCCTAAGGTAGCCATCAACTTTCAGCCGTTGGGAGAGCCCTTGGCGCTCCCTTTTCTTGATCTTGTCCCGTGCAGCTTCAGCTTTTCTTGCGCCGCAAAATATCGGCATAGACCGCGAGAATGATGATGAGGCCCGTCACCACGATCTGCCATTCCTGCGCGACGGACATGATGCGCAGGCCATTGGTCAGCACGCTCATGATGAAAGCGCCGATGATCGTGCCCAGAA
This sequence comes from Paraburkholderia sp. FW306-2-2C-D06C, assembly GCF_058781505.1. NCBI lineage: Bacteria > Pseudomonadati > Pseudomonadota > Betaproteobacteria > Burkholderiales > Burkholderiaceae > Paraburkholderia > Paraburkholderia sp. FW306-2-2C-D06C. The sequence continues at coordinate 239,062 of NZ_JBYSWU010000001.1, read as the reverse complement.
TCGTGCCCGCACCGCCGCTGAGCGAGGTCCCGCCGATCACCACCGCGGCGATCGCTTCGAGCTCATAGCCCTGGCCTAGCGCCGGCTGGGCCGAATTCAGGCGCGACGCGATGAGCAGCCCCGCGACGCCGCAAATTGCCCCGGCCAGGCCGTAAATGGCGATCTTCCACCGATCGACATTCACGCCGGAAAGGCGGACGGCTTCCTCGTTGCTGCCGAGCGCAAATGTATAGCGGCCGAGCGCCGTGCGATTCAGCGTGATCGAACTCACGACCGCAAGGAAAAACAGGATCAGGACCGCGTTCGGAATGGGCAGGTTCGGCAGGAAATAGCCGATCAGCGAATCCTGAGAGATCATGTAGAAGTTTTCGGTGTCGTTGAAATAGATCGGCTTGTCAGCCGAGACGACGAGCGAAAGCCCTTTCAGCAGCAGCATCATGCCTAAGGTGGCAATGAAGGGCGGTATTTTCATTTTCGCCGTGAGGGTTCCCGAAATGGTGCCGCAGATTGCGCCCGTGCCGATCGCAGCCACGACGCCGATCCACATCGGCAAATGCCAGAAGGTCAGAAACACGCCGCAAATGACCGCCGTGAAGGTCATCAACGTGCCGACCGACAAATCGATGCCTCCGGTGATGATGACGAACGTGCTGGCGATCGCCAGAACGCCGTTGACCGCCGTTGCCTGCAGAATCCCGAGAATATTGTCGGTCTGCATGAAAGCGGGCGAGGCGAAGCTGAAAAAACCCAGCAGCAGGATCAGGCTCGCGAAGGCGAGCAGCTTTTGCAGAGCAGCCGGCGCGAAGATGCGGGCTCTAAGGCCGGACGGCCGTCCCTCATTGGCCAGCGCCGACGTATCCGATGGCTGTGTCATAAATTGGACCTCCCCTCTTGAGGCTCACGCCGCTTTCAAGGTTTCGCGCTGCGTCGCCAGGTGCATGATGCGCTCCTGCGTCGCCTCCGCGGCTGAGAGTTCGCCGGTGATGCGCCCCTCGCACATCACGACGACGCGGTCGCTCATGCGCAAGATTTCCGGCAACTCCGACGAGATCATCACGATCGCCTTGCCTTGCTCGGCGAGCGCGCGCAGGAGCTTGTAGATTTCGCTCTTGGCGCCGACGTCGATGCCGCGCGTCGGCTCGTCGAAGAAGAGCACGTCGCAGTCGCGCTCGAGCCACTTCGCAATCACGATTTTCTGCTGATTGCCGCCCGACAGAAGCCGCACCTGCTGCGCCGCGGAGGGCGTACGAATGGCGAGCGCATTGATGAAATGGGAGGCTGTCCGGCGTATCTGAGCGCGGCGCAAGAAAAAGTTGAGCGACAGGAATTTGCGCAAGTTGGACATCACGATGTTCGATTCGACATCCATGCCGGTCGCAAGGCCGAAGCGCTTGCGGTCTTCCGAGAGATAGCCGATACCGCGCGCCACCGCGTCGCTCGGATTCCTGATCGTCGCTTTCACGCCTCTCACGACAATTTCGCCGGATTCGACCGGATCGGCGCCGAACACCGCCCGGGCGACCTCGGTGCGGCCGGCGCCCATCAAGCCGGCAAAGCCCAATATCTCGCCTTTGTACAGCGCGAAGCTCACGTCTTTGACCAGCGGACCGGCGTTCAGATTCTTTACTTCGAGTGCGACCTCGCCTTTGTCCCCGGCGCTGTGAGAACGCGCGACGTCGGTCAAAGTTCGCCCGACCATCATGCCGATGATCGCTTCGACGCTGGTGTCCCCGGCGGTGACAGTGGCCACATATTCGCCGTCGCGCAACACGGTGACGCGGTCGGAAATCTGCTTCAGCTCGTCCATCTTGTGGGAGATATAGATGATTCCCACGCCCCGGCTCTTCAGCTCCCGGATGATGCGGAAGAGCTCGGCGATCTCGGCGTCGTTGAGCGCCGAGGTGGGTTCGTCCATGATCAGGACGCGCGAATCGAAGGACAAAGCCTTGGCGATCTCGACCATCTGCTGCCGCGCGACGGTGAGCGTGCCGACAACCGCGCGCGGGTCGATATTCACATGCATGCGGGCAAGAAGGTCGCGCGCTTGCGCGTTGAGCTTGTCTTCGTCGAGGAACAGGCCGAAGCGTCCGCGCGGCTCGCGGCCGATGAACATATTCTGGGCGACGCTCAGATGATTCATCAACTGGAGTTCCTGATGAATGATGCAGACGCCCATGGCCTGCGCCTCGCGCGGGCTCAAGAACTCGACCGGCTGGCCGTCATAGAGAATTTCGCCGGAATCCCGGGTGTATACGCCGGCGAGGATTTTCATCAGCGTCGACTTGCCGGCGCCATTCTCGCCCATCAGCGTGTGGACTTCCCCCGCCATGAGATCGAACTGGACTTCGTGAAGCGCCCTCACGCCGGGAAAGCTCTTGCTGAGCCTTTTAACGGAAATGAGCGGGGTCATGGCGCGGATTCAACGGCAAGTCCGCGACGGCCACTGGCCTCATGGCGAGGAGCGGGTCGAAAAAGCGCCGGGTGGCGCCGGATATCGCGGTAGATATCGCGGCTGAAATCGCAACGAGAAGCCAGGCACATTGCTGGTCCCCCAAACGGATGTGCCACGATTTTACGACGCTGGACGGCAGCGGCTCAAGCGTAGGCATTCCCTAGTGTCACGCGGTCATGCGCAATGTATCTCGCGCCCTTGCGGCCAGACGTGCGGCTGATGCCGCCCCAATTGAGCCGCACCTATAACCACACGTCGTCGAACCCCGTTGTGTCTGTCGCAGTCGATTGAATCGAGTCAGTGAAAGTGCGATTGTCCGCGTTCCAGGAAGTTTCCCACGGCTCCGCTGGCCCTTACCCGCATAACCGCGTCCATCGACAAGCAGTTCTTATGCGCGGAAGCGCTATGCGTGGACGCAGCTGTCAGGAGCTGGTGTCGTTCCCGGCAGCACACACCTGTTGCGACAGAGCCGTTCGATAAATCAGAACAGGATCAACGTCCGTTTGCCCGGCGGCATTCTCGCATCAAGCACGCATAGACCGTGCTTAAGACAGTGTTTCCTTAAGCTTCGGGTAATGGATACTATAAAAAGATTTAACTATCTTAATCGACGAGATGGCCTCAAATTGAGGCCACGTTTCGCATACAAGGCGGTACGGATAGATTGATTTTGTAATTAAATCAATAGATTTACGCAGGTAATTCGTAATCGTCTCCGAATGGCCGCACCAGAATAAAAAGACCATCACTGTGAACTGGGAGATTGAGGCAATGGATAGCCCGGAACAGATCAGCCCCATAATTTAATCCTCATTTTAAAAAATCTTTAAATTAATTTAAATATAACAATAAATTAGAATGGCTAACGATATCAGGAGATAATTTTGAAAAAGATAAAGCTGACGCTGCCTCGTGTTCCGGTTCGACTGCTTTTGCTGGCGGTCGGCGGTGTTGCCTGTTCAGGAGGAGCGCTCGCGCAGGCAAACGCATCGAATGATCAGACGCAAGAGATCCAGCTGTTGAAACAGCAAATGGACGCCCTTAACAAAAAGCTCGATGCGTTGATGGCGAAGCAGGCTCAACCGATGGGCAATCAGCCAGTAGCGAATTCAGGTGCCGCAAGTACAAGCACGGCCTCAGGCGCGCAGCAGGTATCCGACGCAGCGTCATCGTCCTCTGGATGGGGTGCCGGCATGCCGCCGAAGTTGAAGTCGTTACTGGCTGCGCTGGGAGACATGGAATTCTACGGAAATCTGGACCTCTCCGTGGACTACGCTACGAAGGGACTTCACTCTTCATATGTCACACCTGGCGGGACTGTCGTGTCGCCCCGGGGGCATATGGGCTGGCAGCCCGACATCTCGAGCAATCTTTCGTACATCGGTGTTCGCGGCAAGCGACCGTTTGGTTCAGACAACAACCTCGCTTTCGTCTACCAACTGGAAACACAACTGGACATTTCCGCGACCGCCGGTACCTCCAATTCAAACTCGGCACAGGATTCCACGGTCAAAGGCGCCCTTACGTCCCGTAACAGCTTCATTGGACTGGCATCGCCCACCTGGGGCGCACTGAAGATTGGCAAGACCGATGCTCCATATAAAACGTCGACCGCTCGCATGAATCCGTTCTCAGGCACGCTCGGCGATTACTCGATCATTATGGGAAATACCGGCGGCGACAACCGCGTTGAATTCGGCACGCGACTGGATCACGCGATCTGGTATGAGTCGCCGAGTTTTCACGGCTGGTCTCTCAACGCACTGGTTTCGCCCGGGCAAAACCGCGGTTACGAAAATTCGGTGCAGGCTTCGGGCGAGTCGAATTGCACGGGCGGCAATGTCCCTGGTAGTGGTGGAAATCCAATTGCGTGTAACGACGGTAGCTACGGGTCGGCCTACAGCGCGAACCTCGCCTATAGCAACGGCCCCCTGTACTTTACGACAGCCTATGAGATACACCTCGGCGTGAATCGCTCAAGCGATGTCACGAACACTCCTGCTGCGCTGGCTTCGCCTGACGGGACGGACCCCAACGACATCGGCAACGAATGGGCGTTCAAGGTCGGTGCGCAATATAAGTTGCCCACGCTGACCACTGTGAGTGCGATTTTTGAAGTGCTCCGCAGAAACATTCCGGCCTACCTGCAATCGCAGAACGAGCGGAGCCGCAATGGCTTCTGGCTTGCCGTGACGCAGGAACTCACCCCTAAAGATAGCGTGAGCGTTGGTTGGGCCCACGCCGGCCGCACCCCGGGCGACCCGGGACAACATAACACGGCTCCCGCCGACCCAAACGCCATTGGTACGGCGAATCCCTCCAACGCCGCCAATATGTTTACCGCCTTGTATAAACATGCTGTTGATAAACATGCCACGGTGTATGCAGACTATGCAGTGGCACTCAATAAGTCGGCGGCGCACTATGCCTTGGGCGCAGGCGGGCGAAGCGTCACCGTCGATTGTCATGACGGCAGCTCGATCTCGCAGGGTGCGCCGTTTTGCTACGCGGGCGGCAGAGAAATGGGGGTCTCCGTCGGCCTGAATTACAAGTTCTGAACCCGATCTCGTTGCAGGAGTGAGGGACGCGCAAACCTGTCACGGGCTTTCGCGCTCCTCATGCACGTCGGGATTTTTGATATCCACCCACGCTGATCGGAGTAGGTCCGATAGGGGCGTCTGCCGGCACAGGCCTCGCGTTACGTTCCACACCGTCGACCCGCGGTAAGCGGCCATTTGGCCGCAGCGTGTGAACGGCCGCAAGTGTTAAGCGTTGTTCGACGCCTGCCCATGTCTGCTGCCGCGTGAGTACGCGACGGCGCATGTGGGCAGGCGTTGGACAACGCTTAACACCCTCTGCCTGATGCGTGTACAAAATCGGCACCACTGGATTTATTTGTCTTCAATCCCAATCCATACAGCGACGCATCGCTCATCGCTTCTGATAGGTGCCGATCAGTTCCGCGTGCGTTAGCACGTGCCCCTGCATGGCCTTTTCAAGCGCCGCCTTACTGGGGCCCTTCAAATCAGGCAGTACGGTGTCGAGCGCATATAGCTTGTGGAAATAGCGGTGGCGTCCGACGGGCGGACACGGGCCGCTGTAAGCGGCACGCTTGAAATCATTGGTGCCTTCGAGCGTACCGCGCGGCAAAGCCTGCGCAGCAGCGCCATCGGGCAGGCGGGTTGCCGTCGGCGGGATGTTGTAGAGCACCCAATGTACCCAGGTCATTTTTGGCGCGGCCGGGTTCGGCGCGTCAGGGTCGTCGACTATCAGCGCCAGGCTTTTTGTGTTCGCGGGCACGCCTGACCACGCGAGCGGCGGCGATACGTCGGCGCCCTGGCAGGTATGCTGCGCAGGAATCTCGCCGTTCTGTCGGAAGGCTTGCGACGTTAGGGTTAGGGTCATGATGCGCTCCTCGGCGGCAACGGTGGATGACAGCCCCGGTGTGAAGATCAACACGACGAGCGAGAGTGTCGACAAGGAACGCGAGGTCCGTGCCCAGGCCGCTCTTTCAAAGCGTTTGAGGCGGGCGTCGGGCACGTTGAAGTCTCTCATCGTCACGCTCCGTACTCTGTTCGTGACGGGGCCGATGATTGGTGCGTGCCCTGCTCGAGTCGCGACCGAAATCGCCGTGCGGCTCATATCGTGACATAAGTGCCGCCCCAGCAAAGATGGCTGTGAACGATGACGATCGTCGCGCACGGGGTCGCGGGAAGTGCGGCAAGGAGGAAGGGCATCACCGCTGTGAAAACCACGGCCGCTGATTGTGAGCTGCGATATATCGCACGAAGCCCCGCTGGATTGCGGGGCATTTCATTTTGCGATGCCGCATCAATGTTTGTGCCGATGCAGCCAACCCATATGATGCGAATCAAGCCACTGGGCCATCCCCTCTGCGGGGTGATCGCGCCTGTAACGTTGCGCCACCATGAACCCCGCGACCAACAAGACCGCCAGGCCAACAACGAAGTAGATCATAGACTGGGTCATGGCAGCCTCCTTATCAGGTCGCGACCGTGGTTATATTGTAGGTCAGCGGTTACCGAAGTGGCGTGCGGTCCGAGTGCACGATTTCACCGCGCGCACCAACACGCGAGCTCGAGCCAGCGCCAGCGCGAGCGCGAGCCACTGAAACGAACGCGGCAAGATCATCCAATTCCATCGTGATTGTTCACTTTGTTGCACAACCTGTTCAATCTAGATGGGATTATTTAACAACGCAATCCCCGCCATACTGGCGCTCAACATTCATCCAGGGAGAACGCTATGTCGAATCTCAACAACGTGGGCACATTTCCGCTTGCTGGTCGGCCGGTCTACCGCATCGGATACGGTGCGATGCAGCTTGCCGGACCGGGCGTATTCGGGCCGCCGAAGGATCGCGACGCAGCGATCGCCATCCTGCGTGAAGCGGTGACGCTGGGGGTCAATCACATCGATACGAGCGACTTCTACGGGCCGCACATCACCAACCAGATCATTCGGGACGCGCTGCATCCTTACCCGGACGACCTGACGATCGTCACCAAGGTCGGTGCCGTGCGGGGCGAAGACGGCTCGTGGATCCCGGCGCCCGAGCCGGAGGACATCGAACGCGGGGTCCACGACAACCTTCGTAACCTCGGCGTCGACGCACTTGACGTTGTCAACATGCGAATCATGGGTAACGTCCACGCCCCCACGGAAGGATCGATCGAAAAACAGGTTGCTGCGCTTGCAGAACTTCAGCGCAAGGGCCTCGTCCGCCATATCGGTTTAAGCAATGTGACTTCGGCGCAGGTTGCGGAAGCCCAGGGCATCGCGGAGATCGTCTGCGTTCAGAACCAGTACAACCTGGTGCAGCGGGAAGACGACGCGCTGATCGACGAACTTGCGGCCAAGGGGATTGCTTACGTACCGTTCTTCCCGCTTGGCGGATTCTCGCCGATTCAATCGTCCGCGCTGTCCCATGTCGCCCAGACGATCGGCGCGACACCGATGCAGGTGGCGCTCGCCTGGCTCCTCCATCGCGCGCCGAACGTCTTGCTGATTCCGGGCACATCGTCGCCGGAACATCTGCGCGAAAACATGCGGGCGGCACAACTGAGCTTGTCAGACGCAGTGCGCGCAGAACTGGACGCGATTGGTCAAGTCAGCGGGCAAACGTGATCGTGCAGGTTTCTACGGTGAAGCAAGCGCCGCGTGATCGCGACGCTTATCCCCGCGCGAGGCAACGTGATCGCGTCACGCCTACTGGTCGGCTGCCGGCACGAACGCCATGCCGTGCGGGCTGAGCAGATTGCTCACCAACGGAAGTAGTGCTCCGCTGCGCAAATCGAGTTGGCCGACATAAGCCGGCACCGCCGGTTGGCCACCCGCAGCGGCTACGCCCGTTGATGCGGAAAACGCCGCGTCGAGCTGCCAGACATTGGCACTGATTTTGTAGATCTTGTTGGCCTTCGTATCGGACACGAGGAGAAAGCCCCGTCGCGCCGTGGCGAACACCGTATCGTCAATCTGCACGCTGCCGAGCAGCGGTAAATACTCCACGCGCGGACCATCGCCCGACGAGCGCAGCAGGACAAGCTGACCGTCGCCCTGATCATCGAGCAGAACATCACCCGACGGCGTCACCGTCATCGAATCCGGATCGGTCAGGTTGAGCTTCGCCACTGTGCCAAACGGAATGTTGCTGGCATCAGGCATTCCAGACAACACCGCGGAAACATCGATCGTGCCGTTCGGGTGGAGGATTGCGCGAACAATCGCGGGCCCCGTATTGAGGCCGTTGGCGTCAAGCGTCGGATTCGACGCGCTGAAATAGGCCTGACCGTCCTTGAAGACGATGTCGTCGTAACCGCCGCCGTGCGGCGGCTTGCCAAACGTATAGAGCTTGGTCAGACCCGTCGCCGCGTTGATCGTGACGAGATTTGCGTTCGCATCCTCGTTCTGCATCGCCCAGATTTCACGGGTGTAAGGATTGACCTTCAGACCATCGTTGTGTCCCGCTACGGTCAGGCTCCGCAGGACCTTGCCGTCCAGCGAGTATTCGACAATCTGGCTTTGAGCATTACCCGTGCCATCCGGCGCGCCGCCGTTTGCATAGCCAACCCAGACGTGATCGTCGAGTATGGCCAGCGAGTCCGGCGCGGTGGATCCGGAGGGAGCAGCCGCGAAGACACTCAGAGTAAAACCCGGTGTCACCACCGGCTGTGTCGCCGGCGTTTGCGCGTGGGCAGCACCTGTCGCGAGACATAACGCGGCGAATGCTAATCTGGTGCGATTGAAAATGCGGTCGGCTGCGGAAATACGTCGAGTGTTTGCCATGTTCGGCTCCTGGGACGTGTACGCGGGGGGAGAAAGGCGAAGCCGGGGGCGCAAACTGGACTCGCCCGAGGCTGATCCGATGTAATGGCCGGTAAGGGTAGGTGACGTATGGGAACACGCTACTGTTACTGCGTGGTGACACCCCCCAACGCAGCAACCAACTGCCGAGGTTCGCGCAGGCGGGTCTTCCGAAATGCCTCCGCTTTGCCTTGCAAGATGTCTGCGCCGCGACACCAACCTCGCTGTCATTGCCGCGCCATATCAACCCGGCACGCTGAGTAGCCGCAGCCCACAACCCGCCAGGGAGACACGCCATGCTGACTGCTCGCGTTGGAATCGTTTCGCAATCCGCCGCTGTGCCTTACACCGACGTCGTGCGCGTCGCACAAGCGCTCAACCTCCAGATCAGCCGTGACCTCGGGCCCATCTGGAATGTGTCGGGTGCCGTCGTCGCGCTCGAATCCGCCGACCACCTCGATCCGGGCATCTGGCCCGTGTATATCGTGGACGAAGTTCAGTCGGGTGCGGCCGGCTTTCACCTGACCGAGCACAATCAGCCGTTCGCGGTGGTGCTGGCCGGCGACACCTGGTCTCTGTCGGCGAGTCACGAAGTCATGGAAATGCTGGTCGATCCAAGTGGTAACCGGCTCACCGCGGCCAACGCCGTCGCGATCATCGACAACGATGTCCAGGACAGCAACGGCAAAGTCGAATTCCTGGTCGAGATCTGCGATCCATCCGAAGACGCCAGCAACGCCTATCTCATCGACGACGTGCTCGTCTCGGACTTCTACACGCCGCACTATTTCGCTCCCGCCGGAACGTCGGGCGCGCGCTACAGTTTCAGTGGCCGGATAAGCCGCCCGCGCCAGGTGCTGCCCAACGGCTACCTCACCTGGTTCAATCCGCAGAACAACACACTCCAGCAGGTCCGGCATTTCGGCGCGCCCGAGATCGTCGATCTCGCAACCGGCCAGCCCGGCGGCGGCTCGCTGACGGGCGGGCGTTCTCTGCGCAGCTTCGTCGACAGTCTCACTCCGTTTCCGCAATCGCTCTCGCATCTCAAGGCCAGCGCCCCGGCCGTGATCCGGCGCGACGCACGGCGCTCGATGTTCGCCAGCGCCTTGCCGACCAGTGCGGCGCTGTTTGCGGCGGCGCTCGCCAATGTCAGGAGCGCACCGGCCGGCGCAAGCACTGCACCGCATGACATGCAGGCAATCGATATTCGGGCGATGCTCGACACGCACGCCGAGTCCTTCAGGCAACCAGGCATCCTGTCGGTACGGAGCGGCTTGCAATGGCCGACGCTGACGAGCGGCGTCACGCGCGCCATCATCGTAACGACGATGCCGGACAAACTTGCCGCGGTAGAAGCTTCGCTGCCGAAGCAGTTCGACGGTGTGCCCGTCGACGTACGCGCCGCCGGCCCGATGGAATCGCTGCGCGCACTCGACCCGGCGAAATATTTCGCGCTGGCCGAAGCACGGCACGAACTCCGGCAACCGGATTTCGCGGATCAAGTCTTTTTCGACGGACAAGGCAACGACCGCGCGAATCCGCCGATGCCGCTGACGGCCTTTGCCACCGCACGCGCACAGAAGGAAGAGATTCCGTACACACCCGCGCCTGAAGCAAGTCTCGACGCTGTCACCGCACAGGTTTCGCTCGTGCTGCACGCGAGCCCCGATGCCGGGTGGGCCGAACTATCGAATTTTATCGAGGGCATTCGCGAAGAACTGGTGGTAGGCATGTACGACTTCACCTCGGCGCACATTCTCACCGCCCTTGATAATGCGCTTGCCGGCGGCAAGAAACTGACGCTCACGCTCGATCATCCGGCGAAGAACCCCTCCGCCGATCAAACGGACGACCAGACGCAGGCTGATCTTTTGCAACATCTGGGCGATCACTTCGCCGGCACCTGGGCGCTCACCAACGCCGACCCGAAAGCCCCGGTCTGGATCTATCCGAACGCGTATCACATCAAGGTGGCGGTGCGCGAAGACGATACGTTCTGGCTCTCTTCGGGCAACTGGAACAACAGCAATCAGCCGGAAATCGATCTTTCCGACGTGACGGCCGCGCGCAAGCTCGCCACGACACACGATCGCGACTGGCATGTCATCGTCACCAGCAAGGCGCTGGCGGACACGTTCCGGGCTTTCCTGCAGCACGACTATGCGGTCTCTCACGACGCGATCGTCGCAGCCAGTGCGCAAGGCGCGGCGGTTGCCGGGAATGGGACCGCCGCTGCTCTCGACGTGCCGCTCGAAGCGCTCGCGGCCGGCAAGGCGCCGCGCCAGTTCTTCGCCCCGAAGACGCTCGCCGGCAACGTCAAGATTCAGCCGCTGCTGACGCCCGATAACTATCAACCGCATGTTCAGGCGCTCATCGAGTCCGCCCAGCGACGTTTTTACATGCAGACTCAATATATCCATCCGAGCGGACATCCCGACGATGCGCAGCATGACGCGTTGATCGCGGCCGTGAAGGCGCTCATCGACCGGGGGCTCGACGTGCGTCTGATTACCAGCCAGTTCCAGAACGACGCATGGGTAGAAAAACTGGTCGCGGCGGGCATTCCGTCGTCCGTGCTGCGGCGTCAGGCGAACGTGCACAACAAGGGCATCGTTGTCGACGGAAGCGTCGTGATGGTCAGCAGCCAGAACTGGTCGGCGGATGGCACGCTGCGCAATCGCGACGCGGGACTGATCATCTATAACGCCGATGCCGCGGCTTATTTCGAGCAGATCTTCCTGCACGACTGGGATTATCTTGCGTCGCCGGTGGCGAATTGAGGGCGAAATGTACTGACAACCCGAAGCGGCGAAGCAGCAATCAGGGCGAGCGGGCGATGCCGGCAGGTAATTTGTCCGTCACCCACCGGCAATATTGAAGTGCAATGATGGTGGCTCGTGCCCGCCCGCGCGGCTCGAGCACTTGCAGCCGGATGCGCTGCAGTCCGACACTGCCCGGGCGGGCGCGATCCCAGCAAATCAGGGGCGGCATGAACGTTTTATGTCGCCTGTGTTTGCCCAGCGCGCCGTCATAAATACGAATAATTGTCATTTACGCGATTTGCCTCCCGTACCCGCCCTGTCCGCACCAGTGGACAGGGCGCGCGCGGCCGATGTGTCAGAATCGCGGGCATGACCTGGATCGCCGCCCTGCCGATGTACAACGTGACGCCCGCCCTCGCCGCCGTTTGGCGCGAGTGGCTGGGTGATGTGTTGCGGGCGGTCGAGCCGGCTTGCCGCATCGTCCTGGACGCGGATGACGACCTGCACGCGTTGTGGCGGCGTCCCGATTTACTAATCTCGCAGACGTGTGGTTATCCGCTGATGCACGGCTTGCGCGAGCAAGTGCAATTGATCGCGACGCCGCAATTCGACGCGCCGGGCTGCGACGGCGCCGATTATTCGAGCGTGCTCGTGACACGCGCGGACGCGCCGTTCGATTCGCTGGCAGCCTGCCGTGGCGCACGCGCCGCCTGCAATCAGGACGACTCGAATAGCGGCATGAATGTGTTTCGCCATGCGGTGGCGCCACTTGCGCGCGGTGGTGCGTTTTTTAGCGCTACGGTGCGCACCGGTTCGCATCTCGGCTCGCTGCGAGCGGTAGCCGACAATCAGGCTGACGTCGCCGCGATCGATTGCGTGACGTTCGCCTTTGTCTGCGATGAATTGCCGGAGCTGGCGGAGAAAGTTCGACAGATCGGCGTGACGGCCGCGTCGCCGGGTTTGCCCTTGATTGCTTCCAGCACGATGCCTTCAGCGACTATCGAAGCACTGCGCGCGGCGCTGACCGAGGCGCTCGCGGCACGACCCGATCGCGCAAAACGCCTGCGTTTGAAGGGTTTTTCCACGCTCTCGCTTTCCGACTACGAGCGCATCACACAGCTGGAAAACGAAGCGCGGGCTCCTGGTTATCCGCGCCTCGCCTAAAGTCCCTTATTCCACGTCCAGCACCAGAAGCTGCGCGCCATCGGTAACCTGATCGCCGACTGCATACAGGACTTCCGACACCGTACCGGCCGCCGGTGCGCCGATCGTGTGTTCCATCTTCATCGCTTCCATCACGATCAGCGGGTCGCCCTTCTCCACCACCGCGCCCGGTTCGACCAGCACCGCGATGACTTTGCCCGGCATCGGCGCGGTCAGGCGGCCTTCGCCGCCTTCGGCATCCGCCGCGTGCGCGAGCAGGTTCTGCCATTCGAACGCGAGCGCTTCACCCAGGCAGAAGACGTGGAACGTATCGACGTCGACGAATACGCGGCCTGTTGCTCGCGCGTCGCCGATCGTCGCGCGGAATTCGTGCCGGCCCGTGCCGCCCGACCAGTTGAAGTCCTCGCGCACGCCGTCGTGTTCAAGCGTTTGCGTGCTGCCGTCGCGCGCGAAGGTCACCGTGAAGGCGGCGTCGTTCTCGACATCGCGCCAGCCAAGTGTTTGCGTGTAGCCGCTGTTCAGGCGCCAGTGCGACAGCGCATCCCACGGCGAAGCGCCGTGCGCGGTGCCGCCTTCGCGCGTCAGCAATGCAGCGCAGGCGAGCGCCAGCGCTTCCTTGAACGGCTTTTTCACGGGCGCGAACAGCGCGTCATGATGACGCTCGATCAAACCCGTATCGAGGTCGCCCGTCACAAACGGCTCGCTAGTGACGATGCGTTGCAGGAACTCGACGTTGGTATGCGGGCCGACCACTTCGCAGGCATGCAGCGCGCGATTCATGCGCGCCAGCGCTTCCTCGCGTGTCGCGCCGTGGACGATCAGCTTCGCGATCATCGGATCGTAGAACGGCGTGATCGTGTCGCCCTCGCGCACGCCGCTGTCGATGCGTACCGGCGCTTTGCGTCCCGACTCGCCTGAGCCGGCCGCGCCTGAGCCGGCCGCGTCGATGCTGAACTCGACGCCTTCCGGCATGCGCAGATGCTTGAGCGTACCCGTCGACGGCAAGAAGCCGCGCGCCGGATGCTCGGCGTAGATACGCGCTTCGATTGCATGACCGTCGATCCTGATTTGCTGTTGGGCAAGCGGCAGCGGTTCGTTCGAGGCGACGCGCAACTGCCATTCGACCAGGTCCTGCCCCGTCACCATTTCCGTGACCGGATGCTCGACCTGCAAGCGCGTGTTCATTTCCATGAAGTAGAAATCGCCCGTGCCGGTCATGATGAATTCGACCGTGCCCGCACCGACGTAATTCACCGCGCGCGCCGCGGCCACGGCCGCTTCGCCCATCTCGCGTTTGATTTCGGCGGAAAGCCCCGGCGCCGGCGCTTCTTCCAGCACCTTCTGGTGACGGCGCTGCACCGAGCAGTCGCGATCGAACAGATAGACCGCGCCGCCGTGACGGTCCGCGAACACCTGCACTTCCACGTGACGGGGCCGCGCCAGATACTTTTCGATCAGCACGCGGTCATTGCCGAAGCTGCTCGCCGCTTCGCGCTTGCACGACGCCAGCGCCGCCGCGAAGTCTTCGCTGCGCTCGACTACACGCATGCCCTTACCGCCGCCCCCCGCGCTTGCCTTCAGCAGCACCGGGTAACCGATCGCATCGGCCTCGCGATGCAGCAGTTGCGCATCCTGATCGTCGCCGTGATAGCCCGGCACGAGCGGCACGGCCGCAGCATGCATCAGCGCTTTCGCGGCGGCCTTCGAGCCCATCGCGGCGATCGCTTCGACCGGCGGTCCGATAAAGACGATACCCGCGGTTTCGCACGCATACGCGAAGTCTTCGTTTTCCGACAGGAAGCCGTAGCCCGGATGCACCGCTTGTGCGCCGGTGGCGCGCGCGGCTTCGATGATGCGCTCGATGCGCAGATAGCTTTCCGCCGCCGTCGAGCCGCCGATATGCACGGCCTCGTCGCAGGCGGCGACGTGCTTCGCGTTGGCGTCCGCATCGGAATACACGGCCACGCTCGCGATGCCGAGCCGCTTGCAGGTTGCCGCGACGCGGCATGCAATCTCGCCCCGGTTCGCAATCAGAATCTTGTTGAACATGAGATGTCTCGATGAGGAGTCCCGTTCCGGGGCTGTTGTTCTGGTGAAGGCCAGCAAGCGCCCAGGTTTTCTCGTGAGGCGATCGTATGGCGATTGTGAGGCAAGTTAGCTTCGCCAGGACGGCGGGCGTTTTTCGAGGAACGACGCGACGCCTTCGCGGCCTTCCGCGCCGGCTCGCGTGCGCGCGATGCGCGCCGCCGTGTCTTCGATCATCGCGTCGTTCAGTTCATAGCCCGCGATGTCCTGCACGAGCTGCTTGCACGCACGCACCGCTTGCGGGCCGTTCGCGCAGAGCGTTTCCGCGATTTGCTGGACCGTTGCATCGAGTTGCTCCGCCGCGACCGCTTCGCTCACCAGACCGAGCCGCAATGCCGTTGCGCAATCGAACTGCTCGGCGGTCGTGAAGTAGCGGCGCGAAGCCTGCTCGCCCAGCGCGCGAATCACGTAGGGCGCGATGGTGGCCGGGATCAAACCCAGACGCGCTTCCGACAGGCAAAAGCGCGCGCTATCCACCGCCACGACGATATCGCACGCCGAGATCAAGCCCATGCCGCCCGCGTAGGCGTCGCCGTTCACGCGCGCGATCACCGGCTTGTTGCAGCGATAGATCGACGACAGCATGGTCGCCAGCAACATGGCATCGGCGCGGTTCTCGTCGTCCGAGTAGCCAGCCATTTTCTTCATCCAGTTCAGATCGGCGCCCGCGCAGAACGCCTTGCCGTTCGCAGCCAGCACGACCGCGCGCACGTCGTCGCGTTCGTTCAAGGCGGTGAAGGCCGAGGTCACTTCGGCAATCATCGTTTCGTTGAACGCGTTGCGCACGTCCGGGCGATTCAGCGTGACCGCGGCGATCTGTCCGTCGATCGCGACATTCAGCGTTTCGTATTGCATGCTATGAGCTCCTGCGCTCAGCACAGCTTCACATTCTGAACACGCCGAAACGCGTGTCTTCGATTGGCGCATTCATGGTAGCCGAGAGGCCGAGACCGAGCACGTCGCGCGTTTGCGCCGGATCGATCACGCCGTCGTCCCACAGGCGCGCGCTCGCGTAGTACGGGTGGCCTTGATGCTCGTATTGATCGCGGATCGGCTGCTTGAACGCCTCTTCCTCTTCCGCGCTCCACGAACCGCCCTTGCCTTCGATACCGTCACGCTTGACGGTAGCCAGCACCGATGCAGCCTGCTCGCCGCCCATCACCGAGATGCGCGCGTTCGGCCACATCCACAGGAAGCGCGGCGAATACGCGCGGCCGCACATGCCGTAGTTGCCCGCACCGAACGAGCCGCCGATGATCACCGTGAACTTCGGCACCTTCGCCGTCGCCACGGCCGTCACCATCTTCGCGCCGTGACGCGCGATGCCTTCGTTTTCGTATTTGCGGCCCACCATGAAGCCGGTGATGTTCTGCAAAAACACCAGCGGAATCTTGCGCTGGCAGCACAGTTCGATGAAGTGCGCGCCCTTGAGCGCCGATTCCGAAAACAGAATGCCGTTGTTCGCAATGATGCCGACCGGATGCCCCCAGATATGCGCGAAGCCGGTTACGAGCGTGGTGCCGTAACGGGCCTTGAATTCGTCAAACGCGGAATCGTCGACGATGCGCGCGATCACTTCACGGATATCGAACGGCTTGCGCGTATCCACCGGAATCACGCCGTACATGCTCTTCACGTCGTAGCGCGGCGGCTTCGGCTCCTGCAACGCCACCGGCACCTGCTTCCTGCGATTCAGATTGCTGACGATGCTGCGCGCAATGCCCAACGCATGTGCGTCGTTCTGCGCGAGATGATCGACCACACCCGACAGACGCGTATGCACGTCGCCGCCGCCGAGGTCTTCCGCGCTCACCACTTCGCCGGTTGCGGCTTTGACGAGCGGCGGCCCGCCGAGAAAAATCGTCCCTTGATTCCTGACGATGATCGACTCGTCGCTCATGGCCGGCACATAGGCGCCGCCCGCGGTGCACGAACCCATCACGACGGCGATCTGCGGAATACCCGCCGCCGACAGATTCGCCTGGTTATAGAAGATGCGGCCGAAGTGATCGCGATCGGGGAACACCTCGTCCTGATTCGGCAGATTGGCGCCGCCCGAGTCGACCAGATACACGCACGGCAAATGATTTTCCGCGGCGATTTCCTGCGCGCGCACGTGCTTTTTGACGGTGACCGGATAGTACGTGCCGCCCTTGACCGTCGCGTCATTGCAGACGATCACGCATTCCTGCCCCGCAATGCGGCCGATGCCGGTGATCACGCCCGCGCCCGGCGCGTCGTTGTGGTACATGCCATAGGCTGCGAGTTGCGAGAACTCGAGAAACGGCGTGCCCGGATCGAGCAGTTTCTCGATGCGATCGCGCGGCAGCAGTTTGCCGCGGCCCGTGTGCTTGTCGCGCGCCGCCTGGCCGCCGCCCAGCGCGAGCTTGTCGATCTTCGCGCGAAGATCGGCGACCAGCGCTTCGAGCGCCGCCGCGTTGGCGCGGAAATCGTCCGAACGCGGATTCAGCTTTGATTCGATGATCGGCATTGCGTGGCTTCTCCTGTGTCGATCGGAGTTAGCGCTTTAGCGCTTACTCCGATCCCATGCAATTTGATTGCTGTCGACCAGAGTTAGCGCTTTAGCTGTCGGCCGGAGTTAGTGCTTCAGCACTTACTCCGGGCCCATGCAAAGCCCTTACTCTGGTCCCATGCAAGGTGGTTGCTATCGCCGCTTTTTTATGTGCCTGCACTGAGACAGCGCTGTTACGCGGCGTTGCCGCGCTGTGCTGTCGCGCGGTGCTGCCGCTCAAGCCGTTTCGGCAAACAGTTCGCGGCCAATCAGCATCCGACGGATTTCGCTGGTGCCCGCGCCGATTTCATAGAGTTTCGCATCGCGCCACAGACGGCCGACCGGGTACTCGTTGATGTAGCCGTTGCCGCCGAGAATCTGGATCGCTTCGCCGGCCATCCACGTGGCTTTTTCAGCGGTGTAGAGAATCACGCCAGCGCAGTCTTTTCGCACCTGGCGCACGTGTTCCTTGCCGAGCGTATCGAGCTGCCGGCCGACCGCGTACAGATACGCGCGGCACGCTTGCAGCGTGGTGTACATATCGGCGACTTTGCCTTGAATCAGCTGGAATTCGCCGATCGGCTGACCGAACTGTTTGCGGTCGTGGATATACGGCACGACCGCGTCCATCACCGCGACCATGATGCCGGTCGGGCCGCCCGCGAGCACCGCGCGCTCGTAGTCGAGGCCGCTCATCAGCACCTTCGCGCCGCCGTTCAGCTGACCGAGGATATTTTCTTCCGGCACTTCGACGTTCTCGAACACCAGTTCACCGGTATGCGAGCCGCGCATGCCGAGCTTGTCGAGCTTTTGCGCGACCGAAAAACCCTTCATGCCCTTCTCGACGATAAACGCGGTGATGCCGCGCGAATTCGCTTCGAGATCGGTCTTGGCATACACCACCAGCGTGTCGCAATCCGGGCCGTTGGTGATCCACATCTTGGTGCCGTTGAGCACGTAGTGGTCGCCCTTCCTGTCCGCGCGCAGTTTCATGCTGATCACGTCCGAGCCCGCGTTCGGCTCGCTCATGGCGAGCGCGCCGATGTGTTCGCCCGACACGAGTTTGGGCAAGTACTTCTGCTTTTGCGCTTCGGTGCCGTTGCGATGAATCTGGTTGACGCACAGATTCGAGTGCGCGCCGTAGGAGAGACCGACCGATGCCGAGGCGCGCGAGATTTCTTCCATCGCGATCATGTGCGCGGTGTAGCCCATGTTCGCGCCGCCGTATTCTTCCGCGACCGTCATGCCGAGCACGCCCAGATCGCCGAATTTGCGCCACAGGTCCATCGGGAATTGATCCGTGCGATCGATTTCCGCGGCACGCGGGGCGATTTCCTTGGCCGCGAAACCTGCGATGCTGTCACGCAGCATTTCGATTTCTTCACCGAGCGGGAATTGCAAACCGGGCAGGTTGCTCATTGCTGTGTCTCCAGAGTTCGTTGGCGGCCGGTCAGCCATGGTGGGCGCCGGCTTGTCTGAGTGCGGCTCAGCGGACGGCGTAGCCTTGTGGGCCGCACCCATCATCCCGCACGAGGCGCGAAACGTTCAAGGCGCATTTCACGCTAGATTTACGTAAGCGTCAATAGGTATTTTTGAGTGTTACTCATAAACTAGAACTTGCGCTCTTTCCGCCGCTCAGGCGTGATAGGATCGACGTCACCGGGGTTATCCGCCTCACAAATTTGAACTTGACTCATATGACGGTTGCCTTGAAGGCCGAGTTACCCGCCTCACGCCGCCAGCCGGCCGGGCGCAAGTCGCAGCAGCGCGTGAAAGAGATTCTTCAGGCGGGGCGCGACGTGTTCTCCGAGCGCGGCTACGAGCGCGCGACGACCGCGGAGATTGCCCAGCGCCTGGGCATATCCGAGGCAACTGTATTCAGTTATTTCCGCGGCAAGCGGGAGTTATGCGCGCGAGTGATCGGCGACTGGTATGACGAGATCATCGAGGCGATCGAATCCGGGTTGCCGCGTGACGGCAGTGTGCGTCAACAGTTTGCTTTCATTGTGCGAACGCATTTGCGGTTGATGCTGGTCAATGGCACTGACCTGTGCGCTTTGGTGTTGTCGGAGGGGCGGGCGCGGCATCATGAGCTTGGCGAAGCGCTGACCGAGTTGCAGCGCCGGTATACCGCGCCGTTGATGCGCGTGTTGGCGCAGGGACAGGAGACTGGGCAGATACGCTCCGACATGCCATTGCGGTTATTGCGTTCAATAGTGTTTGGGCCGATGGAACACGTGCTTTGGGACGCTACGTTGGCGAATCGGCATATCGATATCGACGCGACCGCGGATCAGTTGATCGATGTTTTGTGGAGCGCGCTGATGCCGCCGGATGTGGCGGTTAATGCTTTGCGGCGATTCAAGGCTGAGGTGGATGAAGCTGCCCGGCGGTTCGAAGAGTCTTCAAAGAAGGCACCGGGTGGCGCGCGCGGTGAGCGAAAGCCAGAGGATTAGGGTTGTGCCCGGGGCGTTGGTAAAACTGACAAACCAGCGCCGCAAAGGCAAAAAAATCCGCTAATCTATCCCTCCCCAGCGGAGCCAGAACGCGTGGAGCGCCCCAATGCCAACGGCCAAAAATCCAACCATCAAAATCGGCATAGGCGGCTGGACCTACGCACCCTGGCGAGGCACCTTCTACCCGTCAGACCTGGCCCAAACCCGCGAACTGCAATACGCGAGCCAAAACCTGACGTCGATAGAAATCAACGGCACCTTCTACGGCCTGCAAAAGCCGTCCAGCTACGAGAAGTGGTACCAGGAAACGCCGGAAAACTTCGTCTTCTCCTTGAAAGCCCCTCGCTATGCGACAAACAGAAAAGTCCTGGCGCAAGCCAATGAAACCATAGAACGATTTTTCGCCAGCGGCGTATTGCTGCTCAAGCAAAAACTCGGGCCCATCAACTGGCAATTCGCACCAACCAAAAAATTCGACACAGAAGACTTCGAAGCTTTCCTGAAACTGCTGCCGCAAAGCATCGAAGGTCAAAAACTGCGGCACGCAATCGAAGTCCGCCACGAAAGCTTCAAAACCCCGGAATTCATCGCGCTAGCCAGAAAATACCAGGTGGCAATCGTGCTGTCGGGCGACAGCGACTACCCGCAAATCGCCGACATCACCGCGCCATTCGTCTACGTCCGCATCATGGGCACAACAGACCAACAGGCCAAAGGCTATTCGACCCAAGCCCTCGACGCGTGGGCCGAACGCGCCCGCCAGCTTGCCACCGGCAAAACACCCGAAGACCTGGAAACAGCCGCCGCCGCGCCGGCTAAAACATCCGCATGCGACGTCTATCTGTATGTCATCAGCGGCTTCAAGGAACGCAATCCGGCCGCCGCCATGGCGCTGATCAAACGCCTCTGAGAACCATCATCATCATCGCGGCAACACCACGCGAGTGTCATAATCCCGGCAGCGAACCAGCAAGCAGGCCTTCAGCCATCGAGGCCATTTCATCATCACGGCCCGGGAGAACATTTTGAGCGTCATCGACAATCCTCTGCACGATCAGGAAGTCGGCTCTGCCGACGCCACCCAGGACACCACGCGCATCGACGACGTTCGTATCGGCGCGGTACGTCCGCTCATTTCCCCTGCCCTGTTGCAGGATGAACTGCCGGTACCGCCCGCAGTACAGACACTCGTCGAAGAAAGCCGCGTGGCGATCGCCGACATCCTGCACGACCGCGACGATCGCCTCGTGATGATCGTCGGACCCTGCTCGATCCACGATCACGATCAGGCAATCGAATACGCACACCGGCTCAAGAAAGCCGCCGACACCTACAAGGACGATCTGCTGATCGTGATGCGGGTCTACTTCGAAAAACCGCGCACGACAGTGGGCTGGAAAGGCTATATCAACGATCCGCGTCTCGACGGCAGCTTCCATATCAACGAGGGGCTGCGCCTCGCACGGCAACTGCTGCTGGACATCAACGGTCTCGGCCTGCCGACGGCCACCGAATTTCTCGACTTGCTGAGCCCGCAATACATCGCGGATCTGGTCGCGTGGGGCGCGATCGGCGCGCGCACGACCGAGAGCCAGAGTCACCGGCAGCTTGCATCGGGACTGAGCTGCCCGATCGGCTTCAAGAACGGCACCGACGGCGGCGTGCAAATCGCCGCGGATGCCATCGTCGCGGCGCGCGCAAGTCACGCGTTCATGGGCATGACCAAGATGGGCATGGCCGCGATCTTCGAAACGCGCGGCAACGACGACGCGCATGTGATTCTGCGCGGCGGCAAGCAAGGGCCGAATTACGACAGCGCGTCAGTCGAGGCAACCTGCGCGGCGCTCAAATCAGCCGGACTGCGCGAGCAGGTCATGATCGACTGTTCACACGCGAATTCGGGCAAGTCTCACTTGCGTCAACTGGAGGTGGTGCAGGATATCGCGCGGCAACTGTCGCAGCGCGAGCGCCGCATCATTGGCGTCATGCTGGAAAGTCATCTGGAAGAAGGCCGGCAGGATCTGAAGCCTGGCGTGCCGCTGCGCTACGGCGTGTCGATTACCGATGCGTGCGTGAGCTGGGCGCAGACCGAACCGGTGCTCGAAGCGCTCGCCGAAGCTACCCGGCAACGGCGCGCGGGCTGATCGCGGCAAGGCGCGCATCGCAAGCGCACTACGCGCACTACGCGCACTACGCGCACCGAGCGCACCACGCGCAATAAGCGCAATAGCGCAATAGCGCACCGCAAGGCGCACTAGAAGCACCGCACGCGCCGCACCAACCGCCGATTGTTTACGTCACCGGGGTTGGGCTGAGCGTTGTTCCTCACGCCCGATGCATCGCTCGCCGCACGTTCCGGCGGCGGGCGTCGGTGCGCCGGCGCGAGGCGCGTTGCATTACGACGCGTTGACGGCTTCCTTGAACGCCTTGCCGGCGGTGAACTTCACCGTCTTGGCTGCCGCGATCTGGATCTCGGCACCCGTCGACGGATTGCGGCCCACGCGTGCAGCACGCGCGCCGGTCGAGAAAGAACCGAAACCGACCAGTTGCACCGTATCACCGCCCACCACTGCTGCGGTTACCGCGTCGACGATTGCGTCGATGGTTTGGCCCGTGGCCGCTTTGCTTTCGCCCGTCGCTGCGGCGACTGCATCAATCAGTTCCTGTTTGTTCATAGCACTTCCCGTATGGTAATCATGGAACCGGCGCCACATCTGTCGCGCCGGGACCGACACACTAACGCATAGGCGCGGGTTCACGCAAACCTTGGGTGTAAGCCTTGTATCACCCGCCCAGCGGCAATTTGACGTTTTTTTGCCGCAAAGTGCCATAAGAATCGCGAGCTTACGGTTTCGTCTCGCCTTACAAGACGCCGCCGCGCATCACAATCCGTTGCAATTTCAGTGCTTTAGCGTGGGCCGGCCACAGCTGGCGGGCTTTTCCCGCTATGTTATGGCGGAAACGCAAACAGCCGGTTTTCGCCGTCGACAGCGCGCGCGGCAATTAAAGATTTGCGAGTTAAAAACGATGAAATTTCGCCAGATTGCAACATGGGCTCTGCTCGCCGCGTCGTCTTGCGCGCTCGCGGCGACCGACGACGGCGCGTGCGCCACACTGGTGGGCACGGCAAATTCAGCCATGCCGCAGAGCTTCCAGCTGCGTGACGGCGAGCCGGTCGACCTCGTCAGCGGCACAAAAACCGTGCATGGCAAGCTGCTGGTCTTCGACGACGGCGGCACGTATCGCGCGTACTGGCAGCCCGAAAATAGCGCTGAAAAATATGTGCTGGCGAATGCCGGCCTGAACAGCGTCCGCTTGATCTCCACACCCACTCAGGGTACGCCGGCAAAAAATGGCGAACCTGGAACGACGCTCGCACCCCAGCGCGTGCTGTCTTGTCCGGCGCTCTGACGCAATAATTCTTGCTGAACCCGCTAGCAATCCAGGTGTTGCGCGAGACCGATCGGAAGTCCGAAGCAAGCGACGAAGCTACTTTTGCGGCGCGTCGGCGGTGGTTTTCGGCACGCACCCCATCAGATAGAACTCGTCGTTCGGGCGCATGGAAATGACGTTCGCCATCCTGTTCGACAGGCCGAAAAACGCGGTAATTGCCGCAATATCCCAGACGTCTTCGTCGGAAAAACCGTGCTCGCGCAGGGTCTGGAAATCGGTGTCGTCGACCGCACCGGACTCGCGGCAGACCTTCAGCGCGAAGTCGAGCATCGCCTTCTGACGCGCGGTGATGTCCGCCTTGCGATGATTGACGGCGACCTGATCCGCGAGCAGCGGCGCCTTTTCGTAAATGCGCAGAATCGCGCCGTGCGCGACCACGCAGTACAGGCAATCATTCACCGCGCTGGTTGCGACGACGATCATTTCGCGCTCGCCTTTGGTGAGACCTCCTTCCTTGAGCATCAGCGCATCGTGATACGCAAAAAACGCGCGGAATTCATCCGGGCGATGCGCCAGCGTCAAGAACACGTTCGGGACAAAGCCGGCTTTCTCCTGCACTTCGAGGATGCGGGCCCGGATGTCGTCGGGCCATTCACCTGGCTCCGGCACGGGGTAGCGGCTGATCGGCTGAAGGTTTGCCATGGCGTGTCTCCGTTGTCTATGTAGGTGTGTAGGCGCACGACGATTGTAGCAACCGGGCCGCGGCCTCGCCGGCCTGCGCCGCCGCGATGCTCGCGCCCGATCGACGCACGCGTCGCCTCGTCCATGCCGGTATCTGGCTAGCGCTTCCAGAAGCACTGACAATCCTGTATTTTCGACTGATTAAATCTCGAAAATCGAGAGGCTCTATGGATCGTCTGGAGGCAATGTCAATCTTCGTGGCAGCGGCGGAAACCGGCAGTTTTTCCGCCGCCAGCCGCAAGCTCGGCACGCCGCTGCCTACCGTCAGCCGCAAGGTGGCGGAACTCGAAGCCCATCTGAACGCACGGCTGCTGGTCCGCTCCACGCGCCAGCTGACATTGACCGACGCAGGCACCGCCTACCTTGCCGCCTGCAAGCAGATTCTCGAGCAGGTGACCGATGCGGAAAGCGCGGCATCGGGCGAATACAGCACGCCGCGCGGCGATCTGGTCGTCACCGCGCCAATGGTGTTCGGGCGCCTGAATGTGCTGCCCATCGTCAACGATTTCCTCGCGACATTTCCGGAAATCGCGGTGCAGCTGATGCTGGCGGACCGCACGCTGCATCTGCTCGACGAGCACATCGACGTGGCCTTGCGGATTGGCAAACTGCCCGACAGCAGTATGGTCGCCAGCCAGGTCGGCACCCTGTCCCGGGTGGTCTGCGCCAGTCCGCATTTCCTCGCAGAGCGCGGCACGCCGAAGACCCCTGAGGATCTTGCCGGCTTCGCCTGCGTGAATTTCGACGCGCTGCCATCCGGGCCGATCTGGACCTTCGCGGCGCGCGGCGCGCGGCAGCAGCAGGCGGTGCCGATCCAGCCGCGCCTGTCCGTCAATACCGCGGAAGCCGCCATCGACGCGGCCATCGCCGGCGTGGGGCTCACGCGCGTGCTGTCATATCAGGCTGCGCGTGCTGTAGAGGAAGGCAAGCTGCAACTGGTGCTGCGGGAATTCGAGCCCGAACCGATTCCGGTCAGCCTGATGCATGCGGGACAAGGACCATTGCCGCTGAAAACGCGCAGTTTCATCGACTTCGCCGTGCCGAGGTTGCGTGCTGCTCTGCTTGAGGATAATGAGCGCCTGCGCGGGGGGAATACTGCGCGGCGCTGATTTTCAATCATGAGCGGCGCACTCGCCGTCTACACGCTGGGCTTGCGTGAAAGCCGGCGTCAGCCCGATCGATCGTCGTCGATGGGCTGAGCCGGTTCCGCGTAAGACCGCAAGGCTAGTGCCTAGCGCTCAGCAACCTTGCGTTGCCGCCACAGACACAGCAGATCGCATGCGATATGCGCGGCGGCTATCGCGGTGATCTCGCTCTGGTCATATGCGGGCGCCACCTCCACGACATCCGCGCCCACCAGATTCAACGCCCCGAGCCCGCGCACGATGGCGAGCCCCTGCGCCGACGACAAACCGCCCGCCACCGGCGTGCCCGTGCCCGGTGCGAACGCCGGATCGAGACAATCGATATCGAAAGTCAGATACGCGGGCCGCTCGCCGACAATCGACGTGACCCGCTCCACCGCGGCACGCGCACCGTGCTCGTGGACCCACGCGGCGTCGAGAATATTAATGCCCATGAAGTCGTCGTTCCACGTGCGGATGCCGACCTGCACCGAGGTCTTCGGATCGATCAGACCGTCCTTCACCGCCTTGTAGAACATCGAACCGTGGTTCAGGCTGTCCGGACTGTCGTCCGCCCACGTATCGCAATGCGCGTCGAAATGGATCAGCGAGAGCGGCTTGCCGTACTTCTCCGCATGCGCGATCAGCAGCGGATAGGTAATGTAATGATCGCCGCCGAGGGTCAGCATCTTCGCGTCCGAGCGCAGGATCGTGCGTGCGTGCTCGACAATCGATTCCTTGATCGTCAGCGGATTGTGCGCGTCGAACCAGCAGTCGCCGTAGTCGGTCACAGCGAGATCGTCGAACGGATTGAAGCCCCAGGGATAGGGATGCAGCTCCGACAGCTGCACACTGGCCGCGCGCACCGCTGCGGGGCCGAGACGTGCGCCCGAGCGGAACGTGGTGGCCAGATCGAGCGGCACGCCGGAGACCACGACATCGACATCGTCGAGTTCACGGGTGTACTTGCGGCGCATGAACGACAACACACCCGCATAGGTGTTTTCGATCGAGGAGCCATAGAGCGACGAACGGCGGATCGCGCCGTCGCCGTAGACGAGTTCAGTCATAGATGACCTGATACCTGATAGACATGCCGGCGCCGCACGCGAAGCTTCCTGGTGATGCGTGCAGCGTCCGGCCTCGGATTCATTGGGAACGCGGCGGCGCCTTGTCCGCACGCTGCCGCGCTGGCTTGGCGAACTTTAGCGCAGCCGCACCAGCGTGGACTTCAGCTCGGTGTACTTCTCCAGCGCGTGCAACGACTTGTCGCGGCCGTTGCCCGATTGCTTGTAGCCGCCGAACGGGAAGTTCATGTCCCCGCCTTCGTCGTAGCAATTGACCCACACCGTGCCCGCGCGCAGTTTGCGCGACACCTCGTGCGCGGTGGTCAGGTTCGCGGTCCAGAGCGCGGCAGCGAGACCGTACTCGCTGTCATTGGCAATCCTGATCGCTTCCTCAACGGTGTCGAACGTAATCACCGACAACACCGGCCCGAAGATTTCCTCGCGCGCGACCTTCGCGCCGGCCGCCGGAATCTCAAAGATGGTCGGTTCGATATAGAAGCCGCCAGTCTCTTCTTTCACGCGCGAGCCGCCGAGCAGCAACTTTGCTTCGGCGCGGCCCGCTTCGATATAGCCGAGCACGCGTTCGAGCTGCACGTTATCGACAATCGCACCCATCGAGGTTTGCGGATCCAGCGGATTGCCCGGCGTGTAGCTGCGGGCCGCCGCGATCAGCTTGTCGAGGAACGCGTCCTTGATGTCGCGATGCACGAGCAGGCGCGAACCCGCCGTGCACATTTCGCCCATGTTGTAGAAGATCGCGCCGGCAGCGGCATTCGCGGCGCGGTCGAGGTCGGGGCAATCCGGCATCACGATGTTCGGCGACTTGCCGCCGAGTTCGAGCCACACGCGCTTCAGATTCGATTGCCCGGCGTACTGCATGATCAGCTTGCCGACGTTGGTCGAGCCGGTGAAGGCGAGACAGTCCACGTCCTGATGCAGCGCCAGCAGCTTGCCCGGCTCGCCCGCACCCGGCACGACGTTGAACACGCCGGCGGGAATGCCGGCCTCGAAAGCGAGTTGCGCGAGGCGGATCGCGGTGAGCGGCGATTTCTCCGAAGGCTTGAGCACCACGCTGTTGCCCGCGGCCAGCGCCGGCCCGAATTTCCACGACGCCATCAGGATCGGGAAATTCCACGGCACCACCGCGGCGACCACGCCGATCGGCTCGCGCGTGACGAGCCCCACCAGATGATGATCGGCCGGCGCCACTTCGCCGCCGACCTTGTCGATCGCCTCGGCGAACCACTCGACGCAATAGGCCGCGCCCGGCACGTCCACAGTGGTCGTGTCGGCGATCGGCTTGCCGGCGTCCAGCGTTTCAAGCAGCGACAGTTCGTCGAGATGCTCACGGATCGACGCCGCCCAGCGCAACAGAATCGCCTTGCGCTTGCGCGGATTCAGGCCGGCCCACACGCCCGCATCGAATGCGCGGCGGGCGGCCGCCACCGCGGCGTCGACGTCCGCCGCGCCGCTATCGGCGACCTTGGCGAGCAGCTTGCCGTCGATCGGGCTCAGGCAGTCGAACGTGCGGCCGCTGGCAGCGTCGCGGTATTCGCCGTCGATAAACGCACGGCTTTCGATTGAAAGCGCAGCGGCCTTGTCTTGCCAGAAAGCGAGAGTTTTCTTGTCCATCAGGATGCCTCAATGTTGTGCGCACGACGCCTATCGGCATCGACTTCATGCGGCATTGAACAGCGTCGCGGCGCGTTGGCGCGGAGTCTTCAGAAAGTTGGCGGCGAATTGGCCGACACGATCTCGCAGAGATGCTCCGCGCTGGGATTGCGAAAACGATGCGGTAAACGGCTTTCGAAGTAGTAGCTGTCGCCGGGATCGAGCAGCCACGTGGTGCCGTCGACGGTCAATTCGATCTGACCGCTGACCACCACGCCGCCCTCGTGCCCCGCGTGTTCCAGCATTTCCGGCCCGGTGTCCGACAGAGGCTGGTAGACCTCGCGCAGAATGCCCATGTTGCGGTCCTTCACACTTGCGCCCGCCAGATAGAACTCGATCGACTCATTGCCGAGGTTCGGCATGTCCGCGCGGCGCGACACCACCGATCGCGCCACTTCGACTTCGAAGGTAAAGAACTCGGCAAGACTCATAGGTATGCATTCGAGCAGTTTCTTCAGCGAGCCGACCGACGGGCTCACGCGGTTCTGCTCGATCAGCGAGATCGTGCCGTTGGTCACGCCCGCCCGCTTGGCCAGCTCTCGCTGCGACAGACCATTCTTCTTACGGATGTACTGCAGGCGGGTCGCTACTTCGATGGACATCGCTAAATTCTCTGACATAGGAAGACGATCGGGAACGCCTGGATCGAGGCAATACGCTGTGCGCGAGTGTTGAATATTCTAATCACTTTAATCATCGCGCCTTTGGGGAAAACCCTGAAAGCATTCCGAAATATGCATTACGCAACGACCGTTCCCACTGGGCGGAATTTTAGCCATGCCCTGGGGAAAGCCCTTATAAATCTTTTATAAAAATGATTTGACGGCTTTATTGGCTCGTATACGATGGTTCTCAGGCGATCGTCATGCTGGCGTCACGAAGCACGAAAAGGTGTTTTGCGATGTAGCGAATCAGCTTCGCTACAGCTTAAGGCGATCATCCCAGCGTCCTGTTTCTTTAAACGCCCGGTATGTTTTTCGAGCAGGCCGTTCAATACTTTCAACGTCGCTAGTCGAGTGTAATCGTGAGAGTCCGAGGCCCTTTGGTGAGATGGAATCGTAGTCAGGCGAGATGTCTTCGCGCTGACAGCGCCATCGCCGACGGCAGCAACGGCAGCCTTGCGTTCCGCCGCTTTCTGTCCGTCTTCACGATCCTGTCCCGCCGTTCAGTTCGACGTCACAACTCTATCTCCGCGCGCGCCTTCATTGCTGTGCGCACGGACGAAGTCGCATCGCTGCTGCCGTAGCGCCTCCCTCCTTTTCGCTGTTCGATTCGTCCGTTTGCGTGAACGCGCTCTATCGAGCCATGCGTTCGTGCATGTGCGGTGCCGTCTGCCGCCTGCACGCTTCACGCGATTCAGACTGGTTGCGCACCGCAGCGGATCAAATCGAACAGCCTGCCTGATTACCACGCGCGGTGCGCTCCGTTGCCAGCGACCGCCTGCACTACCCCGGCGGTCTGGCGCCTTGCGCCCGGCTGCGGAATCGTGCCGCGCCGGGTTTAACGTTGTTCATGCGGCGTCCCGCGGGAACACACACGTCTATTCGTTATGCGAACCAAACCTCTAGTCGGCATCAGCGCCGACAGAACGATGATGGGAGTCCACCCGTCGCATGTGGTCGGCGAAAAGTACATTGCCGCGATCGTGGACGGCTCACAGGCGCTGGCGATGCTGTTGCCGGCGCTCGGCGAGCGTCAGTCCACGGCCGACGTGCTGGCCACCGTCGATGGCCTGCTGTTTACCGGCAGCTATTCGAATGTCGAGCCGCATCGCTACGGCGGCCATCCCAGCGCGCCGGGCACGCTGCACGACGCCGCACGCGATGCGACGACGCTGCCGCTGCTGCGTGCCGCCATCGACGCCGGCGTGCCGGTGCTGGCGGTGTGCCGCGGCTTCCAGGAAATGAACGTGGTTTTCGGCGGGACGCTGCATCAATGCGTTCACGCGGTGGCCGGCTTCAATGACCACCGCGAGAACAAGGAAGACGACCTCGACGTGCAATACGCACCGTCGCATCCGATCACGCTGACGCAGGGCGGCTTGTTGCAGCGTCTTGCCGGCGGCACGGATGAAGCGCGTGTGAATTCACTGCACGGTCAGGGCGTCGAGCGGTTGGGCGCCGGGCTCGTGGCTGAAGCCACAGCCCCGGACGGATTGATCGAAGCAGTCAGCGTGAAAGACGCGCGCGCCTTCGCCCTAGGTGTGCAGTGGCACCCGGAGTGGAAGCACGCGAACGACGCGCTGTCCACCGCGATCTTCCGCGCTTTCGGCGACGCCTGCCGCGATCGAATGCGCACCAAGGCCGGCTATGGCGCGGCATCCGCCGCCGCCACGCATGCCTGAGCCGGTCGCGCACCAAAACTGAGAGAACAATCATGCATGACATCGACGAATTTCTGAAGAAGAACCGCATCACCGAAATCGAAGCGATCATTCCGGATATGGCCGGGATCGCGCGCGGCAAGATCATCCCGCGCAGCAAATTCGAATCCGGCGAGTCCATGCGCTTGCCGCAGGCGGTGATGATCCAGACCGTCACGGGCGATTATCCGGAAGACGGCACGCTCACCGGCGTCACCGATCCGGACATGGTTTGCGTCCCCGATCCGAGCACCATCCGCATCATTCCGTGGGCCGTCGACCCGACCGCTCAGGTGATCCACGATTGCGTTCACTTCGACGGCACGCCGGTCGCGATCTCGCCGCGCCGCGTGCTGCGCCGCGTGCTAGAACTCTACAAGGCCAAAGGCTGGAAGCCGGTGATCGCGCCCGAGCTCGAGTTCTACCTGGTCGACATGAACAAGGACCCGGATCTGCCGCTGCAACCGCCGATCGGCCGGACCGGCCGTCCGGAAACCGGGCGCCAGGCGTACTCGATCGAAGCGGTCAACGAATTCGATCCGCTGTTCGAAGACATCTATGAATACTGCGAGGTGCAGGAACTGGAAGTCGACACGCTGATTCACGAAGTCGGCGCGGCGCAGATGGAAATCAACTTCATGCACGGCGACCCGCTCAAGCTCGCCGACAGCGTGTTCCTGTTCAAGCGCACGGTGCGCGAAGCCGCGCTGCGTCACAAGATGTACGCGACCTTCATGGCCAAGCCGATGGAAGACGAACCGGGCTCGGCGATGCACATGCACCAGAGCCTCGTGGACGAAGAAACCGGCCGCAACCTGTTCACCGGCGCGGACGGCAAGCCGACCTCGCTCTTCACCAGCTACATCGCCGGCTTGCAGAAATACACGCCCGCGCTGATGCCGATCTTCGCGCCGTACATCAACTCGTATCGCCGCCTGTCGCGCTTCATGGCCGCGCCGATCAACGTGGCATGGGGCTACGACAACCGCACGGTGGGCTTCCGGATTCCGCATTCGGGCCCGGCTGCGCGCCGCATCGAGAACCGCATTCCGGGTGTGGACTGCAATCCGTATCTGGCGATCGCCGCGACACTGGCCGCAGGTTACCTGGGCATGACGCAGAACCTCGAAGCCACCGAGCCGCTGCTCAGCGACGGTTATGAATTGCCGTACCAGTTGCCGCGCAACCTCGAAGAGGGTTTGACGCTGATGGGCGCATGCGAGCCGATCGCCGAAGTGCTCGGCGAGAAATTCGTCAAAGCCTATCTCGCACTGAAAGAAACCGAATACGAAGCGTTCTTCCGCGTGATCAGTTCGTGGGAACGCCGGCATTTGCTGTTGCACGTCTAAGCCGGGTTTAAGGCCGTCATGGACGTCGACGAAAAAGCAAATGCAGAACTATTGGAGGCAGTATGAGCTATAGAACAGAAGAAGTCGCTTACGTGCAACCGGCGCAACCCGCCGCCGGGGCACAGTCGGCTCAAGCCGCACAGCAGCAACGCAGCACCGCCGAATACCGCGCGCTCGACGCCGCGCACCACATTCATCCGTTTTCGGATATGGGCTCGCTCAATCGCGCCGGCAGCCGCGTGATCGTCAAGGCTCAGGGCGTGTACCTGTGGGACTCGGAAGGCAACAAGGTGATCGACGGCATGGCCGGCCTGTGGTGCGTGAACGTGGGTTACGGCCGCAAGGAACTGGCCGACGCAGCATACCGGCAGATGCAGGAACTGTCCTACTACAACACCTTCTTCAAGACGACGCATCCGCCGGTGATCGAACTGTCGGCATTGCTCGCGGAGCTCGCGCCGGAACCGTTCAATCACTTTTTCTATTGCAACAGCGGCTCGGAAGGCAACGACACCGTGCTGCGCATCGTCCATCATTACTGGGCGACGCAAGGCAAGCATTCGAAGAAGTTCGTGATCTCGCGCAAGAACGGCTATCACGGCTCGACGATCGCGGGCGGCACGCTGGGCGGCATGGGCTACATGCACGACCAGATGCCGTCGAAGGTCGAAAATATCGTGCACATCGACCAGCCGTATTTCTTCGGTGAAGCGCAAGGCAATCTGACGCCGGAAGAATTCGCGCTGGCCCGTGCGCAACAACTCGAAGCGAAGATTCTCGAAATCGGCGCGGACAACGTGGCCGCGTTTATCGGTGAGCCTTTCCAGGGAGCGGGCGGCGTGATTTTCCCGGCCTCCACGTATTGGCCGGAAATCCAGCGCATTTGCCGCAAGTACGACATTCTGCTGGTCGCCGACGAAGTGATCGGCGGCTTCGGGCGGACCGGCGAGTGGTTCGCGCATCAGCACTTCGGTTTCGAACCGGACTTGATCACGCTGGCGAAAGGCCTGACGAGCGGCTATATCCCGATGGGCGCGGTCGGCCTGCATGACCGCGTTGCCAAAGCGATCATCGAGAACGGCGACTTCAATCACGGCCTCACCTACTCCGGGCATCCGGTGGCCGCCGCTGTCGCGGTCGCCAACCTCAAGCTGCTGCGCGACGAGAAAATCGTCGAGCGCGTCAAGACCGATACGGGTCCGTACTTCCAGAAGAAGCTGCGCGACACCTTCGCGAACCATCCGATCGTCGGCGAGATCTCCGGCGCGGGGCTGGTAGCCGGCCTGCAACTCGCGGAAGACCCGAAAACGCGCAAACGTTTCGCCAACGGCGGCGACGTCGGCACGATCTGCCGCGACTTCTGCTTCAACGGCAACCTGATCATGCGCGCCACCGGCGACCGGATGCTGCTGTCGCCGCCGCTCGTGATCACAAAGCTGGAAATCGACGAAATCGTGTCGAAGGCCAAAAAGGCCATCGACGCGACTGCACAACAACTTGGTATTTCGTAACGGCAGTTCGTTCCGGCATGCGCACACCCACGATCCATGCTCATGCCGGTTCTTCACATCAAGGAAAAAACCATGAGCGTTAGTCATCTTCGTCATGCGGTCGCGGGGGCCGCGCTTCTCGCCTTCACGGGTTTTGCGGCGCTGTCGGTCACGCCGGCCCTTGCGGCCGACACGGAACTGAACGTCTACAACTGGTCGGACTACATTGCGAAGGACACGATTCCGAACTTCGAGAAACAAGCCGGGATTCACGTCAAATACGACAACTACGATAGCGATGACACGTTGCAGGCCAAACTGCTTGCCGGCAGTTCCGGTTATGACATCGTTGTGCCGACGTCGAACTATATGGCCAAGCAGATTCAGGCCGGCGTGTATCAGAAGCTCGACAAGTCGAAGATCCCGAATCTCGCGAATCTCGACCCCGTGCTGATGAAGATGATTGCCGACGCCGATCCGGGCAACCAGTACGGCGTGCCCTGGGCGTACGGCACCGACGGTATCGGCTATAACGTGCAGGCCGTCAAGAAGGCGCTCGGCGACAACGCGCCGGTGGATAGCTGGGCACTCGTGCTGGATCCGGCCAATCTGTCGAAGCTGAAGAGCTGCGGCGTGTCGTTCCTCGACCAGGCCGTCGACGTGTTCGCCGCCACGCTGCAATACATGCACAAGGACCCGAACAGCACGAACCCCGCCGACTATCAGGCCGCCTTCGAAGTGCTGAAGAAAGTCCGTCCGTACATTACCCAATTCAACTCGTCAGGCTACATCAACGACCTCGCGAACAATGACATCTGCGTCGCGCTCGGCTGGTCTGGGGACGTCGGCATTGCGAGCCGCCGCTCTGCCGAAGCAAAACGCTCGTATCAGATCAAATTCTCCAACGCCAAGGAAGGCGGCCTGCTGTGGTTCGACGTGATGGTGATTCCGAAAGACGCGCCGCATCCCGAGGCAGCGACGAAGTGGATCAACTACATCTCGGACCCGAAGGTCAACGCGGCGATCACGAATGAAGTGTTCTACCCGACCGCGAACAAGGCCGCGCGCCAGTTCGTCACGCCGGCCGTCGCCGAGGACAAGACCGTTTATCCGGGCGACGACGTGTTGGGCAAGATGACGCTGATGAAGCCGATGCCGACCGACATCCTGCGCCTCGAAAACCGCCTTTGGGCACAGCTCAAGACCGGCCACTGATTTTAGCCAACTCGACTAAACATTGATCCCGCGCTCAGGGATCGCTCGAACCCTGAGCGCATGAATAGCAGCAACGGTAGTCAGCCTGCGCGCTTTTAGGGTCCCACCTGCGCGCAGTCCCATGTTTTCCGATCGCAGCGCATCTTGCGAGCCGCTTCAAGCGCCTCGTACGGAGACACTTGCGCCCGCGATCCGCAAGGAATGGTTACATCATGAACTCGACGACCTTAAATAGCGCTGCCGGCGCCACCCAGATGGCCCGCCCCGCACCGACGACGAAATCGAAATCGGATGAATTTGTCCGCATCGAAAACGTCGTGAAGAAATTCGGCGACAGCACCGCTGTCGACAACGTCAACCTGAACATCGCGAAGAACGAACTGTTCGCGCTGCTCGGCAGCTCCGGCTGCGGCAAGTCCACGCTCCTGCGCATGCTCGCGGGGCTCGAGACGGTCACGTCCGGGCGTATCTTCGTCGACGGCGAAGACCTCGCCGCGATGCCGCCGTACAAGCGGCCGGTCAACATGATGTTCCAGTCGTACGCCCTCTTCCCGCACATGAGCGTCGAAGCGAATATCGCTTTCGGCCTCAAGCAGGAAGGCACGCTGAAGAACGAGATCAAGGAACGCGTCGCCGACGCGCTCAATCTCGTGCAGATGAGCAAGTATGCGCAGCGCAAGCCGCATCAGCTCTCCGGCGGCCAGCAGCAGCGTGTGGCGCTGGCCCGCTCGCTGGTGAAGCGCCCCAAGCTGCTGCTGCTCGACGAACCGATGTCGGCGCTGGATAAAAAGATCCGCCAGAAGACCCAGCTCGAACTGGTCAACATCATCGAGAAGGTCGACGTGACCTGCGTGATGGTCACGCACGATCAGGAAGAAGCCATGACGATGGCCGGGCGGCTGGCGGTGATGAGCGAAGGCCGCATCGTGCAGATCGGCTCGCCCAGCCAGGTGTACGAATTTCCGAATAGCCGTTTCTCGGCCGAATTCATCGGCTCGACCAATCTGTTCGAAGGCACGGTGGTCGAGGACGAGCCGGACCATATCTTCGTCGAAAGCGAAGACCTCGAAGCGCGCCTGTATGTGAGCCACGGCGTTACCGGCCCGCTCGGCATGCCGGTTGGCATCTCGGTGCGCCCCGAACGCGTGAAGGTGTCGCTCGACAAACCCGCCACGCCGCACAACTGGGCGCGCGGCGTGGTCTCGGATGTCGCGTACATGGGCAGCTATTCGCTGTATCACGTGCGTCTGCCGAGCGGCAAGACCGTGGTGTCGAATCTCTCCAGCTCGCACCTGATGAGCGAAGGTGCGCCGTCCTATAACGACGACGTGTTCGTCTACTGGTCGCCGGCTAGCGGCGTGGTGCTGACGCAATGAGAAATCCCGCCACCACCTCCCCCGCGGCGCTCGGCGCGCCGTCCGGCAGCCGCCTGCTCGTCTCGCTGAAAAAACGCCTGCCGATGCTGATGCCGTCGGGCCGCACGACCGTGATCGGCGTGCCGTTCCTCTGGCTCACGGTGTTCTTCGCGTTGCCGTTCGTGCTGGTGCTGAAGATCAGTTTCGCCGATCTGCGCCTGGGCATTCCGCCGTACACCGATCTCGTGACGGTCAAGGACGGCATGGTGCACTTCGCGATGCAGCTGAGCCACTACGCGTTCCTGCTGCAGGACGACCTGTACGTCGCCACCTATATCAGCTCGCTGAAGATGGCCGCGGTCTCGACGATCTGCTGCCTGTTGATCGGCTATCCGATCGCGTACTACATCGCCCGCTCGGCGCCGAGCACCCGCAACCTGCTGATGATGGGCGTGATGCTGCCGTTCTGGACGTCGTTCCTGATTCGCGTCTACGCATGGATCGGCATTCTGAAGGACGACGGCCTGCTCAATCACACGTTGATGGCGATTGGCATGATTCATTCGCCGTTGCGGCTCTACCACACGGATATTGGCGTGTATATCGGCATGGTCTATTCGTATCTGCCGTTCATGGTGATGCCGTTGTATGCGCATCTGGTGAAGATGGATCTGACGCTGCTCGAAGCCGCTTACGACCTCGGCTGCAAACCGTGGACCGCGTTCACGCGCATCACCTTGCCGCTGTCGAAGAACGGCATCATCGCCGGCAGTCTGCTGGTGTTCATTCCGGCGGTCGGCGAGTACGTGATTCCTGAGCTGCTCGGCGGCGCCGACACGCTGATGATCGGCCGCGTGATGTGGGATGAATTCTTCAACGATATGGACTGGCCGATGGCATCCGCCGTCACGGTCGCCATGGTTCTGCTGTTGCTCGTGCCGATGGCCGTGTTCCAGTACTACCAGGTCAAGGAACTGGAGGGCTCGAAATGATCAAGCCGAATAAACCTCTTTCCATCGGCGTGCTGTCGTTCGGGTTTCTGTTTCTGTATATCCCGATCCTCAGCCTGATCGTGTATTCGTTCAACGAATCGAAGCTCGTCACCGTCTGGTCCGGCTTTTCGCTGAAATGGTATGGCGCGCTGTTGCAGGACGGCGAACTGCTCAGCGCCGCGTGGCTGTCGCTGAAGATCGGTCTGCTGACCGCTTGCGCTTCGGTGGTGATCGGCACGTGGGCCGGTTTCGTGCTCGCCCGCTTCGGACGCTTTCGCGGCTTCACGCTGTTTGCCGGCATGATCAACGCACCGCTCGTGATTCCCGAAGTGATTCAGGGCATCTCGCTGCTGTTGCTGTTCGTCGCACTCGAACAGATGCTGGGCTGGCCGAAGGGCCGCGGCTTGTTCACGATCTGGATCGGCCACGTGATGCTGTGCGTGTCCTACGTGGCGATCATCGTCCAATCGCGGGTGAAGGAGCTCAACAAGTCGCTCGAAGAAGCCGCACTCGATCTCGGCGCCACCCCCTTCAAGGTGTTCTTCCTGATCACGCTGCCGCTGATCTCGCAGGCGCTGATGTCCGGCTGGCTGCTGTCGTTCACGCTGTCTTTCGACGACCTCGTGCTGTCCGCCTTTCTGTCCGGTCCAGGTTCGACCACGCTGCCGCTCGTCGTGTTTTCGCGGGTGCGCCTCGGCCTGAACCCGGAAATGAATGCGCTTGCAACGATCTTCATCACCACGGTGACGATCGGCGTGATCGTCGTGAACCGCTGGATGCAGCTGCGCGAACGCAAACGCAACCGCGACATGCAGATGGCTTTCGCGCTCGCCGAAGCCGCCGACCCATTGCCTGCCGTGCCACAACAAGCCACCGTACGAAAGTCTCTCGATACGGCACAGGCATAAGAAGTCCATTGCAATACGACCAACAAGGAGAATTTGCATGAGAAAGAAGCTCATCTGTCTGCTGGTGGCGGGGAGCCTGCCGGGCTTTGCCATGGCAGATGCCACCAGCGACCAGATCAAGGCGCTACAGGCCCAGCTGAACGCGCTGCAAAAGGAGGTGAAACAACTCCGCGCGGAAGTCGCCAGCAAACCCAAGGCGGCAAACACAGCAAACGCGGCCCCAGCCCCGGCGACGGCGGCCGCGCCGGTCGATATTTCGTCGCCTGAGTACGGCAGCGCCCGCGCGACGCTGACCAACGACGAAGTCACGTCGATGAAGCAGCAGATCGCCAATCAGCAGTTGAAGGTCGACTCGCTGGTGGACGCGGCCAATACCGGTCCAATTGCGGGTCTGTCGGTGACGGGTTATATCGACCCGACCTACATCTATAACCGCGCACAAAGCAGCTCGTCGTTCCTGTTCGCGAACCACGAGAGCGCCTACAACTACTTCAACAGTTCGTTCGGCGATCTCTACCTCGACATCAAGAAGACTTTCGGTGTCGGCCCGATGGCGCCGTCGGCCGAAATCACGTTGATGCCGAACCGCGGCAACGGTATTACGCTGTTGGCAAACGAACACGGCAATATCGGCAACAACATCCTGAACACCGCGGTCGTCAATGTGCCGTTGACCGCGACGACGACACTCGTGGCCGGTTTGATTCCGAGCTTCGGCGGTTACGAAGTGCAGCAATCAAATCAGATGCTGACGCTCACGCACAACCTGCTCTATGACTTCTCCGATCCGGGCAGCTATGTCGGTATCGGTGCGAATTACACCTCGGGCAACTGGGCGTGGAAGTTCTTCCTCGGCAACGAGCAGTACCGCACGTATGGCGCGACCACGCAGATCGGCACCAACTCGCTCGGCGATCCGATCACGACCAGCAACAAGATTCCGACCTTCACGGCGCGTACGGACTACACGTGGTCGAGCGCACTGGATATCGGCGGTTCGTTCAACATCGGGCGTCAGACGCTGCCGAGCGCGACCAACGCGACTACCGGTGCGGTCACCTACGGCGTAGGCGGCAACGCGCCGAGCGCGGGCGGCACGTTCTTCTTCACCGAAGCCGACCTGGCCTACACGCTCGCCGACGTGCAGTACAACGCCGAAGTCGACTACGGCCAGCAGCAGAACGCGGCGTTCAACGGCGGCCAGGCGCAGTGGTACGGCCTCTCGCTGCTCGCGCACCGCAAGTTCAACCTGCCGGTGGTGGGCCGCATGGGCGCGACGGTGCGCTATGACCTGCTCGTCGACAGCAAGAACGGCGGCGGCGGCGGCGGCATCGCGTTGAACGGCAATGGCATGGATACGGCTGACGGCTTCGGCATTGGCGCGGACTGTCTCGCCAATTCGAAGGCGAACGGCGGTCTTGGCTTCGAGTGCAAGGGCGCCACCCGTCAGGACGTTTCGCTCGACCTGTTGTTCTACCCGACCCAGCAGATCACGGTCAAGGTGGAATACCGCCACGACTGGGCCAACAAACAGGTGTTCCTGAAGAACGACGGTTCGTACGGCAAGTCCAACGACCTGCTGGCGACGCAATTCATCTACTCGTTCTAATCCGCACCGCCCGAACGAGCGGCCCGGCCTTATCGAAGGCCGCGCGTTCGGGCTTCTTCCGCATGCTCTGCCTATGCTCCCATTCTCGAAGCAGCCTCACGTCGCCTCGTATTACGCAGCAACCGCCAACGACACCACCCGCCATCCCCCGCTCGAAGGCACCCTTACCGTCGACGTCTGCGTGATCGGCGCCGGGCTCACCGGCATGTCGACCGCGCTGAACCTCGCTGAACGCGGCCATTCGGTCGCCGTGCTCGAAGCATCGAAAGTCGGCTGGGCGGCCAGCGGCCGCAATGGCGGCCAGTTGATCGGCGGTTTTGCGTGCGATACCGATACGTTTGCGAAGTTCATGCCGGCAGATGACGTGAAGCGCGTTTGGGACATGGGCCTCGAAACACTGGATATCGTCAAGGAACGCGTCGCGAAGCATCAAATCGACTGCGATCTGACTTTGGGTTATCTGACCGCGGCGAACAAACCGCGCGATACGGACGCGCTGCGCCAATGGCGCGACGAAGCGCAAACGCGCTTTGGCTACGACCGCTTCCGTTACGTCGAGCGCGAAGGTCTCGACGAATACGTCGAATCGTCGCGCTACCTGGGCGGGCTGTTCGATCCGGACAGCGGTCATCTGCATCCGTTGAATTACACACTGGGTCTTGCACGCGCGGCACGCGCGGCCGGCGTGAAGATTTTCGAAGACAGCTGCGTCACCGCGCTGCGCGAGGAAAACGGCCGGCATGTGGCCGATACCGCGCGCGGCAAGGTGCACGCGCAATTCGTCGTGCTCGCGTGCAACACGTACCTCGGCAAACTGGCACCCGACGTGGCGAGCAAAATCATGCCGGTCGGCACCTATGTGATCGCCACCGAACCGCTCGACCCCGACCGCGCCGAAGCGCTGATGCCCGCGAAAGCCGCGGTCTGCGACAGCCGCTTCGTGCTCGACTACTTCCGTCCTGCACCCGACAACCGTCTGCTGTGGGGCGGCAAAGTCAGCTATTCGACCTTCGCGCCGCGCAACCTCGGCGAGGCGATGCGCCGCGACATGCTGAAAACCTTCCCGCAACTCGACGACGTCAAAATCGACTATGCGTGGGGCGGTTTCGTCGATATCACGATGAATCGCGCGCCGCATTTCGGCCGCCTCTCGCCGACGGTGTATTTCGCGCAGGGCTTCTCGGGCCACGGCGTAAACACCACCGGTCTCGCGGGGAAACTGATCGCCGAGGCGATCGACGGCCAGGCGTCGCGCTTCGACCTGTTCGGCAAGATCCGTCATCGCGACTTCCCCGGCGGCGCTACACTGCGCACCCCCGCTCTCGTGCTCGCGATGGCCTGGTATCGAATGAAGGACCTGCTTTGATGAACGCTACTGTCAACACGCTCGACCGCCGCGCCGATGCGCTGATCGCCAACTCGTATTACGAGGCGAGCGCCGCCCGGCCGCTCGTCGACGATCCGATGCTCGACGGCACGCTGGAGGCCGACGTCTGCGTGATCGGCGCGGGTTTTTCCGGTTTGTCGGTGGCGCTGGAATGCCGGGCGCGTGGTTTGTCGGTGGTCGTGCTCGATGCGCATCGCCCGGGTTGGGGCGCATCGGGCCGCAACGGCGGGCAGACGCTGGTAGGCTTCGCGAAAGACGAAATCATCGAACGGCAACTCGGCCTCGACGGGGCACGCGCCGCGTGGGCGATGTCGGTGGAAGGCGTCGCGCTGGTGCGCGAGCGCATCGAACGTTACGGGATCGATTGCGATTTCACCGCGGGCTATCTGACGGTGGCGACCAAACCGAAACGCGTGCCGGACTTGCGCGCGTGGATGGACTCGGCAGCGCAGCGCTGGGGCTATACGAAACTCGCGTGGCTCGACACCGACGAAGTGCGCGCGCGCGTCGCTTCGCAACGTTATCTCGCCGGCGTCTACGATCCGTTTTCAGGCCACCTGCATCCGCTCAAATACTGTCTC
The DNA here is from genome assembly GCF_058781505.1 of Paraburkholderia sp. FW306-2-2C-D06C. Taxonomy (NCBI): domain Bacteria; kingdom Pseudomonadati; phylum Pseudomonadota; class Betaproteobacteria; order Burkholderiales; family Burkholderiaceae; genus Paraburkholderia; species Paraburkholderia sp. FW306-2-2C-D06C. The sequence goes on along the minus strand of NZ_JBYSWU010000001.1, from coordinate 198,063 downwards.
GGTCTCGCCGACGCGGCGCGGCGCGAAGGCGCGCAACTGTTCGTGCATTCGCCGGTGATCGAAGTGGTGCGCGGCGCGAGGCCCATTGTGCGCACCGCGACTGGCGAGGTGCGCTGCCGTTTCGTCGCAGCCTGCGGCAATGCGACTATCGGCGACGTGTTGCCCGCGCCGGTGGCCGCGCGCATTGCACCGATCGCGTCGTACATCGTCGCCACCGAGCCGCTCGGTAGAGCGCGTGCCGACGCGCTGATCGCCGGACGCGAGGCGATCTGCGACAACAACTTCTTCCTCGACTACTTCCGTCTGTCGGCCGATCATCGCCTGCTGTTCGGCGGGCGGGCGAGTTCGACCGGCGCATCACCCGTGCAACTCGGCCGGGAGATTCGCAAACGCATGATCGGCGTATTCCCGCAACTGGCCGACGTGCGGATCGACTATGCGTGGGGCGGTTTCGTCGACGTGACGCGCAATCGCGCGCCCGATTTCGGCTCGATCGATCCGAACTACTTCTACGTGCAGGGCTTTTCCGGCCACGGCGTCGCGTTGACCGGCATCGCCGGACGCGTCGTTGCGAAAGCGATGGCGGGCGAGACGGCGGCCTTCGATCTGTTCGCTCAACTGCGCCACGCGCGCTTTCCGGGCGGCCCGGCATTGCGCGGGCCGGCGCTCGAACTCGGCATGATGTATCACCGGATTCGCGAGTTGTTCTAGCGTGTTGCGCCCGCGCTGATCGAGTTCAGCGGAGAGCGTCCGCGCTCGCGAGTCGAAATTCGCGGGCACCATTCCCAAGTCGCTCGCCGACCGTTATTGACAATGATTCTCATTAACAATAAAGTCATGCTTTCATAAAGCTAACGCCTTCATTAATCGAGCTTTACCTGTTTTTTGCCTTTTGCCTGTTAACCACACCCAGCCCAACCCTTATTGGGCTGCCAGCCAGGTGCCGTGAATCACCCAGCGAGCTTATCGGGTCTCTTCATCGGGGATTTTCACGTGCATCCTTCTCGTCCGGCGCGACGTCCGCTGTCCGTCATACTTGCTGGCGTCTATGGCGTCGTTGGCTTCTGGCCTCATGTTCATGCGGCAACGGAATCGTCTGCTACCGCTAGCAATCAAGGCTCTGCTCAATATGCCGAGTTGCGCAGTACACCGGACCTGCTCGACCCGGTAACGGTTACTGCGACCCGGACTGCAACGAAAGCCAGCCACACCGCAGCCAGCGTCTCTGTCATCACGGCCGAAGACCTGGAAGAACAACAGGCGGAGAACATCAAGGACGCGCTGCGCTACGAGCCTGGAGTCACTGTTCGGCGCACACCCTATCGGCCGACTTCGGCAGCCGCAGCCGGAGGGCGCGACGGCGACTCGAGCATTAATATCCGTGGCCTCGAAGGCAACCGCATCCTGCTGATGGAGGACGGTATCCGTCTACCGAATTCGTTCAGCTTTGGTCCGCTGGAAGCGGGTCGCGGCGACTATGTGGACATCGGCACCTTGAAGCGCATCGAAATTCTGCGAGGTCCGGCCTCGGCACTGTATGGAAGCGATGGACTGACCGGCGCCGTCAACTTCATTACCAAAGACCCGCAAGACCTGCTCAACATCTACGGCAAAAAAACGTACTTTTCTGTGCGGCCAAATTACGAATCGGCCGACCGCAGTTTCGGCGCGACCGTTCAGGCCGCCGGCGGCAATGACATGATCCAGGGCATGGTGATAGCCGATGGCCGGCGCGGCCACGAACTGGACGGCACCGGCTCGAACAATTCGGCGGGTCCTAACCGCACGACGGCGAATCCGCAGGACACCTACTCGGAATCGGTACTCGGCAAGCTTGTGGTCAAGCCCACGGCACACGACACGTTCAAGTTCACGGCCGAAACCGTCAGGCAGCGTATCGACACCAACGTGCTGTCCGCGGTGAATCCACCGACCACGCTCGCGCTGACGGCAAACGATCGCCTCGAGCGCAACCGTTACAGCCTCGACTACGACTTCAGTAACGAAGCTGCGCGATTCTTCCAGACCGCGCACGTGCAGTTCTACTACCAGGACGCTTCGCAGGACCAGAAGTCCTATGAGACACGCAGGTCACAACCGTCGCGAAGCCGCGAGAACAATTACAGCGAACGCATCGTCGGCGGTTCCGCGTTTGCGGAGAGCACCTTTCACACGGGCATCCTCACGCACAAGCTCCTGTACGGCGGCGACGGCAGTGTCGACCGGGTGACCAACCTGCGCAACGGCACGGTTCCAGGTGCGGGCGAAGCGCCCTTCCCCAACAAGGCATTTCCGGATACCGATTACACGCTTCTCGGTGCCTTCCTGCAGGACCAGATCAGTTTCGGCGCGTTGACGGTCACGCCAGGCCTGCGCTTCGATAGCTACCGGCTCAGCGCAAAGACCGGTGACCCGCAGTACACGGGCACGCCGGTTTCGTCGAGCGACAACGCGCTGTCGCCGCGGCTTGCCGTGCTTTACGAAGTGTCACCGGCGCTCATTCCGTACGCCCAGTATGCCCATGGTTTTCGTGCGCCGTCGCCGGACCAGGTGAACAACAGCTTTGCCAACCCGCTCTATGGCTACACGTCGATCGGCAATCCGAACCTCAAGCCGGAAACCAGCGACACCATTGAAGCCGGTCTGCGCGGCAAACTTGGCACCGGTCTCGGCCCGTTGAGCTATAGCGCCGCAGTGTTCGCAGGCCGTTATCGGGATTTCATCTCGCAGCAGACCGTTGCCGGCACCGGCAGGCCGACCGACCCTCGCGTATTCCAGTACGTCAACGTTGGGAAGGCTCGCATTCATGGCCTTGAAGGTCGAGCCGAGTGGTTCCTGCCGCAAGGCTTTTCTGTGAAGACAGCCATGGCTTTCACCAAAGGCAGCGTCGAGAACACGGGCGCCGCGAATCAGCCGCTGGACTCCGTCAACCCGTTCTCTGCCGTGTTCGGTGTGCGTTACGAGCCGAGCGAACGATGGTTCGCACAGGCAGACCTGTTGTTCCAGGCTGCCAAAAAGTCCACTGACATCACGTCCAAAAGCTGCAGTTCGGCAACGTGTTTCGCACCGCCTTCATCGTTCGTGGTGGACTTGCGCGGCGGATATCGCTTCAGCAAGCACGTGGTCGCGTATCTCGGCGTGTTCAACCTGTTTGACCGGAAGTACTGGAACTGGTCGGACGTGCGAGGCATCGCCGATACGTCGTCAATCAAGGACGCGTATACCGCGCCTGGGCGCAACGTCTCCGTCAGCATGAAGATCGACATGTAATGGCGAGCGCTTCGACCTCTCCAATTTTCATTGCGCTATCGTCAACCTTAGGAACCTGCCATGCAAAACACCGCTCGCCTTGACGCGACTTCGTTGCAACAGTTGCGTCATGCCTTCGTCAAGCTCAGGACCGAGCAGAAGCTGCGTCATCGCGATGCCGCGCTCGCACTCGGCATCAGCGAGGGCGAGGCACTCGCCGCGTTTACCGGCGAGCATGTCGTGCGCCTGACGCCGCGCTTTATCGAGCTGTTCGAAGAAGTGCCACATCTCGGTCCAGTCATGGCGCTCACGCGCAATGAAGCTGCCGTCCATGAAAAAGACGGGCAGTACGGGAACATGAGCCACAACGGCGACGTCGGCCTTGTACTGGGCGGCGCAATTGACCTGCGGGTCTTCTACCAGCACTGGGCATCGGGCTTCGCCGTGCGGGAGGCGACTGCTCACGGTGAACAGAAGAGCCTGCAATTTTTCGATGCTCAAGGCCACGCGGTACACAAGATTTTCCTGCGCGAACACAGCAATCACGCGGCATTCGACGCTTTCGTCGAGCGCTGGAGCGCTGCGGAACAGGTGCCGGGCCTGATGCTGGGCGAACTGGCAGCCCCGCCGGTCGTCAAGGACGATAGCGAAATCGACGTGCCGGCATTTCATGCGGCGTGGGACGCCATGAGCGACACGCATCAGTTCTTTGGCATGCTGCGTCAATTTGGGCTTGCTCGCACGCAGGCGCTGCGTCTCGCGGAGCGACGATATGCGCTACCCGTTTCAACCGGAGCATTGCAGAATCTGTTGGTCCGCGCGTCTGAGGCCGCCCTACCTATCATGGTGTTCGTGGGCAATCGCGGCATGATCCAGATTCACAGCGGCCCGGTTAAGACCATTCGCATCATGGGCGCCTGGCTCAACGTACTGGACCCGGGTTTCAACCTGCATCTGCGCACGGACCTGATTGCGAATGTCTGGGTGGTTCGCAAGCCGACGTCCGACGGCATGGTCACGTCTCTGGAACTGTTCGACGCGCAGGGTGAGAGCATCGCCATGCTGTTCGGAGCGCGCAAACCGGGGTCGCCTGAACTGGAAGGGTGGCGCGAACTGATCGCAGAACTCGAACCCCTGCGCGATGAGGCTTCGGTATGAATCCCAGGCGCGTTAATGGATCTCGCCGCGCGTACGTCTTTGGCGGCGCGCTCCTGTTCGCTGGAATTCCCCTGCGTGCGAATGCACAGCGGGGGCAGCGGCGGGTAATCGTGGTCGGCGGTGCGCTGGCCGAAATCGTCTATGCGCTTGACGCGCAAGCGAATGCACGCGGCGTGCTGGTCGCAACCGATACGACCTGCACGTTCCCCGCCGCTGCAGGCGCCTTACCGAAGGTCGGTTATCAGCGAGCGCTATCGGCGGAAGGGCTGCTGTCGTTGCGGCCCGACCTGATTCTGGCGTCTTCGGAAGCGGGACCGCCGACTGTACTAAGCCAGGTGAAGCAGGCGGGTGTGGAAGTGGTGACGTTTGCTGAGCGCCATGACGTCGGCTCTGTACGCGAAAAGATTGGCGGCGTCTCCCGGACGCTCGATGCGGACGAGGCAGGCAAGGCGCTACTGGCTCGTTTTAACGAGCAATGGCAGGCGGCCCGCCAGACAATCGACACATCGCCACTCGCCACGCGCGCCCAGCCGCCGCGCGTGCTGTTCGTGCTGAACAACACCGGCAATCAGGCGTTTGTCGCAGGGCAGCGCACCGCCGCCGATGCCATGCTCACCTATGCTGGCGCGCGCAACGCGATGCAGGGCTTCAATGGGTACCGGCCGTTGTCTGCCGAAGCACTGGTTAGTGCGGCACCCGACATCGTGCTCACCACCAATGAAGCGCTGAGCGCGATTGGCAGTGCTGACAAGCTGCTCGCGCGTCCCGGCTTCGGCGCCACGCCTGCTGGCCGGGCGAAAAGGGTCGCGTCGCTCGACACCCTGTTCATGCTCGGCTTTGGCCCCCGGTTGCCCGCTGCCGTGGTGACGCTCAACCAGCGTCTGGGCCAGGCTTGACGAACACACGTTTGCCACCAGAACCGATGAACACATCAAGCGCAGCACGTCCCGGTATGCCAGCGGACCATGCCTCTCAAGCGGAAGCGTTCACCCTCGCTGATCGACGGCATCGGGGCGCGGCTGTGCTGCTGTGCAGCCTTGTCGTAGCGCTTTGCGGGGCGACGCTTGCTGGAATTTGCATTGGCGCTTACTGCATGGCGCCCCTGGTTGTCTGGTCCGCACTCACGGCGCGCTCCGACGCCGTGATGAATGACCCTGCGGTTCAGCAAGCCCAGGCCGTGCTGTTCACTATCCGGTTGCCGCGTGTGGCGCTCGCCCTGCTCGTCGGCGCGGGCTTCGGTGCTGCCGGCAGCGCCTTGCAGGCGCTCTTTCGCAATCCACTGGCTGACCCGGGACTGATTGGCATTTCGAGCGGCGCCGCTCTGGGTGCGTCCACGCTGATCGTGCTCGGGCCGCTTCTGGGTGCGTCCTTTGCTGCAGCTGGCCTGTATGTCCTGCCGGTAGCGGCGTTCGTCGGCGCTCTGGCGGTTTCCGCGCTGGTTTATCGGCTCGCCTCCGCTCGCGGACGGCTTGCGTTGCCAATATTGCTGCTGGCGGGCATCGCGATTAACGCGCTGGTGGGCGCCGCCATCGGGCTGCTCACCTACATTGCCGACGACGCCCAGCTCCGCTCCCTGACGTTCTGGAGCCTGGGCAGCCTCGGCAGCTCACAATGGCCAATGCTTGCTGCGGTGATTCCTTTCGTTCTAGTGGGCGTCGTCCTGATCGCACGCAACGGCCATGCGCTCAACGCGCTGCAACTTGGCGAGACTGAGGCGCAGCATCTGGGCGTGCCGACGCAACGTGTCAAGCGCACGGTGTTGGCCGCTTCTGCGCTGAGCGTGGGTGCGTTAGTCTCATGCACCGGCGTGATCGGTTTTATCGGGCTGGTGGCGCCTCATTGCGTGCGGCTCGCATGCGGCCCGAACCAGCGTGTGGTGATGCCCGGCGCCATGTTGCTCGGGGCCACCCTGACCATGCTGGCCGACCTCGCTGCGCGCACTGTGGCCGCGCCGGCAGAAGTACCGCTCGGCATCCTCACCGCATTGCTCGGCGCGCCGTTCTTCCTCGTGCTGTTGTGGCGCAGCCGCGGTCAACTCGGCTTGTGAGCGGCACGTCAGTGAATCCGATGGAGCAGACATAAGATGTTGATCGCGAGCAATTTGAGCGTAACGCGAGGCGCAATCGCGCTTTTACGGAACCTTTCGCTAGCCGTGAAGCCTGGTGCCTTGACGGCGCTCCTCGGACGCAACGGCGTCGGCAAAAGTACGCTCCTCAAGGCGCTGGCCGGAGAGTTCGACACCGCAGGCGCAATGCGTGCGCGGCGCATCAGCGGCGATCTGACGCTCAACGGCGAACCGCTGCGTGCGATCCCGCCTCAACGCCTCGCTCTGCTGCGCGCCGTGTTGCCTCAATCTTCCCAGCCTGTGTTCCCGTTCAGCGTCGAGGAAATCGTGCTGCTTGGGCGTTACCCTCATGTACGCGGCGGCGCGCCTTCAAGGCGCGATCGGGAGATTGTCGGCGAGGCGCTGGCACTGGCGGAGGCCGGCGGGCTCGCCGGGCGCGACATCACGACACTGTCCGGGGGCGAACTGGCGCGCGTCCAGTTTGCCAGGGTCCTTGCTCAGATCTGGCCTGTTGCCAGTATCGGTCCAGAGCACGTTGGGGCAATGCCCCGGTATCTCCTGCTGGACGAGCCGACCGCCGCCCTTGATATTGCGCATCAGCACGGTCTTCTTGCGACAGTCCGGGACGTGGCGCGCCGCTGGAACATAGGTGCACTGGCGATCGTGCACGACCCGAATCTGGCGGCGCGTCATGCCGACACGATCGCTTTGCTCTCGGAAGGCACGATAATCGCGCAGGGCACGCCACACGAGATGATGCAGCCCGAACTGATCGAGCGCTGCTACGGTTTTGCCGTGCGCATGCTTGACGCTGGCGGCGAGTCAGCACCCGTCGCCGTACCGACATAGAATAATTGTGCTGGGTTCGAGAAAAACAGAGCACCCGCAACGCATAGGCTCGGCCCCCTTTTACCTGAGTTCAAGTCGAGCGCAGCAAGGAAGGCCCAATGAAGCTCAACGGCCGGCGGTTTTGCTATTGTGATGGTCGATACCATACTGAGGTATCTCTTGATATTCCGCTTTTAAGGGGCCGTTCGATGATTGCTCAACTCACTCCCGAACTCGCGTCCAAATTTGCCAATCTCGCGCTGGATCACCTCACACGCGAGTATCCGAACAAGCTGACTCACGCCCTCGCCGGTCCGCAAGACGTGCAGAGCCCGCGTGCATTGCATCCGATTTTTTACGGCAGCTACGACTGGCATTCGTGCGTGCACGGCTACTGGCTGATCCTGCATCTGCTCGACCGCTTTCCCGATCTTCCGGAAGCAGCGCGCATCATCGCGGTGGTCGACGAGCACTTCACCGACGCGAACGTGGCCGGCGAACGCGCGTATCTCGACCTGCCGCACAACCGCGGCTTCGAGCGTCCGTACGGGTGGGCGTGGCTCCTCACGCTGAGCGCGCAACTCCAGTCGCTGAAGCTCTCGGAAGCCGCGCGCTGGTCCAGAACGTTTGCGCCGCTCACCGAAACCTTTGTCGAACGATTCGAAGATTTTCTGCCCAAAGCGACTTACCCGTTGCGCGTCGGCACGCACTTCAACATGGCGTTCGCGCTCGCGCTAACCCTCGATTTCGCGCGTCAAACCTCGCGTGAATCGCTCGAAGTGTTACTGGTCAATACGGCGGAGCGCTGGTTTCTGAACGACGTCGCGTGTCAGGCATGGGAGCCCGCCGGCGACGAGTTCCTGTCGCCTTCGCTGATGGAAGCGGAGTTGATGCGCCGTGTGCTGCCGCCCGCGCAGTTCGTCGAGTGGTTTGGCCGCTTTTTGCCGGATCTCGGCGCGCGGAAACCTGCCACCCTGTTCGAACCCGTTACCGTGACCGATCGCACCGACGGCAAGATCGCCCACCTCGACGGCTTGAACCTGAGCCGCGCATGGTGTCAGCGGTCGCTGGCGCGTGCGCTGCCCGCCGGCGACGCGCGGCAGGTCGCGTTGTTCGATTCGGCCGAGCTTCACCTGCACAGCGCGCTGGCTCATGTGGCCGGCGACTACATGGGCGAGCATTGGCTCGGCACCTTCGCCACGCTCGCCCTGGAAGCGTGATTTCACATCTCAGCCGGCGAGTCCGCCGGCGACCCAGCCGGAGAAAACAGCTTACTGCCCGGTCAGCTTCTTAGGCTTCGGCGGCGCCTGAACCTTGTTGTACTGGAACGCGGGTGTCGCTTTCAGCGCGTCTTTCGTCGCGCCTGCCAGATAGAAATTCCCCGAACGGATATCGAGTGCCGCGATCGGCACCGCTACGTCATGCGACGCCACGCCGAGAAACCCGCCCGTGGAGACGATTGCCGCCGACAGCGAACCATCGGGTGCGATCACCAGATCGCGGATCGAACCGATCTTTTCGTTCTGATCGTTGTACACCGCCTTGCCGAGAATGCTTTTCTTCGCGCTCCAGCCGCTCAGCAGCGCGTTGGATTGTTCGACCGTGACGCTAAGGGGTTGGGTGCCGGCGATCTGCGCCTGCGCACCAAGGCTGGTTGCCGCCACGGCGGCCACAACGACGAGTTGACCCAAAGTCATATTCTTCACTCCGTTCTTAGTAGACTGACCGGCACATCGGCTGCACCGAAGGAATCGCTGCAAGGCGATCATACAGAGTACGCTGCGCGGTTGCAGCCAGCCGGTACAAGGCCACGGCAACGGCCACGGCCACGAATGCATGACGGTAAAATTGCACATGGCGACTAAGGCAGTTTCGAGGTGGACGTTTGACTGAGCTTGAACAGGGTTTCATTCTTACCCGACATTGGCGCGATACGCCGGCCGGCACGGAGGTCGATTTCTGGCTGGCGACGGACGGCGGGCCCCGTCATATCCGTCTGCGTCCACAGCCTTCGGTTGCGTTCATCCCGGTTGCGCACCGCGAGCGCGCCGAAACGATCCTGAACCGCGAGAAACAGTTCGAATTGCGCCCGCTCGAACTGTGCGACTTTCAGCGCCGACCCGTCATGGGGCTTTACTGCCCGCAGTACCGGCAACTGACCGGGCTCGGGAAGCGTCTGAAGCAAGGCGGCGTCGACGTCTATGAAGCCGACATCTTCCCGCCCGAGCGCTACATGATGGAGCGCTTCATCACCGCGCCGGTATGGTTCGGCGGCGAATCGCAGGAAGAATCACAGGAACAATCACAGGGCGGCGGCACGCTGCAGAACAGCGAGCTGAAGCCCGCCACGGACTATCGCCCGCAATTGAAGCTGGTCTCGCTCGACATTGAAACCAGTGCTCGCGCGGAGCTCTACTCGATCGCGCTCGAAGGCTGCGGACAGCGCCAGGTCTATATGCTCGGCCCGCCGAACGGCGAAGCCGGCGAACTCGACTTCGAGCTCGAATACTGCGAAACCCGCGCACAGTTGCTCGAAAAACTGAACGTGTGGCTCGAGCGGCACGACCCCGATGCGATCATCGGCTGGAATCTCGTGCAGTTCGATCTGCGCGTGTTGCAGCAGCACGCCGAACAGTATCGCGTGCCGCTGCGTCTCGGGCGTGGCGGCGCCGTGATGGAGTGGCGCGAGCACGGCCACAAGCAGAACCATTTCTTCGCCGGTGCGGCCGGCCGCCTGATCATCGACGGCATTGAGGCGCTGCGCTCCGCGACGTGGAGTTTCCCGTCGTTCAGCCTCGAGTACGTCGCACGTTCGGTGCTGGGCGAAGGCAAGTCGATCGACAATCCGTATCAGCGGATGGACGAAATCCAGCGCCGCTTCGACGAAGACAAGCCCGCTCTCGCGCGCTACAACCTCAAGGATTGCGAACTGGTCACACGCATCTTCGCTAAGACCGAACTGCTGCCGTTCCTGTTGGAACGCGCGACGGTCACCGGTTTGCCCGCTGACCGCAGCGGCGGATCAGTGGCGGCGTTCACGCATCTGTATATGCCGCGGATGCATCGGCAGGGCTATGTGGCGCCGAATCTCGGCGATGTGGCGGGCGCCGCGAGTCCGGGCGGTTTCGTCATGGATTCGCGGCCCGGCCTCTACGATTCGGTGCTGGTTCTCGACTACAAGAGCCTATATCCGTCGATCATCCGCACCTTCCTGATCGACCCGGTGGGTCTCGTCGAAGGCATGCAGCATCCCGGCGACGACCAATCAGTGCCGGGCTTTCTCGGCGCGCGTTTCTCGCGCAGCCGCCACGCTTTGCCGTCGATCGTCGGCCAGGTCTGGCAGGGACGCGAAACGGCCAAGCGCGAAAACAACAAGCCGCTTTCGCAGGCGTTGAAGATCATCATGAACGCCTTTTACGGCGTGCTGGGTTCCACCGGCTGCCGCTTCTTCGACCCGCGTCTCGCGTCGTCGATCACCATGCGCGGCCACGAAATCATGCACACCACGCGTGAGCTGATTCAGGCCGAAGGGTACGAGGTCATTTACGGCGACACCGATTCGACCTTCGTGTGGCTGAACCGCGCTCATTCCGAGGAAGACGCGAGCCGCATCGGCCGGGCGCTGGTCGAGCACGTCAACCAGTGGTGGCGGCAACATCTGCAGGCCCGCTTCGGCCTCGACAGCGCGCTCGAACTGCAATTCGAACGGCATTACCGGCGCTTCTTCATGCCGACCATTCGCGGCGCCGAGGAAGGCAGCAAGAAACGCTACGCCGGATTGACGGTTCTGCCGGACGGCAGCGAGGACGTCGTCTATAAGGGCCTGGAAACGGTGCGTACCGACTGGACACCGCTTGCGCAGCGGTTTCAGCAGGAACTCTACTCACGCATTTTCAGGCAGCAGCCGTATGAGGATTACGTGCGCGACTATGTGCGCGAGACGCTGGAGGGGAAGCTGGACGACCAGCTTGTGTACCGCAAGCAGCTGCGCAGGCCGCTCGGCGACTACGAGCGCAACGTGCCGCCTCATGTTCGCGCGGCACGCGTGGCCGACGAGTTCAATCGGCAGCAGGGCCGGCCCTTGCAATACCAGAACGGCGGCTGGATCAGCTACGTAATGACGGTCGCCGGACCGGAACCGCTCGAAACACTGCGCTCGGCGATCGATTACGAACACTATCTGACGCGCCAGTTGCAGCCCGTCGCCGACGCCATCCTGCCGATGTTGCGCGACAACTTCACGACGCTGATGAGCGGTCAGAAGCAGCTGTTCTGAGCGCTCCGTTCAGGTGAGTTCCCGCCCTCCGGTTTCCTCGAGCATCGACACGGCGATCAGGGAAACGATCACGCACGCGATCATGTACCACGCCGGCGCCATCGTGTTGCCGCTCACGCGGATCAGCCACGCGACGACCAGTTGCGCGGTCCCGCCGAACACCGACACGGACACCGCATACGCGCTCGCCAGATAGCCGGCGCGGACGTGCTTCGGGAAGTTCTCCGGCATCAGCGCATAAGCAGGCGCCGACCCCATCGTGTAAAAGAACATCAGCACGATGATGAGCCCCATCACCACCGGCAGCGACGGAAACTGGTTCATCAGCCAGAACGCCGGATACAGCAGCGCGATCAGCACGACGCGCCCGGCCACCGTCAGCGGTTTGCGGCGCTGCATCTTATCGGACAGCGCGCCCCATATCGGACAGAACGTCAACGACACGGCCGCCGCCGAAATCGACACCAGCATCGACAGCTTGGCGGGCATCTTCAGGTACTGGATCGAGTACGTCGGGATGTAGTACATGAGCACGTAGGTGGCCACGGTCATGCCCATGATCGCGAACACGGTCAGGAACCACTTGCGCACGAGATACCCTTCGAGCACGACTTGCTTCGACGCCTCCGCCTTCGGCGGCTCCTCGACGATATGGCGGCGCAGATAGACGCCCACCGGCATGATCAGCGTGCCGATCAGGAACGGCGTACGCCAGCCCCACTCCAGCAGTTGCTCGCTGCTCAATTGATAAGTGAGGATCGCCGCGATCCCCGAACCCAGTAACGCGGCCGCGCCCTGGCTGGCCAGTTGCCAGCTCGCGCGGAAACCGCGCCCCTTGGCCGAACCGGTTTCCAGCAGCGTCGCGGTGGCCGCGCCGAACTCGCCGCCTTGCGCAAACCCTTGCACCAGACGCGCGACGATGATGATGGCGGGCGCCGCCAGGCCGATCGACTCGTAGGTCGGCGTGATGCCGATCGTCAGGGAGCCGAGCGCCATCAGGAAGATAGTCAGCGTCAGCGCGGCACGGCGGCCGCGTTTGTCCGCGTAGCGGCCGAGCACGAAGCCGCCGAGCGGACGCGCGACGAAACCGATCGCGAACGCGAAGAGCGCCATCAGCGTGGAGACGATCGGATCGTGCGAAGGGAAGAAAAGCTTCGCGATCGTCAATGCGAAAAAGCTGTAGACCGTGAAATCGTAGAACTCCAGCAGGTTGCCGACGGTCGCGGCCACCACGATTCTGCTTGACGACACAGCACGATTCTGCTCGACGATGCTTGACGACACAGGTTTGACTGACATGAAAAAATCCCCATTGATGATCTGGTCAGGCGCAACGCCTCTGCGCAGTGCCTCAGGCATCGCGCGGCGCTTGCTTTATGGTGTCCGGACGCCTCAGGCTTCCTCGGCGAGGAAGCGCTCGACTAGCCGCGTCCAGTAGGCGGCGCCGACGGTGAGGTTGTCGTCGTTGAAATCGTAGGAGGCGTTGTGCAGCATGGGCGCCCCTTCGCCGTTGCCGAGACGCAGGAAGCAACCCGGCTTGTGTTGCAGGTAATAGGCGAAGTCCTCGCTGCCCGCGATGGGCCCGAACCTGTCGATCACCTGTTCGTCGCCGACCAGCTCGCGCGCCACCTGCAGCGCCAGCCCGGTTTCCCGTTCGCTGTTGACGACCACCGGATAGCCGGCGATGTACTTGATGTCGGCCCGCGCGCCATACGCGCTCGCATGCGCTTCCACGAGCGCGCGGATGCGGGTTTCGAGGAGCTTGCGAACCTCGGCATCGAACGAGCGCACGCTGATCTGCAAACGTGCCGATTCGGGAATCACGTTGGCCGCGTGTCCCGCGTTGAATGCGCCCACCGTGATCACGGCCGTCTGCATGGGGTCGACGTTGCGCGAGACCACCGTCTGCAGCGCGGTCACGAGCGTGCTGCCGATCACCACCGGATCGACGGCGAGATGCGGACGCGCCGCATGCCCGCCGCGACCGTGAATCGTGACGTCCACCGTGTCGCATGCTGCCATGAACGGACCGCTGCGGAACATGAACGTACCCGTGGGATAACCGGGATGATTGTGCAGCCCGAAAATCGCCTCGCACGGGAAGCGCTCGAACAGGCCGTCGGCAATCATCCGCTCCGCGCCGCTATCCGCGCCGATTTCCTCCGCGGGCTGGAACACGAGATGGACCGTGCCGTTGAAGCGGCGGGTCCGGGCGAGATGGCGCGCCGCGCCGAGCACCATCGTCGTATGCCCGTCGTGGCCGCACGCATGCATCAGGCCCTGGTGCGCGCTGGCGTAAGGCAGCCCGGTTTCCTCGGTGATCGGCAACGCATCCATGTCGGCCCGCACGGCCACCGCGCGCGACCCGTTGCCCGCTGTGAGCGACGCCACCATGCCGGTGCCGCCGAGGCCGCGCGTGACCTGATAGCCCCAGCTGTCCAGCTGCCGGGCGACGAAATCGGCCGTCTGGAACTCCTGATACGCCAGCTCAGGGTGCTGATGGAGGTGACGGCGAATGGTGCTCAGCTCGTCGCGGAGGTCTTTCGTATCGTCGAGTGCGCAAAAATGCGTCGTGCTTGCCATGGTCGGATTGCATTCGGTAGGAAATGATCGTGCCAGTATTTCGTCGCAATAAACGCTGATCAATGATGTTTCAGGGATGATAATGTTGACTAGCAAGTCAACAGGTGACGGCATGGAGAAAGATGAAGCGGCGGACCGGGACAACGCGCTCAACACGCGGAGCCTGCGCTATCTGCACGAGATCGAGGTGCACGGCGGCGTACGTGCGGCGGCTGACGCGCTGGGGATCAATGCATCCGTGATCAGCCGCCAGGTCGCGCAGCTCGAGCGCCGGCACCGGGTGGTCCTGCTGGAGCGGCACGGCCGGCGGGTGGCGCTGAGCGACATCGGCCGAAGCCTCGTCGAGCATTTCCGCGAGAGCTGCCGGCGCGACGCCGACATGCTGGCTCAACTGGAGGATTTCCGGGGCCTGCGGCGCGGACGGGTCGGCATCGGCGTTGGCGAGGGCTTCGTCGAGAATCTGCTGGCGATCGCACTGGAGCGGTTCAGCGCGGAGTTTCCCGATATCGTGGTCGAACTGCACAGCGGCTCGACCGCTGCCATCACGGCAATGGTGCGCAACGACGAGGTGGATATCGGGCTCTGTGCGGGCGGCAAGCGCGACCCGGCGATCCGGGCAAAGTCTTTCCGGGCGGCGCCCTTCTGCGCGCTCGTGAGCCCGCGCCATGTGCTGGCTGCGGCCGGGCCGCGGCGCATCAGGCTCGATGAATTGAAGGAGCAGCGGCTCATTTTCATGCCGGAACGGTTCGGCGCGCAGCAATATCTCGATGCGATCCTTCACGCGGAACGGCTGAATCTGGCGCCGGCCTACCGCTGCGATCTTTTTTCCGCGGCTCAGGCCATTGCGGCGGCGGGGCTTGGCGTCGCATTCATGTCGACCGACGCGGCGCGGCAGTATCTCGACGCGGGAAGGCTCGTCGCGCTGGAACTGGAGCACCCCATCGCGCGCGAATTCAACAGCCAGATTCTCAGACGCGTCGGGCGGCGGCTTTCTCCGGCGGCTGAGTTTTTGTGGCGGCAGATTGGGGATGCGATGCAGCGGACGCTGCGGGTCTCTCGCAGTAAGGCAGCCAAGGACAGCTTATGAAACCGACAGGCAAAATCGCAATACGGGCGCACCGCCATAGTGCCGAATTGCAGAAACAGACGCGTGCCGTCGGGCACGCGCATGCCCTGCCCCTCACACTTCCTGCTACTGCTGCACGCCCCAGCGCCGCACGGTGATGCGCTCGAGCGTATCGAACACCAGATGCTCGACCAGCAAGCCGATCACGATCACCGCGGCCAGCCCCGCGAAAACGCGATCCGTGTACAACTCGTTGCGATTCTGGAAGATGTACCAGCCAAGGCCGCCGTTGCCGGAACTCGCGCCGAATACGAGTTCGGCCGCAATCAGCGTACGCCACGCAAAGGCCCAGCCAACCCGCAAGCCGGCGAGTATCGACGGCAACGCAGCCGGCACCAGAATCAGCAGGACGTGGCGCAAGCCGGTCAGGCCGTAGTTGCGGCCGGTCATGCGCAGCGTCGCGGGCACCGACTGAAAACCGGAGTACGTATTGAGCGCCAGCGGCCACAGTACCGAGTGCACCAGCACGAACAACAAACTGCCGGTGCCTAGACCGAACCACAGCAAGGCGATCGGCAACAGCGCGATCGAAGGCAACGGATTGAACATCGCCGTCAGCATCGACAGGAAATCGCGGCCCACGCGCGTCGACACGGCCAGCGACGTCAAAATGAAGGCGAGCGCGGCGCCCAGCAGATAGCCGCGCAACAGCACCGACATCGACACCGCGGTTTTCCGCAGCAGCTCGCCGGACCCGATGCCTTGCACGAACGCGCTGAAAGTGGCGCCGAAGGTCGGCAACAGCAAATCGTTATCGACGGCGCGCGCGGCGATCTCCCACACAGCGATCAGCACCAGCGCAATCAGCGTCTTGCGCAACCAGCTTTGCGCAAAGATCCGCTTGCCGAGCGGCAACGGCGCTTCGAGAACCAGTTCGCCGAGCGGTTCGAGCGGACGATCATACTCTTCGCGAACCGGCGGCAGCAAGGTAGCGGGAGCACTCATTGAACGGTCTCCGTCTGCTCGAACAACAATTGATGAATACGCGCGACGCTGCGCTGAAAATCGCTGCGCCCGAAACTGTCCTGCGAATACTGATGGCTGTTGAGCTCGGCCCGCACACGCCCTGGATGCGGCGAGAGCAACAGAATCCGGTTGCCGACCACGAGGGCCTCTTCGATCGAATGCGTGACGAACAGCAAGGTGAAGTTCACCTCTTCCCACAAGCGCAGCAGTTCCTCCTGCATCTTGCGACGCGTGAGCGCATCGAGCGCCGCAAAGGGTTCGTCCATCAGCAGCACACGCGGCTGCATCGCCAGCGCGCGGGCAATCGCGACCCTTTGCTTCATGCCGCCCGACAGAGTGTGCGGATACGCATTGGCGAATGAAGCGAGGCCGACCTTCTCCAGATAATGCAGCGCACGCTCGTTAGCTTCCGCACGCGAGAGTTTTTTCGCCACGCGCAGCGGGAAGGCGACGTTTTGCAAGACCGTCTTCCACGGCGGCAACTGGTCGAATTCCTGGAACACGACGATACGATCGGCGCCGGGGCCGCGCACGGTCTCGCCGTCGAGCGAAATGCTTCCCGAGCTCGGCTGGATGAAGCCGGCGACTGCTTTGAGCAAGGTCGACTTGCCGCAACCGGACGGTCCAAGCAGCACGAAGCGATCGCCGCCGTAGACGTCGAAGCTCACGTCGTGCGTGGCGCGGACAATCCGCTCGCGGGTGCGATATTCGAGGTTGACGTGCTCGACCTCGAGCAACTTTTCGCTGGTTGCCGCGCTGGTCGCCGGGCCGTCTGCAACCGGCAGACTGCCTGCTGGATCAGCGCGGTTCGGAAACAGAAGCGTGGGATTAGCCACCATCAGATCGCTCCCTGTATGCGGACCACCTGGTCCGTTGAATGTCCGGCGAAGTTGAAAGAGAACGCCATGTCAGCTTCCCGCCGCGGTCGCCGGGTCGTCGAAGAAATAGTCCTTCCACGACTTCGGCTCGTTCCTGATCGCCCCGACGCGATACATGAACTGCGCGAGGCCAAAAGTGTTCTGCGGCGCGACCTTGAATTGCACCTGCGGATTCCTGATCACTTTCAACAGCAGATTGCGGTCGATCTTCGATTGATTCGTGCGGATATAAATATCGGCAGCGGCATCCGGATTCGCGGTGATGAAGCGCGCCGCGTCGGCCAGCGCATCGACGAACGCACGGTAGGTCTTCGGATTGCTGTGGCGGAATTTTTCGGTCGCGTACAGGACCGTTGCCGAACTTGGGCCGCCCAGCACGTCGTACGAATTCAGCACGATATGCGCCTTCGGATTGCCGGCCAGTTCCTGTTCCTGAAACGGCGGATTGCCGAAATGCCCGGTGATTTCCGTACCGCCCGCGATGATCGCCGCGGCCGCATCAGGATGCGGCAACGCCTGCGTCAGCTTGTCGAGCCGGTTGTAATCCTTGTCGCCCCAACGCTTCGCCGCCGCGTATTGCAGCACGCGCGATTGCACCGAGACAGTGACGGCCGGCACCGCGATGCGGTCCTTTTCGGTGAAATCGGCGATCGTCTTCACATCGGGATTGTTGCTCACGAGGTAATACGGCAGATTGCCCAGCGACGCGACGCCCTTCACATTCTGCTTGCCGTGCGTGCGGTCCCAGATCGTCAGCAACGGACCGACGCCGGCGCCCGCGATATCCACCGCGCCCGAGAGCAGTGCATCGTTGACGGCGGCGCCGCCCGACAGCTTCACCCAGTCGACCTTGATATCGAGCCCCTGCTTGCGCCCTTCCTTCTCGACGAATTGCTGATCGCGAGCCACGTTCAGCAGCAAATAGACGATGCCGAACTGCTCGGCAATGCGGATCTGCCCTTCGGCATGCGCGGGCATGGCCGCTCCCAAGCCGGCCGCGCCCATCGATAAGGTCAGGATCGTTGCGCTCAAACGGCGAGCAAAAGACGACCGCGCAGCGGTCGGGCGAAACTTGGCGAGCATCGGAACTCCGGTCAGCGTGTGATGGTTGAAGCGGGCAAAGTTGCCGTCAAAACGGCACATCGCCTTCGATAGTCGTGCGATAGAGCTTGCGGCGCAGATGGTCCGGCGTGCCTGCGGCGAGATGCATCAACGAACGGTTGTCCCAGAACACCATGTCGTGCCCGGCCCACCGATGCCGGTACAGATGCTCGGGGCGCACGCTGTGTGCAAAAATCTCCTCGAGCAGTTGTTTGCTCTCGTCTTCGGGCAGCCCGATCACGCGGGTGGTGAAATGCTCGCTGACGAAAAGCGCCTTACGCCCCGTCTCCGGATGCGTGCGCACGATTGGCTGCACCACCGGCTTCACTTGTGCGATCTGCTCCGCGGAAAGATTCGGCCGCCATGGGCTGCGTTTCTGCAATTCCGCGTATTTCGCGAGATACGTGTGCTCCGCCGAGCGACCCTGCACGGCGCTGCGCAAATGCGCGGGCAAGGTGTCCCACGCGAGGTGCATGTTGGCGAACAACGTGTCGCCACCCTCCGACGGCAATTCCTGCGCATGCAGCAGCGAACCCAGGCTCGGCTTTTCCTTGTACGACAGATCGGAATGCCAGTAATGGCCCGCATCGCCCAGACCGATCGGCCGGCCGTTCTCGACGATGTTCGAGACGACCAGCACCTCCGGATAACCCGCCAACTGGAATTGATGCAGCACGTGAATCTGCAGCGGACCGAAGCGGCGGCTGAACGCAATCTGCTGATCCGGCGTGATGCGTTGATCGCGAAACACCAGCACATGGTGATCGAGATGCGCGCGGTGAATGCGCGCGAAATCTTCGTTGCTCAGCGGCTGATCGAGATCGAGACCCAGCACTTCTGCGCCGACGGGGCTGTCGAAAGCGCGAATCTCGATGCGCGAGGCCGGCTTGACGTGGCCGGCGGCGCTGGCGGCGATGGGTGCAATAGCAGTCGTCACAGGAAACTCTTCGTCGAATCTGTTCGGAGGACGCCCACGAGGGCGCAGTCAGACGAATTTACCGGCGCACGGCCGCGATGACAACGAAGCAAATCCGATACGGTTATCTGCTGGAGTGATAAACCCGATGTTCTAACGCGATTCGAACAGATCGTACGCATCGAGAAACACGCCGCCCAGGGCGATGGCGATCACCACTCGCGCATTGCTGCCTTTCGCGGCGCCGGCATTGACGAGGCGCGACACGTCTTGTGCGGAGCGGATGATGTGGGAAGCGGAAGCGCCGGCAGTGTGCGCGGCGGAAGCGTCGTTTGCGTTCGACGGATAAGCAACAGTAGACATGGTGTTGCGCTTCGCGTGAGGGACAGAGAATCGGTCCATCCTGAAGGGCCCCGACGCGCCCGGCAAAACGACCATGTCAGATATGCAAATCAACTCGACGCATGGAGCACGCGCGCCTATTTCATCAATGCACTTGGGGAAACCTTGACACTCGGCGAGCAGGTCCAGTGTTCGGCGCGCATCGGTCACGAAGCGCTTGTCGCCCGGTCGAATTGCACCATATACAATGCATTGTTGCAAAATAAGACCGACATCGCTACCAATGCACCGTATATGAGTCATTCGTCTTGATTTCAATCTTGCATCAAATATAATGCATTGAGTTGTTAAATATGCATCAATTCGTGCATCTTAAAATTTCATGCATTACATACGGTGCAATCATGGACTTCAGCGAAATTGGCAAAGCGATTCGTGCCGCCCGCAAGGCGAAGGGCCTAAGCCAGGCGCAGGCTGGCAGCCCGTTGCGAATGAGCCGGGCCACCATTTCGGGCATCGAGAACGGCACGGTCAGCGAAGTCGGCATCCGAAAAGTCATGGCGCTTTGCGATCAGCTCAACCTGGAATTCGTCGTCCGGCCGCGAGAGCAAAAGCTGCTGAGTTGGGATGAGCAGCTTGCCGAGAATGAGCGCCTGAAGCTGGCAATGCTCAATGCAACGCGTACTTCGGCGCAGCGGGACTGATCATGTACGTCTTCAACAACAGCAAGCCGATTGGCATCCTTGACCGAAGCGCGCTCGAAGCCAATTGTTACGTCTTCAACTATCTTCCTGAAGCGACACCGGCAGACATAGTGTCCCTGATGATGCCGGTCGGACCCGATCAGTTCAAGATCTACAACCATCTGCATCCGATCTTCCAGTCGAACATTCCGGAAGGCTATTTGCTCGACAGAGTGATGCGGATGCTGCGCGGAACCGCAGCCTACCCCGACGAGTTCTCGGTTCTGCAGGTGGTCGGGCATTCGCAGATCGGCCGCCTTCGCTACGCGGAGACTTCTACCCGTGTCGAGGCGGCGCCCAACCTTCAACTCTCCAGCCTGCTCGCGAAGCCCGGCACGGAGGGCCTGCTCGAAAACATCTTCGAGGAATATGCGACTTACTCCGGCGTCGCCGGCGTGCAACCCAAGGTACTCGTGCGCGCGGTAGACGAGACACAGCCGAACCATTTTGCGGTGCGCGGCACCACGCACATCGTCAAGTCGTTCGACCCAGCCGTTTTTCCAGGGCTGGCCGCAAACGAATTCTTCTGCATGCGCGCGGCGGAGATTGCGGAATTGCCTGTGCCGCGTGTATCGCTATCCGACGACGGCGCGCTGCTGATCGTAGAGCGTTTCGATCTGGCGCCGGAAGGTCACTATCGCGGCTTCGAGGACTTCTGCTCCCTCTATGTGATGCCGACTAGCGATAAATACGAGTCCACGTACGAGCGTATCGCCAGGCGCATCAAAGAGATGGTTTCGCCGCAAAACAAAGCTGAAGCGCTGTCGCAGTTCTTTACGTCGCTCGCGCTGTCTTGTGCGCTGCGTAACGGCGACGCGCACTTAAAAAACTTCGGCATCCTGTATGACGATCCGCTCGAAGACGTTCGTCTTGCGCCAGCGTTCGACATCGTGTGCACGCAAGCCTATATCCCCAATGACCCGCTGGCTCTGACGCTCAACGGTACAAGCCGTTATCCGAAGCACGGCGAGCTGATGAAATTCGGCCGGCTGGCTTGTGATCTGTCCGCCGCGCGCGTTCGCAATGCGCTCGATGCGGTCGCGCACGGCGTTCAGCAAGCCGCAACTGAACTGCACGACTATGCCGCCGCGCATCCCGAGTTTGCCGAGGTCGCCCATGCGATGACGGTTGCATGGGAAAGCGGCCTGAATCTCACTTGCCGCGCAGACGACCGGCCGCTCTTTCTGCTGCCGGATAGCTAAGAGCGCTCCACCGGCCAAGCCGTCTCCCATCCACTTTTGATTTCCGCGTCAATCGCGTTCGTGTGGCCGTAACAGCGTCGTTGACGTTACGTAGCGGCATCCCCGCGCGCCGGCACAACTCACCTGCCGTTTGCGCTCCTCAACCGGCGAGGCCAAGCCCCCCGGTGCAAGAGATTAGCCCCTCGCGAACAGTCCATTAAACATTCGGATAGCTTGCAATCGAGCCAGGACTTTCCCCAATCGCGGCGCTTTCATCTTGCGGCGCACCACTCCCGAAAGGCTCCACCAGATAAGGCGCACCGTGTTTCCGATGAAACCGGTGCGTCATCCTCCCCCGCTGATCGATTTCTTGACGAGCGTCCACGCGCCTGCTGTACTAAATCAACCTAGGTGATTTAGGCGATCCGATTCGGATCGCCATCGAGTAGCACCAGGTTGCAAACGCGCAGCGTTCGTGTGTCCAACCGCCCGCAGTTCACAACATCGTTGGCAATAACCGGAGGAGCGTCCCATGAATCTGAATTCCCGCAGGCATCCCGTCGCCAGGAAAATCGTGTCGATGTGCGTAGCGGCATCCGCGGTGTGGTGCGCGAGCGCCACCCGCGCCGCGGATCAGCCGGTCGTCGGCCTCATCACCAAGACCGACACCAACCCGTTCTTCGTGAAAATGAAACAGGGTGCCGAAGCCGCCGCCGCGAAAGACGGCGCCAAGCTGATCACCGCGGCCGGCAAGTTCGACGGCGACAACGCAAGCCAGGTCACCGCGATCGAAAACATGCTGACGGCCGGCGCAAAAGCGATTCTGATCACGCCGAGCGATACCAAGGCCATCGTGCCGAGCATCAAGAAAGCGCGCGCCGCCGGCGTGATGGTGGTCGCGCTCGACACGCCCACCGATCCGCAAGATGCCACCGACGCCCTCTTCGCCACCGACAACTTCAAAGCCGGCGTGCTGATCGGTCAATACGCAAAGGCCGCGCTGAACGGCAAGCCCGCCAGGATCGCCACCCTCGATCTCGCGCCCGGCGTATCGGTCGGCGTGCTGCGCCATAACGGCTTTCTGCAAGGCTTCGGCGTGAAGGAAGGCGATCCCTCGGTGGTCTGCAGCCAGGACACACGCGGCGATCAGTCGAAGGGTCAGACGGCGATGGAAAACTGCCTGCAGAAGTCGCCCGACATCAACGTGGTCTACACGATCAACGAACCTGCCGCCGCCGGCGCTTATCGTGCGCTCAAAGCTGCGGGCAAGGACAAGAGCGTGATGATCGTCTCGATCGACGGCGGCTGCGAAGGCGTGCGCAACGTGAAGGCCGGCGCGATCGCCGCGACCTCGCAGCAGTATCCGCTGAAGATGGCCTCGCTCGGCGTGACGGCCGGCGTCGAGTACGCGAAGACCGGCAAGAAAGTCTCCGGCTATCAGGACACCGGCGTGACGCTCATCACCGATAAGCCGATGTCCGGCGTCGACAGCAAGGACGCGAAGTTCGGCCTCGACAACTGCTGGGGCAACAAGTAACGCAACACAGTTCGGCGGCCCACTCCGCTGGGCCGCCACCAGACTTGCCGCGTGGCCTGTCAGCCACGCTCATGCAGCGAGGACACCCATCATGTCGACTCCCTCCGCGCCGGTCAGCCACACGCGCCACTTCACCGACCGTTTGCCGTCGCTCGCCGAAATCGGCCCGCTGATCGCACTGGTGCTTGCCTGCGCCTTTTTCATCTCGCAGAGCAGCCGCTTCCTGTCGTTCCAGAACCTGTCGCTGATCCTGCAGCAGACAATGGTGGTCGCCGTCATCGCGATCGGCCAGACGCTGATCGTGCTCACCGGGGGCATCGACCTGTCATGCGGGATGGTGATGGCGTTCGGCTCGATCATCATGACCAAATTCGCGGTCACGCTCGGCGTGCCGCCGGTGCTCGCGATTCTGTGCGGCATCGCCGCGAGCACGCTGTTCGGCGCGCTCAACGGCGTGCTGATCACGCGCATCAAACTGCCCGCGTTCATCGTCACGCTGGGTACGCTGAACATCGCCTTCGCGCTCACACAGATCTATTCGAACGCGGAGAGCGTATCGAACCTGCCGGATGCGATCATGTTCTTCGGCAACACCTTCAAGCTCGGCCCCGCCGACGTCACGTACGGCACCGTGCTCACGCTGCTGATGTATCTGGCGACGTGGTTCGTGTTGCGCGACACGGTCCCAGGCCGGCATTTGTACGCACTCGGCAACAACGCCGAAGCCGCGCGTCTGATGGGCCTCTCGTCGCAGAAGATCCTGCTTACGGTGTACTCGCTGGCCGGCGCGATCTACGGCATCGCCGCGCTGCTGTCGGTGTCGCGCACCGGCGTCGGCGATCCGCAGGCCGGGCAAACCGAGAATCTCGACAGCATCACCGCGGTGGTGCTGGGCGGCACGAGTCTGTTCGGCGGACGCGGCTCCATTGTCGGCACGCTGCTCGGCGCGCTGATTGTCGGCGTGTTTCGCAACGGCTTGACGCTGATCGGCGTCTCTTCGGTCTACCAGGTGTTGATCACCGGCATGCTGGTGATTCTCGCGGTCGCCGCGGACAAACTCTCTCATCGGCGCGGTTGATCACCCAACCGCAACTATCTTGCATGGGGCCTGAGTAAGTGCTAAAGCGCTAACTCAGGCCGACCGCAATTACCTTGCATGGGGCCTGAGTAAGCGCTAAAGCGCTAACTCAGGCCGACCGCAATTACCTTGCATGGGGCCTGAGTAAGCGCTAAAGCGCTAACTCAGGCCGACAGGAGCCAGTCATGTCGACACCTACTTCCGCTTCCGCCGCGATGCCCGTCTTGCAGGCGCGCGGACTCGTCAAACGCTACGGCCACGTCACCGCGCTCGACGGTTGCGATTTCGAATTGCTGCCCGGCGAGATTCTCGCCGTGATCGGCGACAACGGCGCGGGCAAGTCGTCGTTGATCAAGGCCCTTTCCGGCGCCTTGGTGCCCGATGAAGGCGAGATTCGGCTCGACGGCAAGCCCGTCAAATTCCGCAGTCCGCTGGACGCGCGCGCTCAAGGCATCGAAACCGTGTATCAGGAACTCGCGGTGGCGCCGGCGATGAGCATCGCCGAAAACCTGTTCCTTGCCCGCGAGCTGCTCAAGCCGGGCTGGCGCGGTTCGCTCTTCAAGATGATCGACAAGCGCCGCATGCTAGAGGAAGCGACCGCGGCAATGAAGGACCTGCAGATCGGCATCCGTTCGATGCGCCAGGCCGTTGAAACGCTCTCCGGCGGCCAGCGTCAAGGCGTGGCCGTGGCGCGCAGCGCGGCATTTGCACGGCACGTGGTGATTCTCGACGAGCCCACCGCCGCGCTCGGCGTGAAGGAAGGCAACATGGTGCTCGAACTGATCCGGCGCGTGCGCGACCGCGGTCTGCCAGTGATCCTGATCAGCCACAACATGCCGCACGTCTTCGAAGTCGCCGACCGCATTCATATTCAGCGGCTCGGCCAGCGCGCAGCGCTCGTCAAGACCAGGGACGTGCACATGTCGGAGGCTGTCGCGATCATGACGGGCGCGAAGAAAGCGGACGTCAAGGCGATTGCATGATGCCCGCATCCTGCTGAGCCGCGGCACCCGACGATGGAAACCACCGGCCCCCGCTCCCCCCTCAAACGCACGGTCGGCTCGAACCAGGTCGGCATGCGGCAGTTCAACGAGCGGATCGTGTTGCAGGCGATCCGTTTGCACGGACCGCTGCCCAAAGCCGACGTGGGCCGCCTCACGCGCCTGTCGATGCAGACGGTTTCGATGATCGTCGAGCGCCTGATAGAAGACGGCCTGCTCGAGAAGCAGGCGCGCGTGCGCGGCAGGATCGGTCAGCCGTCGGTGCCGATCGCGTTGCATGCCGAAGGGGCCTACACCATCGGCATCAAGGTGGGGCGCCGCAGTCTCGACGTGCTGGCGATGGATTTCGCGGGCCACGTGGTGTGCCGCGATGTATTCGAGTATGCCTATCCCGATCCGCGCACACTGTTCCCCGCGCTCGAAAGCAAACTGGCGCGCGTGAACCAGGCGCTCGGCGCGAAAGCGAACAAGGTGGTCGGCGTAGGCGTGGCCGCGCCGCTGTGGCTCGGCGGCTGGCGCGACTTTCTCGGCGCGCCGCCCGACGCGCTGGAAGCCTGGAACGAGATCGACTTGCGCAGCCGCGTCGCAACGATGACGGGCTTGCCCGTCGAGTTCGCCAAAGACACCACCGCCGCCTGCGCCGCCGAACTCGTGATGGGCCAGGGCCGCGGGATTCACCATTTTCTGTACCTGTTCGTCGGCACGTTTATCGGCGGCGGGCTGGTGATCGACGGCCGTTTGCACGGCGGACCGCATGACAACGCCGGGGCCGTCGGTTCGATTCCGCTTCGGGACGGCACTGCGCGCAAGCCTGCCCGGCAATTGCTGCACGCGGCATCCGGCTTCGTGCTCGAACAGTTGTTAAGCGATGCGGGGGCGCCGCCGGCCGCGGCGCACGACCATCGCGCGCTGTCGCCGGAGTTGTGGCGGCAGACCGAGCAGTGGCTCGACACCGCTTGCCCGGCGATCGCCAACGCGCTGACCAATGCCGCGGCGCTGCTCGACCTGGAAGCGGTAGTGGTCGACGGCGAACTCGACCGGCAACTGGTGCGCGAAATCATCCGCCGTACCGAGCGTGTGCTCGATGGTTTCGAGTGGGAAGGCATGGTGCGTCCGCAACTGCTGGAAGGCACCATCGGCGCGGATGCGCGCGCAATGGGCGGCGCGATTCTGCCGCTCTACGCGCACTTCGCGCCGGTGCATGAGCTGTTTCTGAAGCCGGCGCTGGACGCCGACTACTAGGTCGGGCAAAGGTCAGGCAACCATCACACGCTCATTGCGTGCTCATTGCGTGCTCATTGTGTGATTACCTTCGTCGCGGCGGCGGTTTTCGTGGGCTGCTCGTCCAGCAATGGCTGCAGCACCGGCGCGAGCGACTTCAGCAACTGTACCGAGAGCGCGCTTGTGAACTCGTAACGCGCCGCATAAGGTTCATGCACCCACGCGGTCAGCGTGCCGTAAAAGCGGTCCCCCATCACGAACACAAAGGTTGCGCTGCGGTTCACCTTGCGCGACTCGATCAAACGTGCGCCTTTGGCGAACACGTTAAAGCGCTGATCGCCGGTGCCGGTCTTGCCGTACACCTCGAATGTCTGGCCATTGGGAAAGGTCATGCCCTGCGCGAGGCGCCTGCCTGTGCCGCCCGTCACGACGTCGCGCAGCAGCCCTCTCACCACGCCGGTAATTTCCGGCGACAGCTGCTGTTGCGGCGCCACGGCCGCGCGCTCGAAGTGCGTTTCGTACGGCGTGTCTTTCGCGAAGTCGAGTTGCGTGAGGCTTTCGGTCGGCACCTTGTTGCCGCCGTTGGCGATCACGCCGATCAGTTGCGCAAGTGCGGCCGGCCGGTCGCCCGACGCGCCGATCGCCGCCGCATACGACGGCGTGAGTGTCGCGAACGGATAGCCGAGCGCCTGCCATGATTTGCCGATCGCATCGAACGCGCGCTGTTCGACTATCCGCTTGATGCGACGATCCTGGGTCGCGTGATAGCGCGTCTTGAAGAGCCACGAGTACGTGGAAAGACGCACGTCGCGGCTCGCGTTCTGCATCTGGCCGAGCGTCGCGTCGGGATGCTCGCGCAGATAGTTGACGGTCCACAGTTCGAGCGGATGGACGCTCGAAATGTACCCACGGTCGTTCAGGTTGAAGCGGTCGATCGCGTACTTGTCGTAAAGATTCGCGAGGTCCTCGTCGTCCAGCATGGAAGCGGCCGGCGTGTTCTTCAACGCGGCACGCATCTTCGCGTTGAACCACGCGTTGGATTCATCCGGCGCGACGCTGCGCAATACCGTCGCCACTTTAGGCGGCGATTTACGCACGCCGAGCAGCAACAACGCCAGCGTCTGATCGGGCGTTTTGCCGTGATACTTCGTGTAGAAACGATTCATGTACACGCGGCTTTCCTGATCCGCGAAACGCGTCAGATACATCTTGCGCGCCGCCGGATCGCCGAGCCATTGTGACGACGCTCCGGTGGTCTGAACCATCTCGTAGTGCACGATATCGCGCATCAGGCGCACGAACACCAGATTCACCGAATGCTGGAACGCCTGGTGTACGGTCAGGATGCGGCCGTTGTCATCGGCTTCGAAATTGTTGAAGGTCTGCGCGCCGCCGCCGGTGTAGAACGTTTCGCCAGGACTCGCCGAATATTTGCGTTCAACGGCCGCATCGAGCATCGCCTGCAACGAGCGGTCCGAGGTATGCGAAAGGTAATCGATCGCCCAGCGCGTCAGTCTGTCGTTCGGATCGGGTTTGACTGCTTTCAGCTCCGCTATGCTCAGCGGTGCATAACGCGCATGCAGCTCGGAGACGATCTGCAAATACGTCACGAGAGTGCGCAGTTTCGCGGTGGAACCGAGATTCAGACGTGCGCCGGAATTGATATCGAACGGCTGATTGACGCTGTCGGTTTGCACCCGCACGAGGTTCGCGCCGTCGCGCCGTTCGAACAGCGTGAAGCTATAGGCGATTCTCGACGGATCGTCCGACGCGCGCAGCATTTCGTATCCCACCAGGCCGGCGGCCTTGGCGCCGTCGCGGGTCGCCGCGGCGGCGAGCCGTTCGCTGACCGCCTGCTGCACAGCATTGTTGAGCGTACCCGTTGCCTGCAGATCGAGCCGGTCGAGTTCATAGAAGCTCGGGACGCCGAGCGCGGTCAATAGATGCGAGCGCATCGACGTCACGGCCTTGCGCGACACGAACGAGTCCGCGTTCTGCGTTCTGGACGCGTGGTGCAATTCCACTTGCGCGGACAGCGCGGCGTCGCGCAGCGGGATTGGGATGATGCCGTTGCTCGCCAGCAGGCGCAAATAACTATCCGTCAGACGTTGAAGTTCGGCATAGCCGTGAGTCAGGAAATACGACGGCGCACGTTGCGCGATCATCAGCGACAGCACCTGCCGGAAAGCGATGCCTTGCCCGGCGAGATTATCCGGCGTCGGCGGCGCTTTGAGGATGCGGTTCACGTCGTTGAAATCGCGTCCGTACCACGCGGCAAGGCCGTCGCCGATCCCGTTGATTTCGCCGATGCCCGGTTGCGCGGCAAGCGGCACCGAGTTCAGATAGTGCACGACGATCTGCTGGCGCACGGGCATCGTCTGCGGGCCGTTCAGATAGGCGCGCACCGAGGCCGACGCGATTTGCCGCAATTTTTCTGGCGGCGTTGCCGTGCGGCCGCCGGCCGAGTGACGGAACTTCTCAATCTGCGTTGCGAGCGTGCTGCCGCCGGGCGTTGACTGATGATGGTTGAACACGCGTGCGCCCTGGTCGGCCAGCGCGCGGCTAAAACGTCCCCAGTCGATTGCCGGGTTGCGGTTCGGCTGACTCGGGTCGAGCAGATAACGGTCTTCGATAAAAAGCAGCGAGCTCACGACAAGCGGCGGAATCGCGTCGAAGTCGTCATACACGTTGCCGGGAAACTGTGCACCAAAGAGTGGCGTGCCGGTGCCATCGAAGAGTTGCAGCCCGGCCTGATCTTTTTCGGCGTAAGGCAGAAACAGGCCGTAATCCGCCAGCGACAACATCCGCTCGGAATCGCGCGTCTGCGAACGGATTTCAAATCCGCGTTCGAGGAGGCGCTGCTGGAACGACGGCAGCAAAGCGTAGCCAAGGCGGCTGTCGTAAGGACCGTGATCGGCTAAGGGAAAGCGGATGGAATGACTTGGACCGTCGGCGACGGAGAAGCCGACCTCGCTCGTCAGTTCGGATAGATAGCGCGCCTGCAATCGCGAGGTCTCGATTTCGACCTGGCAAAAGCGCGCAGCGAACGCCAGCGCAAGCAAAAATGCCGCTGCCAGCCCCCATTTGAGCCACTTCCACACGGGTGCCCTACCCGTCGCGCGAAGCGGAAACCGAACCAGTGGCCGATTCATGGCTACTCTCCGAGGCGGGCGCCACACAGCAAAATCAGGCGCACCTTTGAATCAGTTTAGCGCGGAACCGATGTGCGCATCTGGTTCGGTTTACCCGAGAGTGTCGTGGCTGCAACACCTTTTTTGCAACGCGTGGCGGAGCACAAATCGCGATGCGATATTGAGGGTCTTTCAGTTTCACGTGCCGAAAAACCGCTGTTTCAGGCGGTTTTGTGCACTGCTTCCGCTACTTTTTGTGCACTGCTTCCGCTACTTTCTGTCCACGCAACAACTGGATAAACTGCTCGGCCGCCGGCGAGAGCACGCCGCCCTTGCGCGTCACAATGCCGAAGGTCTGCGAAGGCGACTTCAGTTTGACCGGCACCGTGCGCAACATTTTTTGCCGGACGAACATTTCGGCGATACCCGTGGGTAAAAGCGAGACCAGATCGGGACTGCTTTGCAGTAATGCGACCGTCACAAACGTGGAAGCGGTTGAAATCGGGTTTTCCGGCATGTCGAGTCCAGCCAGATCCATCTCCCGTTCGAGCAACGCGTGCAGCGGCATATGCGACGGATACATCACCCAACGGTGTCCGGCCAGATCGCGCAAGTTCACTTCCTTC
The DNA here is from genome assembly GCF_058781505.1 of Paraburkholderia sp. FW306-2-2C-D06C. Classification (NCBI taxonomy): domain Bacteria; kingdom Pseudomonadati; phylum Pseudomonadota; class Betaproteobacteria; order Burkholderiales; family Burkholderiaceae; genus Paraburkholderia; species Paraburkholderia sp. FW306-2-2C-D06C. The sequence goes on along the minus strand of NZ_JBYSWU010000001.1, from coordinate 168,057 downwards.
TTCGGCAACGCCGGATGGCCATAGCCGACCACCACCGATAACGGCTCGTCGCCGAGCGGCCGATAGTGATATTTCGACGGATCGGCGGCGACCGCAGCACGGCCGATCACCAGATCGAGCCGGCCTTCGTCGAGTTGCAGCAGCATCCGCGCACTCGTATCTTCCACCACCTCGATCGACAGACCCGGCTGCCCGGCATGCAATTCGTTCAACGCCGGCACGACCCGCTCGGGAATCGCGCCCATGATCGCGCCGATCGCCAGACGGCCGCCACGCCCTGAGCGTATTTCGGCGACGTCCTGACACAGCGAAGCGAGGTCCGTCGCCACGAGCCGCGCGTAGCGGATCACGCAATGACCGAGCTGATTCGGGATCATGCCGTTCTTCGAGCGCTCGAAGAGCGGCGCCTCCAGCATCGATTCCAGCTCCTGCAGCGCCTTGCTGGCGGCCGATTGCGTCATCGACATCGCGCCGGCGGCCTGGTGCAGGGACTTGCGGTCGTCGAGCGCGATCAGCAATTGCAGCTGTTTCATACGTAATCTCGACAGCAATACGTTCAGGGTGTCTTTCATGGAATCGGTGCGCTTCGGACAAACAACAATGGGGCAACGGGGTAAGTCGCAAAAGCGATCACAAGATGGAAACAATTCAATATACAGCCTGGCGATGCCCGCCGTATAGTCGACGCCGGAGACATTCAAAACGCCCTCGCTGCACAGTCGTCGCTTTACGGTCGTCACTTCACCACCTTCGCTCACACCGGCCACCATGACAAACGCATCCAGCAAAGCCCCCTTCCGCGGCGTGTTCCCCGTCGCGCCGACCATCTTCGACGAGGCCGGCCGTCTCGACCTCGAAGGCCAGAAACGCTGCATCGATTTCATGATCGACGCGGGCTCCAACGGCCTGTGCATTCTGGCGAATTTCTCCGAGCAGTTCGCGCTCTCCGATGACGAACGCAACACGCTGATGCACGTGGTGCTCGAACATGTCGCGGGCCGCGTGCCGGTGATCGTCACGACCACGCATTTCAGCTCGCACCTCTGCGCCGAACGCAGCCGCAGCGCACAGGTGGCCGGCGCCGCGATGGTGATGATCATGCCGCCGTATCACGGCGCGACGATCCGGATCGGCGAGCGCGGCATTTATGAGTTCTATCGCGTGGTATCCGACGCGATCGGGATTCCGATCATGATCCAGGACGCGCCGGTCAGCGGCACGGCGCTCTCCGCACCGTTCCTCGCCCGGCTGGCGCGCGAGCTGCACAACGTGTCGTACTTCAAGATCGAAGTGCCGCAAGCGGCGAACAAGCTGCGCGAGCTGATCGAGTTGGGCGGCGATGCGATTGCCGGTCCGTGGGACGGTGAAGAAGCGATCACCTTGATGGCCGATCTCGATGCGGGCGCAACCGGTTCGATGACCGGCGGCGGCTACGCCGACGGCATCCGCCTGATCGTCGACGCCTACGCCGCGGGCGATGCCGAAGCGGCCGCCGCGCATTATCAGCAATGGCTGCCGCTCATCAACTACGAGAACCGCCAGGGCGGTCTCGCGTCGTGCAAGGCGTTGATGAAGGAAGGCGGCGTGATCCGCTCGGACGCGGTGCGCCATCCATTGCCGCCGATGCATCCGGCCACGCGTGAAGGCTTGCTGAAGGTCGCGCGCCGGCTCGATCCGCTGGTGTTGCGCTGGGGCAAGTAACTGGACAATGCGTGGATAAAGCGGTCCTGCGGGCCGGCATTCGCAGGATGCGGATGCCGGCCTTTGTTTTGCCGATGGTTTTATCCCTGCAGCGCGCTGCTTCTATCCGCGCGTAAAGGCTGGACGCGTGCGTGAGATTGCCGCTAACCTAGCTGCATGCAAAACTTTTACGAAGCCACCGTCACCCGCCCTGAACATGCTCCGCTGTCCGGCCGCTGCAGCGCCAACGTGTGCATCATCGGCGGCGGGCTGGCGGGTTTGTCGACCGCGCTGGGGCTCGCCGAGCGCGGCGTCACCGAGGTGGTCGTGCTCGAGGCCGAGCGAGTGGGCTTCGGCGCATCGGGGCGCAACGGCGGATTCGTGTTCGGCGGCTACAGCCTCGATTGCGCCGATCTGCTGAAAACCCTGGGCCCGGCCCGCGCCCGCGAACTCTATACGCTGACCACCGAAGCCGTCGATCTGATGCGCCGGCGCATTCGGCGCTACGGCATCGACTGCGACGCGACTGATGCCGGCGTGATCCTCGCCAACTGGTTCGACGAACCCGCGCGGCTCGAAACGCAGCGGCGCCTGATGCAGGAATCGTTCGGCGTCGAATGGGAGCCCGTGCCAGCCGCGCGGCTTGCAGAGCAACTGAAGACGAGCCGTTATCACGGCGGTCTGTTCGAGCGCAACGCGTTCCATTTTCATCCGCTGAAATACGTACTCGGCGTCGCCGGGGCGGCGGCCGGCGCAGGCGTGCGGATCTACGAGAAATCATCGGTCTTGCGCTTGCAGCGCGAGGGCGCCGGCTTTGTCGTGCACACGCCGCACGGCGCGATCGAAGCGCGCCACGTCGTGATGGCGGGCGGCGGCTATGCGCGCAACGTGTACGCCAGGGTCGAGCGCGCGGTGCTGCCGATCGCCACCTACGTGATGACCACCGAACCGCTCGGCGCGCGCCTGAAAAACGCGCTCGACACCTCAGCCGCCGTCTACGACACGCGCTTCGCCTTCGACTATTACCGCCCGCTGCCCGATACGCGCATCCTGTGGGGCGGCCGCATCTCGGTGCGCGACCGCGCGCCGGAGATCATCGCGCGCCTGCTGCGGCGCGATCTGCTAAAGGTCTATCCACAGTTGCGCGACGTGCGTATCGAGTACGCATGGGGCGGCCTGATGAGCTACGCGCGGCACAAAATGCCGCAAATCGGCCGCAGCGCCGACGGCGTCTGGTACGCGGTCGGCTTCGGCGGTCATGGGATGGCGCCGACCACTGTCTCCGGCGAATTGCTGGCGGCGGCGATCTCCGGCGAACGGCCGGTGCCCGAAGCGTTCGCAAGGTTCGGGCTGACGCCCGCGTACGGCGCGCTCGGTCTGGCCGCCGCGCAGCTGACCTACACCACGATGCAAACGCGCGACGCGCTCGCCGCCCGGCGCCGCGCCCCGCGTGCCGCGCCGTGATGCCGTCCGATACGCCGCCGCTTATGCCCGGAACCCGCTCCGGACGGCCATTTCGCCATGCTAGAATGCGCCGTCACTGCCGCTCGAATACACAATGAAAAAGGGAAGCAAGGCCGCCGAGCCTGATACCAACGGCATCCCGTCCGACGCCCGGCGTAGCGACGCCCGACGTAGCGACGCCCGGCGCAAGTACGATCCCGAACAGACGAAGCGCAACATCCTCGACGTCGCGACCCAGGAGTTCTCGGCGATGGGGCTCACGGGCGCGCGCGTCGACGCTATCGCGGAACGCACCAACACCACCAAGCGCATGCTGTACTACTACTTCGGCAGCAAGGAAGGGTTGTATCAGGCGGTGCTGGAAAAGGTGTACGGCGACATTCGCACGCTCGAACAGGATCTGCATATCAGCGAACTCGATCCGGTCGAGGGCATGCGCGCGCTGGTGGAATTCACGTTCGACTATCACGACCGCCAGCGCGATTTCGTGCGTCTCATCACGATCGAAAATATTCACGGCGCGAAGTACGTCGAGCAGGTGAAGACCTTCAAAAGCCGCAACGCCTCGGTCATTCATACGATCGAGGATCTGCTCCAGCGCGGCATCGCGGCGGGACAGTTTCGCAGCGACGTCGATGCGATCGACCTGCATCTGCTGATCAGCTCGCTGTGCTTTCACCGCATCGGCAATCGCCATACCTTCGGTACGGCGTTCGGCCGCGATCCGTCGCATCCGCGCTTGCGCGCGCGGCATCGCGCGATGATCGTCGACGCCGTGCTGCGCTTCGTACGCAAGGAAGGCTGAAATAGAAAAAAGGGACGCGGCCATCCACGTCCCTTTCGTTTTCACCGCGGCATCCCCACCGCGGCTTCCCCACCGCGGTTTTCGCAGCGGCTTTCAGCGCATCAGGCGCCGCTCAATCCACAAGCACAATCCGCTTGATATCGCCGACGATGAAGATGTACGACAGCGCGCCGATCAACGCGACTGCGCCGATGAACACCAGCGCGCCGACAAACGAGCCGGTTGCCGCGACGATGAACCCCACCACCAGCGGCGTCACGATGCCGGCCAGATTGGCCGCAAAGTTGAAGATGCCGCCAGTCACGCCGAGCAGGCCGTCGGGCGCGATGTCCGACACCAGCGTCCAGCCGAGCGCCGCCATGCCCTGCGCGAAAAACGCCACCGACAGAATCGCGATCACCGCCACGTTGCTCTCGACATAGTTAGCGAGAATGATCGTCGAGGCGAGCAGCAGGCCGGCGATGATCGGCAGCTTGCGCGCCACGTTCGCCGACTTGCCGCGCCGCAGGAGCCAGTCGGAAAAGATGCCGCCGAACATCACGCCGATCGACGCGGCAATGAACGGCATGATCGCGAAGAAGCCGATCTTCAGCCACGCCATGTGGCGCTCCGTGGCGAGGTAGGTCGGAAACCAGGTGAGGAAGAACACCAGCGTCGAGTTGCCGGCGAACTGGCCGAGACAGATGCCGGTCAGCTGACGGTGCTTGAGCAGGCGGCCAATGGTGCGCCATTCGAAACCGCTCCCGGCCGTAGCTGCGGAAGCCTTGGACGCGTCAGCCTCCTTCTTCCGATGCGTCAAGCCGCCACCCGCTTCGATATAGTCCAGTTCCGCCTGATTGGCCGACGGATGATCGCGCGGCTCGCGATAGAACGCCCACCAGACGAAACCGAACGCGATGCCTACGCCGCCCACCACATAGAACAGCGAACGCCAGCCGAACGCGCCCATCAGCGCGAACAGGAGCGGGCTGAAAAACGCGAGGCCGATATATTCGCCGACGGTGTAGGTGCCGGTTGCCATCGCGCGTTCGCTCTGCGGAAACCACGTCGCCACCACCCGGCTATTGGTCGGAAAACACGGCGCTTCCGACACGCCGAGACCGAGCCGGAACGCGAACAGCGCGCCGATGCCATGCACGAGCCCTTGCGCGAGCGTGCACAGCGACCACAACGTCATCGACAGAAAATACGTGAGCTTGCTGCCGAAGCGGTCGAGAAACAGTCCGCCCGGAATCTGCGAGGCCACATAGCTCCACGAGAACACGGAGAACAACAGCCCCATCAGCGCGGCATTGATGCCGAGCTCCTTGGTCAATTGCGGCGCCGCGATGCCGAGCACCGTGCGGTCCAGATAGTTGATCATGGTGCCGACCGCGAGCAGCGTGAGAATCTGAAAGCGGGCTTTCGAACGGTGCGTCGCGCTGGCCGCGGCATTTGCCGGCAGCGTCGCGTCGGCGGGATTGGAATGGATGGGTTGTGGCATGTCGTCTCCGGGTCTCTCTGTCTCTAATCTGCTCGTGTGGTGCTCGTGCGTCAGTTGCGTGCTGCTGAACTAGCGTTCCAGCAACGACTGGAAATGCGTGTACACGCGCTCGGCATCCGGTTCCAGTCCGGTGAAGATGCGCATTGCGTCGACGGCCTGATAAACCGCCATGCCGCCGCCGCTCAGCGTGCGGCAGCCGATCTCTTCGGCCGCCTGCAACAACGCGGTGCGAATCGGGAAATAGACGACATCGGCCACCCACAAGTCGCGGTGCAGCAATTCGACCGGCAACGGCAAACCGGGCAATTTCGCCATCCCGGTGGGCGTTGCGTGAATCAGGCCAGTGGCGGCTTTGAGCGACTCGGCAAGCGAGCCGCCGGCGTTCACCGTCGTCGCGGGGAAGCGCTTTTGCAATTCCGCGGCGAGCGAGGAGGCGCGCGTGGCATCCACATCGAACAGCGTGAGCGTTTTCGCGCCCATCGTCAGCGCGGCATGGGCGACCGCCGCGCCGGCGCCGCCCGCGCCCAGCTGCACGACGCGCTCGAGCGACACATCCGGCAAACCGCGCTGAAACGCGCGGGCGAAACCGGACCAGTCCGTGTTGTGGCCGATGCGTTTGCCGTCTTTGAACAAGACCGTGTTGACCGCGCCGAGCGCGCGCGCGTCGTCGGACAGTGCGTCGAGCAGCGCAATGACGCTCTGCTTGCACGGGTACGTAATGTTCAGGCCGTTAAAACCCATGCGCTCGGCCGCAACCAGCAGATCGGACAGCGCGCCGGCGTCGAGCTTCAAGGCTTCCAGATCGATGCGCCGGTAGACATAGTGCAGGCCGAGCCGGCTGCCCTCCTCCTCATGCATCGCAGGGCTCAGCGAGCCGCCGATGCCCGAACCGATCAGGCCGACCAGATAGGACTTCGTATTCGACTTCGTATTCATTTGGCCGCCCTATTCTTAAGGATGGTCGCCATCCGTTCCAGAGCGAGCACATAGCCTTGCGTGCCGCAGCCGATGATCACTGCCTCGGCCACCGCCGATACGAACGAGTGATGCCGGAACGCCTCACGCCGATGCACGTTTGAAATATGCACTTCGATCACGGGCTTTTCGATCGCGCTGAGCGCGTCGGCGATCGCCACCGACGTGTGCGTGTAAGCCGCCGGATTGATCACGATGCCGTCGACCTTGGTGCGCGCCGCGTGGAGCCAGTCGATCAGCTGATGCTCGGCGTTCGACTGGCAGAAGTCGACCGACAGGTCGAGCCGCTCGCCCGCGTCGCGGCAGAGTCTCGCGACGTCGTCGAGTGTTTCCGAGCCGTAGATGGCCGGCTCGCGCGTGCCCAGCAGATTGAGATTCGGCCCGTTCAGGACCAGTACCGATGCAAAACTCATGACAACCACTCCTGCGAAGTAAGGCACAAAGCAAGGCACAAAGCGGACCACGACACGCGCCGCCTTTTTACAACGTGAGGGCAGTGTGCACCCATTCTCCGCAGCCGTCATTCGGGGTTTGTACGCATTTGTACGATCTAGTTAGTTTGTATAGACTTGCCGAAACTTGCGCTGACGTGGGCCATTTCGGCCTGCGCCATGCTGGTTTAAGGTAACGAAATAGACCATTTTTCGCATCGCAACATGATCGCCGCCAAGGCACGCGGGCATCGACGCAGCCGCCGGTCCGCGCCCTCTTCAGTAGCCGTTTCACCGTTTTTGCAGGAGCCGTTCATGCAACGTTCGATTGCCACCGTGTCGATCAGCGGGACCCTTGTCGAGAAGCTGACCGCGATTCGGGCGGCGGGCTTCGAAGGCGTCGAGATCTTCGAGAACGACCTGCTGTATTTCGACGGCTCGCCGGCCGACGTGCGGCGCATCGCCGACGATCTCGGCCTGAAAATCATGCTGTTCCAGCCGTTCCGCGATTTCGACGGCGTGAGCGCGGAGCGCCTCGCGCGCAACCTCGATCGTGCGAAGCGCAAGTTCGAGGTGATGCATGAGCTCGGCACGGAGCGCATTCTGGTGTGCAGCAACGTCTCGCCCGACACCATTTGCGACGACGCGCTGATGATCGATCAGCTCGGCGCGCTGGCCCGCGCGGCCGAAGCAGCCGGCGTGATCGCCGGTTATGAAGCGCTCGCATGGGGCAAGCATGTGAAGACCTACCGGCATGCGTGGAAACTCGTCGACGCGGTCGATCATCCGAATCTCGGGCTCGTGCTCGACAGCTTTCATACGCTGTCGCTGAACGATTCGGTGGACGCGATCGCCGGCATCCCGGGCGAGCGCATCGCTTTCGTGCAGATCGCCGACGCGCCGAAGCTGGCCATGGACGTGCTCGAATGGAGCCGCCACTACCGCTGCTTTCCGGGCCAGGGCGACTTCGACGTGGCTGGCTTTACCGCGCAGGTCGTCAAAACCGGCTATCAGGGACCGCTTTCGCTCGAAATTTTCAACGACGGCTTTCGCGCCGCGCCGACCAACATCACCGCTGCGGACGGTCACCGTTCGCTGCTGTTCCTCGAGGAGCAAACCCGCGCGCTGCTCGAATCCACGCAGCAGCCGGTCGGGCAGCTTTATCAGCCGCCCGCCGCGCCCGCGCACGTCGGCTATCAGTTCCTCGAATTCGCCGTCGACCACACGACCCGCGCGCAACTCGTCGACTGGCTCGGCAGGCTGCGCTTTCGCCAGGCCGGCCAGCATCGCTCGAAAGACGTGACGCTGTATCAGCACGGCGCGGCGTCGATCGTGCTGAACGCCGAACCCGATTCGTTCGCCAACGCGTTCTTCCAGCAGCATGGTTTGTCGCTGTGCGCGTCGGCCTTTCGCGTTGACGATGCGAACCAGGCATTCGAGCGCGCCGCCGGTTTCGGCTACGCGCCGTTCTCCGGCCAGATCGGTCCGAACGAGCGCGTGTTGCCCGCCGTGCAGGCGCCCGACGGCAGCCTGAATTATTTCGTCGACGAAGCGCCGGACCAGCCCACGCTGTTCGAGGCCGATTTCATCCTCACCGACGTCAACGGTCCAAGCGAAGTGGGTCCGCTCACTCGCATCGACCATGTCTGCCTGTCGGTGCCGGCGAATTCGCTGGATACGTGGGTGCTGTTTCTGAGAACCGCCTTCGGTTTCGAAGCCGAGCCCGGCGTGCTGGTGCCCGATCCTTACGGGCTGGTGCGCAGCCGCGCGCTGCGCAGCCGCGACGGCTCGGTGCGCATCGCGTTGAACGCGTCGGTGGACCGTCACACGGCAGTGGCGGAGGCCTTGCACACCTATCACGGCTCCGGGCTGAACCACGTCGCGTTCAACACCGGCGACATCTTCAGCGCGATCCCCGAATTCGTCGCCGACGGCGTGCCGGTGCTGCGCATCCCACGCAATTACTACGAGGACCTCGCCGCCCGCTACGCGCTGCCGGACGAGACGCTCGACGCGCTGCGCACCCACAACATCCTGTACGACCGCGACGAACGCGGCGGCGAATTTTTCCACGCCTATACCGAACAGCTCGACCAGCGCTTTTTCCTCGAAATCGTCGAGCGGCGCGGCGGCTACGACGGCTATGGCGCGGCCAACGCGGCCGTGCGGCTCGCGGCGCAGGCGCAGCGCCGGAAGTAAGCGGCCAGCCGAAGCGCCAGCGGGCGCCTTGAGCGGTCCAGTTGTTTGACAACCTAAGAACCATAAGCAGAGCGTCAACGGGATCGGTTCGTCCGGTGCAGCACGGCTCGGGCGAGCCCGCTGCACCGATATAATGGCGGTTGATCCGCGGTCCGGTGCAGCGCGGCGGCGCCTTCGGCCAGGCACCGCGCGCCAGCAGCGGGCCGGACCGAAACGCCAGGAGAGATATGAAGAAGTTTGCCGTAGTGCTGTCAGTTCCCCTGCTCTTTAGCGCTTGCGCGTACTTTCAGAAGAACCCGGATGCCGGCGAGCCCGTCACCGACAAAACCACGCAGCGCTCGGTCAACGACGTGGTCGCCTGCCTGACGCAGGTGGCGACCAGCCACAACGCCGCGTTCAAGTCGACGGCGATCCCGCAGGGCCAGATGCTCGACTTCGGCGATTCGAATATCGTCAAGGTGCGCAGCGACAATGGCGCGACCACTTACCGCTTCTACGCGGGCAAACGCCATGTCGGCAATCTGTGGATCGAGGCGGCCAGCAAAACCTGCGCGCCATGAGGTAAGGAGCGGCAAGCGTAACGTTCGGAAACTTGTTCCAGAGCAATCATAGTGTCACGGTGTTACAGGACAATGCGGTCTTAAGAAACGTTTAAGACTTCGTCCGCATGATCCGTCCGACACTATCCCGCACAAGGTGCGTTCCATGAACCAGCCCGATCAAGATCCGAACGGCACGCCGGCTCCGGCCAGGCGGCCTACCATTTTGCGCCGCCTGCTGAGCCACCACGAACTGGCCACGCTGCTGCTGTTGCTGCATGCGCCGATCGACGCCTTCGCGAAACCCGAGATTCCGCAGCTTCACGAAGCCGGCTTGATCGAAACGGTATCCGGCGATTCCGGCGCGTCGCATATCCGTTTGACGCCTGAGGGCAATGCGGTGCTGCGCGGGCTTGGGGTGAAGTAACTACGCGCGCCTGAACTCAGGGCTCGCATTCGCAGCCCCCTGCGGTTGCCCCCCGCGGTTGTCCATCTTTCGTCTTCTTAAGCCTGCCACACGCCGTACCCCGCTTCGCGCAGCCCAATCGCCAGCTCCACTTCCATATCCTGGGCGCCGCGGTAAGGCATTGGATTGAACACTTCATACAACTCGGGCACGAGGCGCAGGCCGTAATCGCGCACATAGCGGTTTGCCTGAATGCCGGCCTTATGCCGGTCGAATCTCAGATCCGGGTCCAGTCCCGTCATTCCCACATACACGCACGGCTTGTCGAACCGGTAGTCCGGATTCGCGCGGCGAAAGCGCGCCTCGTTCCAGACTTTATCGTCCAGGGCGACGACGTACACGTAATAGTGATGCTTGCGACGAACCATGCGCGAACTCAGCTTCGCGCGGTTCCGTGCAGCAGCATCCGGTACTCGGTCGGCGTCACGCCGACGGTCGCCTTGAATTGCCGCGTAAACGCGCTGTGGTCGGTGTAGCCGCAGAGCGCGGCGACATCGGTGACCTTGTCGTGCGAAACTAGCAGCGCGGTGGCTGCGTCAAGACGCGTTTTCAGCAACACCTGACGCGGCGTCAAATGAAACACTTTGTGAAAGTAGCGCTCCAGTTGCGCGACCGACATATCCGCCATCGCCGCAAGCTGTTTCAAATTCAACGGCTGCACGTAGTTTTCCTGGATGGACTGCACCACTGCGGCGAGCCGGCTGTACGCGGGATGACTGCCCTCGTCCGCTTTCAGATCGCGCGAAATGCCGGCAAGGCCGACCACCTTGCCGGCCGCGTCGCGCAGCGGCTGTTTGCAGGTCAGACACCAGCCGGGCTGGCGCCCCGGATAAAGATGCAGTTCCAGTTGATCGATTAGCTGGTTGCCGACGTTGATGATCGCCTTGTCCTGCGCGGTGTAGATGCGGCCGAAGCGGCGCGGAAACACGTCCTCGGCGGTCTTGCCGAGCAGCGCGGCTTTTTCCTTGTAACCGCAGCGCGAGGCGAGCGTTCGATTGACCAGCGCATAGCGCGCCTGCGCGTCCTTGACGAAGAACACGACGTCCGGCATCGCGTCGAACACCGGCTCGAGCAGCGTGAAATGCGACAGCATGCCGGACAGCGTTGCGTCGTCAGCTTCGAGCGGATGAGCGAGCGTGTTCATCGTGCGTGTCCCGTTTTGCGCCGTTTGCGCCGTTTGCGCCGTTTGCGCCGCTTATCCATGCATCTGGGCGGTTAGCGTGTGCGGTCGATTATAGGGCCAGGCGGCGGGGGAAAATATCCGTCCCGAAGGGAGTCCCCTTGGCGGACGGCCCTCCGGCCCCGGCGTCATTCGGACAGCGGCGGCTCGGCGCTCGCCGTCATCAACGTGCCGATTTGCGCTGGACTGAACGGCGGGCGCGGCGCGGCGGCTTGCCAGCCGAAATACAGGCTCGCCGCCGCGCCGCAGATTCTTCCCTGGCACGCGCCCATGCCGCAGCGGGTGTGCAGCTTGGCCTCGCGCCAGTTCGGATAGGCGCGCACTTCGCCGATGCTCACGTCTTCGCAGCGGCACAGCAGCGTGGCGTCGGGGGGCGGGGTGCGCGTGGCGCCTTGCAACGCGAACGCCGACTCGACGCGCCGGCCGAAACGCCGCCACCGCGCGCGTTGGACACATTGTGCGCGCAGCGCGGCTCCGCTTGCCACCAGGCCCGCGATCTCGCCTTCCACCTGCGCCAACTCCGCGCCGCCGATGCCCGTGCATTCGCCGGCGGCCAGCACGCCGTCGACCGAAGTGCGCTGCTCGCTGTCGACGACGATCTCGCCCGCCACGCCGATCTCACAACCCAGCGCCTGCGCAAGCGTGACATTCGGCACGAGTCCATAACCGCACGCGAGGCGCTCGCAATCGAGCGTCACGTCGCGTTCGCCGCGCCGGATCGTTACGCGCTCGACGCGGCCGCTACCCTGCGCCTCCCGCACGATGCTGCCGGTCCAGTAACGCAAGCCCGCGAAGCCGCGCGTCAAGTGGACGGCCTGCCACAGCTTTGCGGGCTCGGCGAGCAATGAAGCGCCGAAACGCCCGAGCTTCGCCGCCGATGCCTGTTCGACCACCGCCACTACCTGCGCCCCGGCGGCACGCGCGGTGGCTAGCGCGGCGAGCAGCAAAGGACCGCTGCCGGCAATCACGATCCGTTCGCCGTGCACCGGCATGCCGCCTTTGATGAGCGCCTGCAGCGCGCCTGCGCCGGTCACGCCCGGCAGCGTCCAGCCGGCGAACGGCAGCAGGCGCTCGCGTGCGCCAGTCGCAAGGATGAGCCGCTCGTAGGTGACGCACACGCCGCCGTGCTTCGCCGATTCGAGCAGCAAACCGCGTGAGCCCAACGGCGCGATCACGCGGGTCGAAGGCAACAGCGTGACGCCGCCTTGCATGCGCAAAGCGTCGAGCAGCGTGCGTAGCGGTGTTGGCGGCGGAATCCCCGGCCCCTGTCGCCAGATCTGTCCGCCGGCGCGCGGATTGTCGTCGAGGACCGCGACAGATGCGCCCGCGCGGGCCGCCGCGCGCGCGGCATTCAACCCGGCCGGACCGGCGCCGACGACGACAATATCGAAGTGCTGTTTCATCGCGTGTCCGTGGTGTCCGTGGTGTCCGTGGTGTCCGTGGTGTCCGTGGTGTCCGTGGTGCTCGCGGTGTCCGTGATACCCGTCATGCCCATCGTGTCCGTGCAAATGGTCTGGTCGTCGTGGCAAAGCGTCTGGCACGCCAACGCGTGCTGCCGGCCGCCGATCGTGACGCGGCACTCCTGGCACACGCCCATGCCGCACAGCGCCGCGCGCGGCTCGCCGCCGACCGAGGTCCGCGTGCCGATTTTCCCGGCAATGACGAGCGCGGCGGCGACCGTCGTGCCGGCTTCGACGTCGATGCTTCTATCGTCGATCGTCACGCGGACGCGCACGCGGCCACCTATCAGCGTGCTAGCCATGACCGTTCCGTTTGGTCAATCGCGCCGGCAGATACGGCTCGGCAGGAATCGTCGCGGAGCTCCCCGTGATTTGCGCGGCGAGCAGCTTCGCGGTTGCGAGCGAAGTGGTCACGCCCAGCCCCTCATGACCGACGGCCAGCCAGACACCCGGCGCGTGCTCGCCGGCCGGACCGATTAGCGGCAGACCATCCGGCGACGCCGCGCGAAAGCCGGTCCACGCGCGAATGCCATTGAGCGCCGGCAACACCGGCAGATAGCGCGCCGCGCGTAGCAGCATCTGCGCGAGCACCGGCATCTCGACAGCGGGATCGGTGGTATCGAACTGGCGCGACGAGCCGATCAGCAATTGGCCGGTAGGCCGCGGCTGTGCATTGAACGCCACCGACGTGCCGGCCGCATGGTGCGCGCTCTTGATGTAGCCGAGCTCGAGCAGTTGATGACGAATCAGCGCGGGATAGCGGTCGGTGATCAGCAGATGGCCCTTCTTCGCCTGCAACGGCAGCCATGGCGCAAGCCGCTGTGCTCCGAGGCCATTGGCGACGATCACGTGCGCCGCGCTCACACGCTCGCCGTCGGCCAGCGTCACGCCATGCGCACCGAGCTCGACGACTTGCGGGCCGAGCCGCACACGGATATGCGCGGCGCCCGGCGATTGCGTCAGCAGCCACTGCGCGACCGTGGGCGCATACACAATGCTGTCGTGCTCGATCCGCAAGCCGCCCGCCATCGCCCCCGCCAGCGCCGGCTCGCACGTCCGCAACGCCGCCGCGTCGAGCAGTTGCGCGGCGACGCCTTGCGCCGCAAACGCGGCCTGCATCGCGCGCGCGGCTTGCCACTCCTCGTCGTCCGCTGCGACCCACAGCGTGCCGCAGCGCGCGAACGCATCGCATGGGCGCAAGTGCAGCGCCAGTTCCAGCCACAACGCGCGCGAGTAGCGGCTCAGCGCGAATTCCGCCGGCGAGTCGTTCATCACGACGATATGGCCCATGCCCGCCGCCGTCGCGCCGCCGCCGATGCCCTGTTCGTCCAGCACCTCGACCCGCATGCCGAGCGCGGCCAGTTCCGCCGCGCAGGCCGCGCCGATAATGCCCGCCCCGACGATCACCGCGTCCGCTGTCATGCCGTGCGGATGCCCCATGCGAACGGATCGCGCTCATCGAAGCACAGGCGCCCTTCGGCCATGATGTGCGCGTGGCCGGTGATGGTCGGGATGACCGAAACGCCGTCGGCGGCGCGGCGATAGCTCGCCTCGAACACGCTGCCGATGATGCTTTCCTGCCGCCACACCGCGCCTTCGGCCAATTTGCCGTCGGCGGCGAGACAGGCGACTTTCGCACTCGTGCCGGTGCCGCACGGCGAGCGATCGTACGCGTTGCCCGGACACAGCACGAAGCTGCGGCTGTCGATGCCGTCGCGCGAGCCGGGCCCGAAGAGTTCGATGTGGTCGATCAAGGCGCCCGCCGCACCCGTAATGCGCTGCGCGATCAAAGCGTCGCGAATCGCCGAACTGAATGCCGTCAGTTCGCCAATGCGCGCGGCTTCCAGCGTGCGTCCATGTTCCGCGACGAGGAAAAACCAGTTGCCGCCCCATCCAATATCGCCGCTCAGCATGCCGTAGCCCGGCACGTCCACTTGCACGCCTTCGCGATAGCGGTAAGCCGGCACGTTGCGCACGGCGACGCTGCCGTCCTCGTTGAGCGTCGCTTCGACAACGCCGACCGGCGTTTCGATCCGATGGCGCCCCGGCCCGATCCGTCCCATGTGCGCGAGCGAAACGACCAGGCCGATCGTGCCGTGCCCGCACATGCCGAGGTAGCCGACGTTGTTGAAGAAGATCACGCCCGCCGCGCACGCCGGGTCGTCCGGCTCGCACAGCAGCGCGCCGACCACGACATCGGAGCCGCGCGGTTCGGTGACGATGCCCGCGCGCCAGTCGTCGAAATGCGCGCGAAACACGTCGAGGCGCTGCGCCAGCGTGCCGCCGCCGAGATCCGGGCCACCCGACACCACCAGGCGGGTCGGTTCACCGCCGGTGTGCGAGTCGATGATGTTCAAGGTTTTCATGACGACCATGGTAAGAATGCGCGGCTGGCCAGTCTTGGTGTACGTGCGCGTGGATTGTGACGATTTCGGCATAATCATCTCGCGCGTTTTGGGGCGCGTCGCGCGCTTGCGACCGACGCGGGCGGCACCCTCATCGCACACGAGCGGCGACAGCACCAGGCGCCCCGGGCGAACGTCTCACGCAACCTCACCGTTCTTCGCGTTTCATCCTGAAATAGCCGCCTCGCTTCATCAAGACAGGCCTGCGCGCACAGTCACTATGCCGAAATCGTCATGCGCCACGCGGCAATCGCGCAAGACGACGGCAAATTCCCTGCTTACACTGCGCTTCGACTCATCACATTCAGGAGAGCAGTCGTGGCGCATATCTGGGAAGGCGTATTGCCCGCAGTCACCACCAAATTCAACGCAGATTTCAGCATAGACCGCGCGTGGACCGGTAAGAATATCGAAGCGCAGATCGAGGCAGGGGTGGACGGCATCATCGTGTGCGGTTCGCTCGGCGAGGCGTCGACGCTCTCTCTGGACGAAAAGCTGCAAGTGCTCGACATCGCCGTCGACACGGCGCGCGGCCGCGTACCGGTCCTGCTGACGATCGCCGAAAACAGCACGCTCGACGCCTGCCGTCAGGCCGAAGCCGGCAGCCGGCGCGGCGCGGCCGGTTTCATGGTGCTGCCGGGGCTGCGTTATCTGTCCGACCGGCGCGAGACGCTGCACCACTTCCGCAGCGTCGCCGACGCCAGCGCACTGCCGCTGATGATCTACAACAATCCGCTGGCATACGGCGTCGACATGACACCCGAGATGTTCGCCGAGATCGCCGACGAAAAGAAAATCGTCGCGATCAAGGAATCATGCGGCGATGTGCGGCGCGTGACCGATCTGATCAACGCGGTCGGCGACCGCTTCGCGATTCTGTGCGGCGTCGATAACCTGGCGATGGAAGCGATACTGATGGGCGCGCATGGCTGGGTGGCCGGTCTCGTGTGTGCATTTCCGCACGAGACGGTCGCGATCTACAAGTTGCTCAAAGCCGGCCGGCTCGAAGAAGCCCGCGCGATCTATCGCTGGTTCGCGCCCTTGCTCGCGCTCGACGTGTCGCCGAAGCTGGTGCAGAACATCAAGCTGGCGGAGGCGATCGTCGGGCTCGGCACGGAACCGGTGCGGCCGCCGCGTCTGCCGCTGGCGGGCGACGAACGCCTGGCCGTGGAAGCGCTGATTCGCCGGGCGCTCGAAACGCGTCCGGCGTTGCCGCCGCTCTGAACGGCGCGGAGGTACGGTAGCGGCTGGTTGCGGCGGTTGCTGGTTGCGGCTGGTTGCGGCTGGTTGCGGCTGGTTGCGGCTGGTTGCGGCTGGTTGCGGCGGTTGCGGCTGGTTGCGCTCTAACGAGCAGCCCGCAACACCGGCCGTCAGCTCAGGCCGCCTTCACCTCGGCGCCGGCTTCGCCTTGCTGCAAATGCACCAGCCGGTAGCCGCTCTTGTACACCGGTTGCAGGCGGAAGTCGTTTTGCGGCTCGATTTCGAGCAAAAGACGCAGGCGCGACACGTGGCTGTCGATCGTGCGCGTGAACTCGCGGAATTCGCGGCCCCACACCATCGCGTAGATATGGTCGCGCGACATCACGCGGCCGATGTTGGAAAAGAACAGCGACGCCAGCCGGTATTGCGTACCCGATAGCTGGACCGGCTGCCCGCGCAACATGACGATCTGCCGATGGGTATCGAAATGGTACGGGCCGACGTCAAAGCTCGCCGCGCTGAAACGGTCCGGATAGGCACGGCGCAGGAGCGCGGTAATGCGCTCGCGAAACTCGCCCGGGCGCACAGGCAGTCCGACATAGTCGTCCGCGCCGCCGCTGAAAGCGCGCACCACGCTCTCCTCCGACGTTTCAGCCGAAGCGAACATGACCGGCAGGCGGCCGCCCACTGCGCGCACCGACCTCAGCACTTCGGCGCCGGACAGGCGCGAGCCCCGCCAATCCAGCACGAGAAGATCCACCGTGGAACGAGCAAGCGCTTTCGACATGGCGAGACCGTCGCCGTAACTCATGCAGGTGTGGCCGGCATGCATGACGATCCTCTCGAGCGACTGGCGCTGCACGGGGTCACGCTGAAGGATGGCAATACGCATGGGATGACTCTCAACTGATAGCTCGGACGCGATTCTCAAAGCGGTGCCCCTTCCATCCCATAGGAGCAATCCTAAACTGCACGCCGGGCGCCCTGTTCTGACGGACGCGCGTCACGTTCCGACATCAGACATCCACACTACGTACAGCGCCCCTAGCGTAAAGGCCCGACATCGGAATAAAAACGGCTTCAAGGGAACTTTTCCCAATCTAATTAAACGCTTCGCGAAGCGAAGGGCTTTCATCCTGTAAAATCCCGGCTTGGCCTCAGTCGTCATCACGCCTGCCCTATCCGGACCGGCGCGCCGGTGTCCCGTGCTCTACCCAGCGCTTGCCACACTTCTCGCCCGACGACCGCCGCATTCCACGCGCTACGTGTGGCTTTCAATTCAAGACAATGACATAGCAATGCAAGCAACAAATCTGGGTGGAGCACAGGCTGCCACCCCACGCCCTCTTGGACGCAGCGATTACAAAACGCTCGGCCTCGCCGCGCTGGGCGGGGCTCTGGAGTTTTACGACTTCATCATCTTCGTATTCTTCGCGCCGGCGATCGGTCAACTATTCTTCCCGGCCGAAATGCCGGACTGGCTGCGCCAGCTGCAGACCTTCGGTATCTTCGCCGCCGGCTATCTGGCGCGGCCGTTGGGCGGCATCATCATGGCGCACTTCGGCGACCTGTTCGGCCGCAAGCGCATGTTCACGCTGAGCGTGCTGCTGATGTCGGTGCCGACGCTGATGATGGGCCTGCTGCCCACCTACGCGAGCATCGGCGTGCTGGCGCCGGTGCTGCTGCTGGTGTTCCGCGTGCTGCAAGGCGCGGCGGTCGGCGGCGAAGTGCCGGGCGCATGGGTGTTCGTCTCCGAACACGTGCCGCAGCGGCACGTCGGCTACGCGTGCGGCACGCTGACGGCCGGTCTCACAGCGGGCATCCTGCTCGGCTCGCTGATCGCCTCGGCGGTGAACCGCCATTTCGCGCCGGCGGACATCGCGGCGTACGCGTGGCGCATTCCGTTCCTGGTCGGCGGCGTGTTCGGCATGTTCTCGGTTTATCTGCGCCGCTGGCTGCACGAGACGCCGGTGTTCGCCGAACTCAAGCAGCGCAAGTCGCTCGCCGCGGAAGTGCCGCTCAAAGCCGTGCTGCGCGATCACGGCCGCGCCGTGATCGTGTCGATGCTGCTCACGTGGATGCTGTCGGCGGCGATCGTCGTGGTAATCCTGATGACGCCGACGCTGTTGCAGAAGCAGTTTCACATCGCGCCGGCCACCGCGCTGCTGGCCAATTGCGTCGCGACGCTGTGCCTGACGATCGGCTGCGTGATGGCGGGCTCGATCGCCGGCCGGATCGGCGCGGGGCGCACGATTTTCATCGGCGGCCTGGCGCTCGCGGTGTCGTACTACGTGATGTTCCAGCAGCTTGCCGCCGATACGTCGGCGCTGGTGCCGCTGTACGCGGTGGTGGGCTTTTTCGTCGGCGTGATCGGCGCGATTCCGTTCGTGATGGTCAAGGCATTCCCGCCGGTCGTGCGGTTCTCGGGCATCTCGTTCTCGTATAATGTCGCCTATGCGGTGTTCGGCGGCCTCACGCCGGTCGCCGTGTCGCTGATGATGAAGTCGAACCCGATGGCCGCGCCGATGTATGTTGGCGCGCTGTGTATCGTCGGTGCGCTGACCACGTTCCTCATCAAGGACGCAGCGCAAACGCGTTGATCGCGCGTCGTACGTCGTAGTATCGCAACGGCGCGCCCACGCGGCGCGCCGTGGTTCCTCTCTCGGGCTCATGCCCTGCCTTGCGGGTTGTTTCGGCGACATCGACACTTCACGCCATCGCGAAACATGGTGCGCCGCATCGGACCTACGATGCATCGCATGAAAACGCCCAATCCCTCTCTCACGCCCGCTCTCGGCCGCGTCCTCGCGACGGTCAGCGTCGGCTTCGTCGTCACGCAACTCGACGTGACCATTGTCAACATCGCGCTGCCGAAGATCGGTGCGGACCTGCAGGCGAATGTGGCGGGCCTGCAATGGGTCGTCGATGCATACACGCTCGCGTTCGCGGTGCTGATGCTGTCCGCCGGCGTGCTCGGCGACCGGCTCGGCACGCGGCGCATGTACGCGGCCGGCATCGTGCTGTTCGCACTGGCGTCGCTCGCTTGCGGACTGGCGCAGAACGCCGCCATGCTGATCGCGGCGCGCGCGGCGCAAGGTATCGGCGCCGCCGCGATGCTGCCGAACTCGCTCGCGCTGCTCAATCGGTCGTTTGGACATGACCCGAGGCTCAGGGCCCGCGCCGTCGGGCTGTGGACCGCTGCCGGCGCGATGTCGATCGCGGCGGGTCCGGTAGCCGGCGGTCTGCTGATCGCGGCGTTCGGCTGGCGCAGCATCTTCCTCGTCAACCTGCCGATCTGCGCGGCCGGTTTGCTGGCGACCTTGCTTTGGGTGCCGCGCCCGGCAACGGCACCGACGCCAGCGGGCAGCCTGCGGACCGAAGCCGGGCCAGGCGCGCGCAGCATCGATCTGAGCGGCCAAGGCCTTGCCATCGTCGCGCTGACCGCCTTCGTCGCCGCCGTGATCGAATGGCGTCCAGCCGGCTTGAGCCATCCGCTGGTGGCGGGCGGGTTCATCCTCGCATTGGTTGCGACCGGCGCGTTTATCGCCGTGGAAACGCGCGTCGCGGCGCCGATGCTGCCGCTCTCGCTCTTCAGCAAGCGCACCTTCAGCGCCGCGGTGCTGTTCGGCATCTGCGTGAATCTGACGTACTACGGCATGGTGTTCGTGCTGAGCCTGTATTTGCAGCGCGTGCGCGGCTATACGCCGTTGCAGGCTGGGCTCGCGTTCCTGCCGTTGACCGGCGGGTTTCTGGTCTCGAACGTGGCGAGCGGCTGGGTAGTCGGCCGCTACGGTGTGCGCGTGCCGATGATCGCCGGAGCGATGACTGCCGCGCTCGGCTATGGCCTGCTGCATCGGGTCGACGCAGCCACGCCGCTCGCCGGCTTGCTGGTGCCGTTCCTGCTGATTCCGTCAGGCATGGGGCTTGCCGTCCCGGCCATGACCACGAGCGTGCTGGCCTCCGCCGAAGCGAAACGGGCAGGCACGGCGTCGGCAGTGCTGAATACGGCGAGGCAAGCGGGCGGCGCAGTGGGCGTGGCCGCGTTCGGCGCCCTGGCAAGCGGCGCAGCCGCCACGCGGATCGTAGCGGGCATGCAGGCCGCCACCGGAATCTCGGTGGGGCTGCTGGTGCTCGGCGGCGTACTCGCCTGCCTCGTGCATCCCGAGCCGCATAGGCGAGCGGCGAGCGAGCGCAAGTCCGGGCCCGTACGAGCAGCCGAGCCGCACTGACCGCTACGTTTCGGGCTCAGAGCGATGCCTCCTGAATCGTGCCGGTATCGATAGCGCGCTCGATCAGGCCTTCGCTTTGCGCCTTGCTGATCGCGTCGGCGATGAGCTTTTCCGGCTCATCGATCTCGGCCTTGATTGTGCTGAGGAGCCCCGATGCATCCAGAACCACCAGCGTTTTCGCCGAATCCGCCAGGCTGATGATGACGCGATGCGGCGTGGGCCCTTCGCCAAGGCTTGCGCACAGCTGCGTGACCTTGCCGCCAATGGTTTGCTCGAAACTTTGAATCATGGTTTGCTCCCTTGATAACAGCCGGAATCAGAAGCAACCGGCACGGCCTGTGCCATCATCGATTCAACCCGCCGCGCGGCGCGCGGGCGCCGTCGATACTGATACGGCCCGCTCCGGTCACGAACAGAAGCAGGAAACCACCGGCAATGCCGATGTTTTTCCAGAAGTGGATCACCATGTCGCGTTGCAAGGCGGCATCGGTGACGTTCCAGAAGTCGTGCCCCAGCACTGCCGTCGCCACCGTATACACCGCCATGACGAGCGCGAGCGGACGGACCTTGAAGCCGACGATCAGGAACAGGCCGCCGAGCGCCTCGACCGCGGTCGCGATCGGTGCGGCGACCGGCACGAACGGCACGCCTTTCGAATGCAGATAGCCGACGAAGCCCGCATAGCCCAGCAGCTTCATCACGCCGCCCCACAGAAAGAGCACGGCAAGGGCGATACGCGCGACGAGGATGACACCGGAATCGACGGGACGCGTCATGAGGGGGCTCCTGTAAATGAATAAGCAGCAGACCCGACCAGACGGCCGCAGTTCCCCGCTTTGCACCTGAGAATATGTGCATTGCCCGCCTTTTCCAAGCTCGGGCAGAGGTGTACGGAGCGCCTCGACGCGACCTGCCTCGATTATCGCGGGGCGTCCGGCGCAAGCAATACGCCCTTGGTCAGCACAAAGCAGCCATAACCGCGCTCTTCGCCCGTTGCGATCACGCAATAGGCTTTACGCGCGCGCTCATAAAAAGCGAATCGTTCGATCGAAGCAAACGGCACCTCGCGCCCTTCCGCTGCGTTGACCTCGATTTGCGCTTCGCGTTGCACTGCCGGAATCGTGTTCGGCTCGCCCACCACTTCCATCCGCGAAGCAGGATGCTCGATGAAGGTATCGAGCGGCAGCACCGACAGAACCGCTCGAATCGCACGCGGCGCGCTCACGCCGTCGAGGCGAAGCAGTTTGCCCAGCACCGTCGTACGCGCCACTGAAGCGCCCGGGAAATTCGCGTCGCAAATCACCAGCTCGTCGCCATGCCCCATCGAGCGAAGCGCGTACAACACGTCGGCGTTCAACAGCGGGTCCAGATTCTTCAGCACGGTGTCTCCTTGATGTGCAATTGGCGGCTGACCGTCCGGGTTCGGCAGGTCGGCCCAGGTAAGGCATGCCGGTCGATTCACGACCGGCTCGCGTCGAATGTCGATTATGGCCGAATTGACAATCAGCCGTTCCGCGCGAAGTGCCGGGCCGCGTTATTGCGGCGTTGCCGGCACTGCCAGCGCAGCCATCCCACCAACGCCAGCAACACGAGACCGGCGCCGCCCCGCACCGGCTCGCGCCAGGCCAGCGCTGGGCGCGTACGCATCGTCCGAAACACCGCTGATCGGCGTGGTCGGAAGTACCGGCGTTTTAACATCCGCGGCTATTTCAGCGGCATCGTGTCACGCAGCTTGCACGGCCCGGCTCTAGCTGGCCGTCACATTCGCCCGCAATGTGCCGGGCGCATGCCCGCGGCCCTGAGTTCAGCCCCGCCGTCGAACGAATTCGCCCAAACGGATTGCCGGAAGTTACAAATACCGCGCTGTTTGTAACTGGGGCCTCATCGAAATGTTACACGCCTGATTTGTCCCCATCGCAATGCCAATGACCGGTATTTATTACTTTTAATTGGGCTTACTTTCTATTTCCCTTCCTGCCCAATGCGCGATTTTCCGGTCTCCTGACAGGCCTCTTCCTATTTCCTGACAATCAAACCTGAGTCCCGCCATACAAGGGTTTGCATGGATCAGACAAGAGTTTTTGAGGGCGGGAAAACGGCACAGCTCCCTCTATTACGGGACTGTGAAATAGTTACCGAAATTTGATGCATCTTTTTGAGATATTTTTTTGAGAAAGGATTGATTTCTGGTTTTACCCTTCATACAATTCGTCCCAAGCTGTTACGAAATGTAACGCTATGTATCAAGAAATCGCCATCTGTATCAGGTGGTGACATGTAGCCGGAGGTCATCGTTTCCGGTGAGGCAGAAAAGACATAACGGCAAAAAAGCCGACATAGTAATTCGGGGCTTCGGAAACGCAGAAAATGGACCGTAGCAGCGAGACGCTGGATTCAATCCGCGAAATCAACTTGTCTTACATCATGCTCGCGCAACGCATGTTGCGTGAGGACAAACCGGTCGGGATGTTCCGGCTGGGACTGTCATCGGAACTGGCTGATTTGCTTGCCGGGCTGTCGCTCGCGCAGATCGTCAAACTGGCCGCTTCCGATCAGCTTTTGTGCTTCTTCCGCTTCAACGACCACTCGATGCTGTCGGCGTTGACGCAAACGACGAAGCACGCCGCAGTTTCGCCGACTCACGCTGCGATCCTGCTTGCAGGCCAGCCTGCCGAGCAGTTTGCTTAAACGAGGGGACTGCGATGCTCAAGCGTAGCCTGACCGAAGACGCGCAAGACGTATTCCGCGCCATCGCGCTGATCGAACTCGGCGCGCGCATGCAGGTGCTCGAAAGCGAATTGACGCTGTCGCGCGACCGCATGATCCGCCTGTACCGCGAGGTCAAGGGTGTGTCTCCGCCCAAGGGCATGCTGCCGTTCTCGGCGGACTGGTATATGACGTGGCTGGCGAACATCCACGCATCGTTGTTCTACAACACGTACCTGTTCCTGAAGAATGAAGCGCGCTGCTCGCATCTGGACGCGCTGACCAAAGGGTATCGGCTGTATCTGGAACATTGCCGGCACAGCGAAACCGAACCCGTGCTGGACCTGACGCGTGCGTGGACGCTGGTGCGTTTCTTCGACGCCGACATCCTGCAACTGACCAAGTGCTGCCGCTGCACCGGCAAGTTCGTCGCCCACAAGCACGATCTGCAACATAACGTGGTATGCGGCGCCTGCCAGCCGCCGTCGCGCGCCGGCAAGACCAAGAAGGCCGCCGCCGCCCGTCAGGAAGCGCTCGAAGCATCGCAGATCGCGCAAGCAGCCTGAACTTTCGGCGTCCGACGCGAGGCCGCTTAGCGCACCCACCTTAGCTCACCCACCCCACCGTCTGCGCCACCAGCCACAGGTTCGCCGCGCTGATCACCGCGAACAGCGCCCAGGCGAGCAGCCGCGTCGGCAGCTGGTTGGCGAATTCGCCCATCAGCGAACGATCGCTGGTCATGCGGATCAGCGGATAAAGCGCGAACGGCAGTTGCAGGCTCAGCACGACCTGGCTTGCGACCAGCAGCTTGCCGACCGCATCGTTGCCCATCATCTGCACGCCGATCAACGCCGGGATCAAGGCCAGCGCCCGCGTAATGAAGCGCCGCTGCCAGCACGGGATTTTCAGCTTCAGAAAACCTTCCATGATGACCTGCCCGGCCACGGTACCGGTGAAGGTCGAGCTTTGTCCCGACGCCAGCAGCGTGAGCGCGAACAGCACCGCCGCGAAACCGGTCCCGACGATCGGCGCGAGCAGCTTGTACGCATCTTCGATTTCGGTGACCTGGTTGTGGCCGGTCGCATGAAACGCGGCACCGGCAAGAATCAGGATCGCCATGTTGATCAGCAGCGCGATCACCAGCGACGCAATCGTATCGATGCGCGACATGCCGATCGCCGACTTGATGCTGGCTGAATCGCGCTTCACGGCCCGTGTCTGCACGATCGATGAATGCAGATAGAGGTTATGCGGCATCACGGTCGCGCCGAGAATGCCGATCGCGAGATACATCGGCTCACGTGAGCTGAGCGCCTGCCAGGACGGAATCAGCCCCTGCGCGACCGACGGCCAATGCGGCTTCACCAGCGCCAGTTCGATGATGTAACCGACGCCGATGGTCGCGATCAGTCCGAGCATGATCGCCTCGAGATCGCGGAAATTCTTGCCCTTCAGGCCGAGCACGATCAGCGTATCGAATGCGGTCAGCAACACGCCGGCAGTCAGCGAGCATTTGAACAGCAGATGGAAAGCCAGCGCGCCGCCGAGCACTTCGGCCAGATCGCAGGCGACGATCGACAACTCCGCGAGCAGCCACTGGAAACGCGCGACACCTGGCCTATAGCGCGCCCGCGACAACTCCGCGAGATCCCGCCCGGTAGCGATGCCGAGGCGCATGCTCAGGCATTGCAGCGCCATGGCCGCGAGACTCGACAGCATGACGACGAACAGCAGGCTATAGCCGTAACGCGAACCGGCTTCGATATCGGTGGCCCAGTTGCCGGGGTCCATGTAACCGATCGAAATCAGCAAGCCGGGTCCGGCGAATTGCAGGATTTTTTTCCAGAAAGGTGCGCCTTGCGAGACGGCGACCGTGCCTTGCACCTCGGACGGGCAAAACGGCGCTGTTGCCGTAGTCGGTAGTTTGAACTGCAATCCGGTGGTCTCTTGAGGTGGATGAAACGCGGCTCGCCTGCAGGGCCGCCGCGAACCGCCTCAAGTGTACAAAGAAACTTCCGGCAATGTCCCGCTGAGCGCATAACGGCCGACATCGCGCACGCGATAGTCGAGCGGATCGTGCAGCGTGTGCACGCGCGCGTTGCGCCAGAAGCGATCGAGCGCGAGCGGCGCGTGCGTCGAGCGGGCGCCGCAGGCGTCGAACAGTTTTTCGCTGACATCGAGCGCGGCGCGGTGCGCGAGAATCTTCGCCTCCGACGTGGCGAGCGCGACCTGCGCGCGCGTTTCGGCGGCAAGCGCCGGGCCCTGCTGCCACGCGTCTTCGAGCGCGCAGGCGGCGCGCATTGCAAGTGCTTCCGCGCTCACCGCTTGCAGACGCATCTCGCCGAAACGCTGGATCAGGTAGGGATCGTCAGCGGCTTTTTCGACGCCGGAACTGATCCAGGGCTTGCCATACTGGCTCACGTACGCACGCGCCTCGTCGAGCGCGCCCTGCGCGATGCCCACGAACAGATTGGTCAGCACCTGCTGCGAGATCAGTGTGCGCAGACTCGCGTACGGCGTATCGGCGCGCTCCAGCACTTCATGCGGCTCGACCTTGACCTGCGCGAACGACACGCTGCCGCTATCGGTCTGCCGCTGACCGATCGGGTTCCAGTCTTCGTGGACGGTGATGCCCTCGCGCGCCGTCGGCACGACGGCGAAGACCGGTCGGCCGGTTGCCGGATCCTGCGCGGAAACGGTCATCATCTGCGAGCCGCGCGTGCCGGAGCAAAATCCCTTCTGGCCATCGAGACGATAGCCGCCGCCGCTGGTTGCGCTTGCAACGAGTCGCGTGTCGAGCGGATTGACCGCATTGCCCCACCACCAGCGCCCTTCCACCGTGCCGCTCAGATAACGCGCACGTTGTTCGGGATTGCCCCACACATTGACGCTGACCACCTGCAAGCAGGTGAAGCCCAGCAGATGCGCGAGCGCACTGTCGACACGCGCTATCGCACGGATCGTTTCGTAGATGTCGGGCCAGCTCGCACCGGCGCCGCCGAATTCGTGCGGCACGGCCAGCGTCAGCAGACCCGCGTCGGCGATCCATTGCTTCTCTTGCGCGGCGTGCCCGCCGTCGCGATCGCGTTGTGCGGCGCTGGCACGCAATGCGTCGAGCAAGCCGGCAAGATCGCGCACTGCGGGCTCAGCGGATGTTTGCAGCGTTTCCAGCGCCTCGGCATGACGAGGTGGGTTCATGCAATTTTCACGTAAAGAGAGCGGACCATGATAGATAGCGGGATGCGGGCGGTCTACGAAGCGATTTTTGGAAGGAACGCAGGAAAGATGATTTAGCAGCGGTACTGTACAGGCGATAAAAAAAGCCGGGCCGCGCTCTCGCACGACCCGGCGGCCCTCGTCTACCCATTCGCTTAAGCGCCAACCTACCGCTTCGCTACCTGCTCCGGAGCCGCAGAGGCTGATGCTGACGCCAGCGCGGACGCGGGCGCAACCGCCCCCACCGCCGTATCGGGCGCCTTGACATCGCCCCAGCCACCGCCCAGCGCGCGAATCAGATTCACCGTCGACACCGCCTGGGTGCCCGACAAATGGCTCGCCTGAAGCTGCGAAATCAGCACCTGCCGCTCGCCGTCGATCACATCCAGATAGCTGACCGCGCCTTCCGTGTACTGCGTGCGCGACAGATGCGCGGCCCGCTGCGATGCCTCTACCGCGTTGTTCTGCTCGCGAATCTGATCGTCGAGCAGACGCAGATCGGCCAGGTTGTCTTCCACCTCGCGGAACGCCACCAGCACCTGCTGACGATATTGCGCGACATCCTCGTCGTATTTCGAGCGAGCCTGCGCGAGATTCGCCTTGCGGCGGCCGCCGTCGAACAGAGGCAAAGTCAACGCGGTGCCGGCGAGCGGTCCAAGGATGAACGCGCGGCTCGACCACTTGAACAGATCGCCAAGCGTCGCCGATTCATAGCCGAAGGCGCCGGTGATATCGAGCTTCGGGAAGAACGCCGACTTCGCCAGGCCGACCCGCGCATTCGCCGCGGCCATCGCCCGCTCCGCCGCCGAAATATCCGGCCGCCGTTCGAGCAGCGCCGAAGGCAAACCGGCCGGCACCCGCGCCGTCACCGGCACGAGCGGCGTTTCCGCGAACGAGAAATCCGCCGGCGGCTTGCCGAGCAGAATCGCCAGACTGTGTTCGGAGGCAGCTCGCTGACGCGCCACACCGACCGCGTCGGCACGCGCGCTCGCCAGTTCATTGCGGGCGCGCGACACATCCAGCTCGCCGATATCGCCTTCCTTGAAACGCCGTTCGACCAGCTTCAGCGCATCCTCGCGCAGCGCCACGGTACGGCGGTACAGATCCTGATCCGTATCGAGTTCGCGCAACTGGAAGTAGTTCTGCGCAACGTCGGCCTGCAGCGCAAGTTGCACCGAACGGAACAACGCTTCGCTCTGCTGCTCGTCCGCACGCGACGCATTCACGTTCGAACCGACCCGCCCGAACAGATCCGCTTCATACGACGCCCCGACCTGGGCACGCCAGATCGTGCCCGTCGTGCCGCCTGCGCTATCCGGCTGGAGTTGCGATGCCGCCGACGCCCGTTCGCGCGTCGGACCGAAGCCTGCGTCGAGCTTCGGGAACCAGTCCGACTTCGCCGCCTGCGTCACCGCACGCGCCTGCTGCACACGCGCCGCGGCCGCCTTCAGGTC
The DNA here is from genome assembly GCF_058781505.1 of Paraburkholderia sp. FW306-2-2C-D06C. Classification (NCBI taxonomy): domain Bacteria; kingdom Pseudomonadati; phylum Pseudomonadota; class Betaproteobacteria; order Burkholderiales; family Burkholderiaceae; genus Paraburkholderia; species Paraburkholderia sp. FW306-2-2C-D06C. The sequence goes on along the minus strand of NZ_JBYSWU010000001.1, from coordinate 140,165 downwards.
CTGATTCGCAGCAGCCGCCTGCTGTTCCAGTTCGTTGAGCCTGGCGTCGCCGAAAATCGTCCACCATTCGCCGCGATGCGCGTCGTCGGCGGGTTGCGCCGGCTTCCAGGTGCCCGCGTTTTGCGGCGACGCGACCGGCGCCTCCTTGAACGCGGCCGGCGTATCCACCTCCGGCCGCTTATACGTAGGCTCCACGGAGCAGGCTGCGAGCAGCGCCACCAGCAAACCGCTGGCGGCCGCCCGGCCCCATCCGCTCAAAGATTCAAACCGCTTCATTATTGTTTTCTCCTCAGGCATCCGTCACCGGCAACGCATAGTGCGGCGCGTCTTTCTGGGCGACGTGAATCGTCCCGCCCGCCAGCGTACGCAGCACCACATAGAACACAGGGGTCAGCATCAGGCCGAACAAGGTCACGCCGAGCATGCCGAAGAACACCGCGATACCCATCGCGTGACGCATCTCCGACCCGGCCCCGCTCGAGAGCACCAGCGGCACCACACCCATGATGAAAGCGATCGACGTCATCAGAATCGGACGCAGACGCAAGCGGCTGGCCTCGATGGCCGCCGACAGCGGCGTATGTCCGTCATGCTCGAGTTCACGAGCGAACTCGACGATCAGAATCGCGTTCTTCGCGGACAGCCCCACCAGCACCATCAAGCCGATCTGCGTGAAGATGTTGTTGTCACCGTGCGTGAGCCACACGCCGGTCAGCGCGGACAGCACGCTCATCGGCACGATCATGATCACCGCGAGCGGCAGCGTCAGACTTTCATACAGTGCGGCCAGCACGAGGAACACGAGCAGCACGCTGATCGGGAACACCCACAGCCCCGCATTGCCGGCGATGATCTGCTGATACGTCAGGTCGGTCCATTCCAGCTTCACGCCATGCGGCAAGGTTTGCGCCGCAACGCGTTCCGCCGCGGCCTGAGCCTGGCCGGACGAGAAGCCCGGCGCCGGACCGCCGTTGATGTCGGCAGCGGTATAGCCGTTGTAACGCACCACCATTTCCGGACCATACGTAGGCGTGACCGTCACCAGCGACGACAACGGCACCATGTCGCCCGCCGCATTACGTGTCTTCAGTTGCAGGATGTCGTCGGCACGTTGACGGAACGGCGCGTCCGCCTGCACCCGCACCTGATACACTCGACCGAAGCGGTTGAAATCGTTCACATACAGCGAGCCCAGATAGATCTGCATCGTGTTGAACACGTCCGTGACCGGCACGCCGAGCTGCTTGGCCTTCACGCGGTCCAGATCGACGTTCAACTGCGGCACATTGATCTGATAGCTGGAGAAGGTCGGGCCGAGTTCGGGCGTCTGCGCAGCCTTCTTCACGAACGCCTGGGCAGCTTTGTTCAACTCCGCATAACCGACCGCGCCGTGATCCTCCAACTGCATCTTGAAGCCGCCGAGCGTGCCGAGGCCGAGCACCGGAGGCGGCGGGAACACCGCCACGAACGAATCCTTGATCGCGCTGTACTGCTGGTTCAACGCGCCGGCAATAGCCCCGGCCGCGAGCTTCTTGCTGCCGCGATCCTTGAAAGGCTTCAACGTGACGAACACGATGCCCGCGCTGGAACTATTGGTGAAGCCGTTCACCGACAAACCCGGGAACGCCACCGCGCTTTCCACGCCCGGTTGCTTCAGCGCGATCGCGCTCATATCGCGGATCACTTTCTCCGTGCGATCCAAAGACGCGCCGTTCGGTAACTGTGCGAATGCAATCAGGTATTCCTTGTCCTGCGCGGGCACGAAGCCGCCCGGCACGACGCGCGAGATCAGCACGGTTGCACCCAGCAGAATCGCGTACACCACGAGCATCGCGCCCTTACGACGCAGCACGCCAGTCACGCCACGGCCATATTCGGTCGAGCCGCGATGGAACACCTTGTTGAAGCCCTTGAAGAAGCGGCCCAGCACGCGATTCATCACACGCGTCAGGAGGTCTTCCTTCGCACCATGACCGCGCAGCAGCATTGCGGACAAAGCCGGCGACAAGGTCAGCGAGTTGAATGCCGAGATCACTGTCGAGATCGCGATGGTCATCGCAAACTGCTTGTAGAACTGGCCCGTCAAACCGCTCATGAAAGCGAGCGGCACGAACACGGCGACCAGCGTCAGCGCGATGGCGATAATCGGCCCGCTCACTTCCTGCATGGCTTTATATGTCGCGTCACGCGCACTGAGGCCGTTTTCGATATTCCGCTCGACGTTCTCCACCACCACGATCGCATCGTCCACCACGATCCCGATCGCCAGCACCATGCCGAACAACGACAACGCATTGATCGAGAAGCCGAACGCGAGCAGCAACGAGAAGGTCCCGACAATCGACACCGGCACCGCGATCAACGGAATGATCGACGCGCGCCACGTTTGCAGGAACACGATCACCACGATCACCACCAGCGCGATCGCTTCGAGCAGCGTATGAATCACCGCCTCGATACTCGAACGCACGAACTGCGTCGGGTCGTAGACGATCTTGTACTCGACGCCCGCCGGCATGTCTTCGGCGAGTTCCTTCATCGCCGAACGCACCTGGTCGGAAATCGCGAGCGAGTTCGCCCCTGGCGCCTGGTTGATTGCCAGCGCCACAGCCGGTTTGTTGTCGAGCAGCGAACGCAAGCCGTATTCCGACGCCGCCAGTTCAATACGCGCGATATCGCGCAGATACGTCACACCGCCATCCGGCGCGGTCTTGACGATGATGTCGCCGAATTCGCCCTCGGTCTTCAAACGGCCGCGCGCGTTCACCGACAACTGCAACTGCGTGCCCGGCACCGAAGGCGATGCGCCGATCACACCGGCTGCCACCTGGATGTTCTGCTCACGGATCGCGTTGACCACTTCGGTCGCGGTCAAACCGCGTTGCGCCACTTTCTGCGGATCGAGCCATACACGCATCGCGTAGTCGCCCGAGCCCCACAACTGCACTTCACCCACGCCCTGAATCCGCGCGAGCCGGTCCTTGACGTTCAACAGCGCGTAGTTGCGCAGATACGTCATGTCGTAGCGGTTGTTCGGCGAGATCAGGTGGACCACCATCGTCAGCGTCGGCGAGCTCTTGATGGTCGTGATGCCGAGGCGCTGCACGTCTTCCGGTAGACGCGGCAGCGCCTGATTGACGCGGTTCTGCACCAGCTGCGTCGCGAGGTCCGGATTGGTGCCGAGCTTGAAGGTCACCGTCAGCGTGAGGTTGCCGTCGCTATTGGCTTGCGACTGCATGTACAGCATGTTCTCGACGCCGTTGATCTGCTCTTCGAGCGGCGAGGCCACCGCTTCCGCGATCACCTTCGGATTCGCGCCCGGATACTGCGCATGGACCACCACCGAAGGCGGCACGACTTCCGGGTACTCGGAGATCGGCAGCTTGAAGAGCGAAATGATGCCCCCCAGCAGGATCACGACCGATAGCACGCCGGCAAAGATCGGCCGATCGATGAAGAATTTGGATATGTTCATTGGAAGCTCTTAACGTTGAAGCATGCGCGGTTGGAGCATGCGCGCGCAATGAAAACGCGGCGCACGAGGCTCACGAATTCTTGTCTGCCTTCGCCCGCGTTTGTGCGAGCGGCGCGCTGTTCGGATCCTGATCGGCGTCCATCGGCACCATGTGAGCGCGCACCGCATCGCCCGGACGCACCCGCTGGATGCCGTTCACGACGATCCGGTCGGTGCCCTGCAAGCCGCCCTTGACGACGCGCAGATTGCCCTGCATGCCGCCCAGCGACACTTCGCGGTACACGACGTGGTTATTCCTGTCGACCACCAGCACGAACTTCTTGTCCTGATCGGTGCCCACTGCCGCGTCGTCGATCAGCAGAGCCGGATGCGGCTCGCTGCCGCCGACCTTCACGCGCGCGTACAGACCCGGGATCAATGCACCATCCTGGTTATCGAAGCGCGCACGCACGCGAATGGTGCCGGACGACGTGTCGAGCCGGTTGTCGACGGATTCGATCGTGCCGCTGCGCGAGTAGCCGCTTTCATCCGCGAGACCCAGTTCGACCGGCACCTTGCCGCCGTCCTTCGCGCGGTTCAGGTATTGCAGATAGGTTTGTTCGTCGGCGTCGAACGAAGCGTAGATCGGCGAGACCGACACCAGCGTGGTCAGCGGCGTCGAGCTCGCGCCCGCCGACACCACGTTGCCTACCGTGATCTCAGCACGCGACACGCGGCCCGATACAGGCGCCACGATCTTCGTGTAGCCGAGATTGATGCGCGCGGTTTCGACGGCTGCTTGTGCGGCCTTCAGGTTGGCGCTCGCTTCGCGCGCGGCGTTCTGCTTCTCGTCGTAGTCGCGCCTGGCGATCGCGTTGTCGGCGATCAGGCGTTGCGCGCGCTCCCAATCGCTTTGCGTGTAGCCCGTGCGCGCCTGAGCGGCCGCCAGTTGCGCTTCGGCGCGATCCACCTCGGCCGCGTACGGACGCGGGTCGATCACGAACAGCGTGTCGCCCTTCTTCACGAGCGCACCGTCCTTGAAATTGACGGACACGATGGTGCCCGGCACCTGCGAACGCACGTCCACTTTCTCGACCGCTTCGAGGCGGCCCGAGTAGCTCTGCCAATCGGTGATGGTCTTTTGCACCACCGTGGCGACATCGACTTCCGGCACGATGGTGGGCGCTGCGGGTGAACTCGCATCCACGCGGATCGCGCCGAACGTGCCCAGCCCTGCCACCACGGCGACGGCTAGAACGGCAATCGCCAGACGGCGACGGGAAAGAGGAAGGATAGTCATCAAAAGCTCCCGGTATCGTTGGTTAAAGTTCTGTTTATCGATGGGCGCGCGCGTCGAAGCGCCACTGAAAAAATCGCACCGCTTCCTGCAACGCAGGCGGATGGTCGGCCAGCGCGGCGTGTGAGACGCTCGGATAGCGGACCACCTGGGTCAGCACGCCGGCGTCGATCAGACTGCTCGCGTATTTCTCCGCTTCCACATGCAGCACGTCGTTTTGCGCCGTCGCGATCAGCGTGGCCGGCAGGCCCGCGAGGCGCGACGATTCGAGCGGCGCGGCATACGGATGCATGCGTTGCGACGCTTGCGGCAGATACGCGCGATAGCACGCCGCGCATTCCTTCGCGGTAATGTCCGAGCCGAGGCGCTTTTCGTCGCCGAGGCGCGTCAGGCTCGGATCGAGCATCGGTCCGAACAGCGCTTGCGCGGCGATGCGCACGTCGCCGCGATCGCGCGCGATGAAAGCGAGGCAGTTGGCCAATTGCCCGCCCGCATCGTGGCCCGCCACGCCGACCTTCCTGCTGTTGCCGCCGAACGCACGCGCCCGGGTCTGCACCCACAGCGCCGCGCGATGTGCGTCTTCAGGCGCCGCGGGAAACGGAAACTGCGGCGCCAGCGAGTAACCGACCGACACCACCAAGGCCGGTAAGTGTTCTGCGAAATAACGCGCGGCAAAGTCGGCCTGATCGATCGAGCCCTTCGTAAAACCGCCGCCGTGGAAATAAAGCAGTACCGGCAGTGCGGTTTTCTGCGGCTGCCTGTACACACGCAACGTGATGTCTTGTGCGTGTCCTTCGATCTGTACGTCAGTGACGTCAAGCGCCGTGCTGCTGGCCTCTGCCGGGTTGCTGCCGGCGGGCACGAACGAGTACGACGGTTTAAATGCATCCATGTCGAGCCGCGCAATGCGCATAGAACTTCAATGGTGCGAATTGTGGGTTCGGCAGACTCGTAAATAAATGCCTATAATCCGGCAACACAATTCGGCGTCTCTGAACAATCGAACGCGATTGCTCTGCGGATTCGATTACTGCTCAGTACGCCCGCCCCTTCTGGAGGTTTGCAATGGACCGGCTTCAGGCCATGCAAGTGTTCACGCGTGTCGTCGACACCAACAGCTTTACCCGCGCAGCGGAAACGCTCGATCTGCCGCGCGCATCGGTCACCACCATCATTCAGAATCTCGAAGCGTTCCTCGGCACGCGTCTGATGCACCGGACCACGCGCCGTTTGTCGCTGACGCCGGACGGCGCGGCGTACTACGAGCGCTGCGTGCGCATTCTCGCGGACGTCGAAGAGACCGAGGCCAGTTTCCAGAGCGGCAATAAGAAGCCGCACGGCAAGCTGCGCATCGACATGCCCGGCTCGATTGGCCGCTTGCTGGTGATTCCTTCGCTATGTGAATTTCACCAGCGCTACCCGGACATCGACTTGCAACTCGGACTGACGGACCGGCCAGTCGATCTGTTGCAGGAAGGCGTCGATTGTGTTGTACGGGTGGGCGCGCTGCAGGATTCGTCGCTGGTGGCGCGGCGTATCGGTTTGTTCGAAGGCGTGAGCTGCGCGTCGCCGGACTACGTCGAGCGCGCGGGCATGCCGACGTCGCTCGAAGACCTGGACAATCACAAAGCAGTCAATTACTTCTCGAGCCGCACGGGACGCACGCTCGATTGGGCGTTCATGGTTGATGGCAAAGAAGTTGAAGTGAAGATGAAGAGCATCGTGTCGGTGAACGACGCCGATGCCTACGTGACGTGTGGACTGGAAGGCTTCGGCCTGATTCAGCCGGCGCTCTTCATGGTGCTGCCGCATCTGCGTTCGGGCCAGCTCGTTGAAGTGTTACCGGAGCTGAAACCTTTGCCGATGCCAATTTCCGCAGTCTATCCGCACAGTCGGCATCTGTCGCCGAAAGTCCGGGTTTTCGTAGACTGGATTGCCGAGTTGTTCGATCGCTGCCCGTTGTTGAGCGGTCGCGGCACGCTCGACGCGACGTGCACGAAGCGTACTCCTGAAGAGCGCGAATCTGCTCCGATGCTCGATACGCCGGTGATAACCGAGTGGGTAGCCTGATTCGCGTTGATTTGAAGTACAGTAATTGAAACAGTGAATTTCAATCGCGGCTCTAATGCCGCGATTGCTTGAGTTGCCGCGATTGTTCTGAAAACGCGACAATTCATTTCGCGAAAGTGCGATTTATCCACCCCACTTCAGAGCCTACATTTCACCCTGTCGCAGCGCTCCTTGTGCTGCAAACGAATGGACAGGAGTGAATCATGAAACGCCAACTCATAGCAGGTATTGCTCTTTCGCTGCTCGCGAGCGCACCCGTGTTTGCACAAAGCAGCAGTGGCGGCATTGGCCGCGCCGGCACCTATGAAACGCAACCCACGCCGAGCACGAGCAGCAAGACGCGCGCTGAAGTGCAGGCCGAACTGGTCGCTGCGTATCGCGATGGGTCGTTGCCTTCGTTGAACCGGACGACTTACCCGAACAAAGGGTTGATCGGCCAGACGCAAGCCGCGCGTATTGCGTTGCAGGAAGGCACGAGCGGTGATGTGACTCGCGTCGCACGCGGTCAGTAATAAGGCCACGGCGCCGTCATTGTTCGGTTTCCAAAAGAAATGGGCATTGCGGCGGCGGATATGCACTCTTCAAAAAGGAACTCATCATGACGCCATCTGAACTTGATCATTGGGATACTGATACGGCGGTGTGGACGCCGTATCGGGCACCTCAAAAGTAAAGGTCTTTTGCCTGCGCGGCGCTGTATGCCTGTGCGCCTGCGGCGCCGCGCAGGCAGATAAACGCAGGAATACTACCGCTGCGGGACGCCGTCCCTCCACTCGCTCCAATGCGTAGCAATATCCTGCACCAGCGGATTGCCGGAGCGGAACAGATTCTCGAGAGCGATGGTAAAGCCCCCTTGCGCAGCATAGTTAAGCAGATTATCCGCACTGGAATGCCCATCGTACGGCCGATCAAAGTCGGACCCGGCCCGCAGCACGGCAACCCGGTTCAAGTCGACCTTACGCACAGAAGCAGCGCGCTTGAGCGCCTCGTATGTCGCGTTATCCTCCTGCTGCGTAGTGCAATAAACCCCTTTGTTGTCGGTCAGAATCTTGGTCCAATCCCGGGCCCGCTGCCCAAGCAAAGTCCCCGACCACCAGGTATCCCCAGCAAGCGTATCGCATTGAATGACAGTCGGCGGCCGATTGGCCGGCGCATAAGAATACTTGGCCCGCGCAGCCTGAGCCTGCGCGTTGTCGGCCAACGCGACACTCCGGGACAAAGCAAAAGCCGTATCGGCAAGCTGAGTATTCAACTGGAAAACCTCGGTCCGATAATCAAGCGGCGGCTTATCGGCAGGACTTTTGGTATTGATCCCCAGGTAGCCCGTATTCCAGCCAGGCGGAATCTCCCGCCCATCGATCTCCCACTGAATCCCGAAGTCGACCAGATACTTCGCCCACGCGGCGGACCCCACCGTCCCTTGCCCAGGATCGATCCCGGCAATCCCCGCCACCATGAAATACGTATGCCGCAAATCGAATCGCGGCGAAAAAGTCAAAGCCATGATCGACGCGGCGGCGTTGCTGTGCCCCATGCCCGTCGTCATCACGCACACGTCCTGCTTATTGCAATGAACCATCGGGTAATCCGGCGACAAGCCGTCGACCGCAATATCACGCCAGGGTCCAAGGCGGTCGAGCCATACCTGGCCCTCCGGCCCGAACATCGAAATGATCATCACCTTGACCGGCCGGCCACGCGAACCGCCGTCGCCTTGCGCGAAACCATCGCTGTCGTCCGCGTTGGCGGGTCCGGCTGAAAATGCCGCGCAGGCGGCCAGCGTAATAGCGGAGATTGCACTGAGTGTGCGAGTCAGCATCGTGATCCTTCCTTGTGCTTGTGATGCAGATTGGGAGAGGTGCTGCTTTCAGGCCGAAAGAAGTATAGATGCGAAGAAATTATTTTCCACTACGCGGCGCGTAAGTTTCCGCGCCATTGTCGAATCGGCATCACCGACGTGGTGTCGCAAGGCGAGTCAGGCGCCAGCGGTTCGAACGCGCGGCACGTCCGGCTCGAAAAACACCCAGCGCACCTGCGGAAACGCGGCCTGCAAGTCGGCTTCGATCACGTTGATCGCATCGACCATCGCACGGCCGCTCGCGTAATCGATCATTTCCGCCTGCACGGCGACGACCACATGCCGGCCCCATTGCAGCGTAATCATATTGATGATGCCGCGAATCTCGGTCCGTGCGCGCAGATGAGCCTCGATTGCACGGCGCACTTCCGGGCTCGCCGATTCGCCGACGATCATCGACTTCACTTCACGCGCCACCAGCCACGCAATCACCATCAGCAGCAAGCCCACGCCGATCGAGCCCAATGCGTCATACAGCGGATTGCCGGTCACCATCGTGAGCAGCACGGCGACGAACGCCATCGCGAGGCCGGCCAGCGCGGCGATGTCCTCGCCCGCCACGACCAGCAGCTCGGATTCGCGGGTCTCGCGAAACCAGCTCCACATGCTCTTATCGGGATGGGTCTTGCGGATCTCCTTGACGGCGCCCCACAGCGACAGCGCTTCGAGCACCACCGAAACGCCGAGCACGACGAGCGCCACATACGCATGCTGCAGCGGCTCGCGCGCGAACAGCCGATGCACGCCCTCATACACCGAAAACGCTCCGCCCACAAAAAACAGCAGCAACGCGACGAGCAGCGAATAGAAATTGATCTCGCGGCCCTTGCCCATCGGGTGCAGCGGACTCGCCGGTTTGCGCGCTTCACGCAGGCCGAACAGCAGCAGCAATTGATTGCCGCAATCGGCGGTGGAATGAATGGCTTCGGCGAACATCGAACCGGAACCGGTGAACGCCGCGGCGGCGAACTTGCAGACGGCGATGCCGAGGTTGGCGGCGAGCGCATACAGAATGGCTTTCGGCGATTCTTCTTTCATCGTCGTTAATTGTTTTCAGTGAGTTTTCGGAAGGGTTGCGGATGGGTTTCGGAGAGCTTTCGGTTGGCAATAGTTCGTATTATGCGCATGCCGGGCGGCATGCGTCCAACCGGCGCCGTTCTTGCGCCAGGCCTCGTACCCTGTTCCGCACCGTCCCCTCGCTCGCGGCCCGTCGAGCTAGACCCGTTCGAGCGCCGCCATCTCACGCACGATCACCAGCAGCATCGACAGGCTCGCGCCGCCGGTTGCCCGCAGATCGGCAAGCAGCCGCGCGTAGCGTTCCAGTTGTGAGGAGCGCCGCTCGCGCCAGGCGTGAACCAGCGTATCCGGCATCGACGCTTCGTCGGCATCGGCCAGCGCGCTCGTGGACAACGCGCGCTTCAGACGCGCAAGTTCGGCCAGCGCCGAGGCGCGCGCCAGCATGTCCCAGTGTGTCGGCGCCGCCAACGCCACCGCGCGCTCGCTGATCCAGTGGTAGTTCAACAGCGTGCCGAGCGCGAAGTACACGCCCGCCACGAGTTCGAGGCTGCGCCCGCAAGTGGCGGCGACTTCGGCGATATCGAGCAAAGACGCGGAGATTTCGCCGCTCGCGATCCGCACCGCCAGTTCGCTATCGACACCCGCATCCGCCAGCACGCGCTGCCGCTCGGAGAGCGCTTCCAGATCGGCGGCCGGCAACAGCACGGGCCATTGCGGCGCGAGGCGTTGCGCGGCATCGCGGCAACGCGCGAGCAGACCGGCGACATCGCCGCCGCTCACCGCGCCCGATTGCAACTGCCTCAGGAACCACAACGCCGCACGTTCGACGAGCCGCGCGACTTCGACGAACATGCGCGCCTGCACGTCGTCGGCGACGCGGTTATCGAGCGCGTCGATACTGCGCCATACCTCATCGAGATCGAACACGTCGCGCGCCATGATGCACGCCCGCACGATCTCGCCGGGTTCCGCGTCAGTCTCTTCCATCAGGCGATGCACGAACTCGCAACCCACGCGGTTCACCAACGCGTTGGTCAGATGCGTCGCGAGGATTTCACGCCGCAGCGGATGCCGCTGCATCGGTTCGCTAAAGCGCTGCCGCAACGGTTTCGGGAAATACTCGATCAGCATGTCGCCGACGAGCGGGTCTTCCGGCATCGACGATTCGAGCAGCGCGTCGTACAGCCACATCTTGCTGTACGCGAGCAGCACCGCGCGTTCGGGCGAGGCCAGCCCATGTTTCGCGGCCTGGCGCTCGGCGATCTCTTCATCGGTGGGAAGAAACTCGATTACGCGATTCAGACGGCCCGCGCGCTCCAGATAGCGCATCAAGCGCGCCTCGGCGTCGAACAATTCGACGCCGTAACGGCCCGCAATCGACAACGCCTGGGTCTGATAGTAATTGTCCTGCAACACCAGCAAACCGACTTCGTCGGTCATTTCCGCGAGCAGCGCATTGCGCTGCTTCCCGGTCATCTCGCCGTCGGAAACGACGAGGCCGAGCAGAATCTTGATGTTGACTTCGTGATCCGAACAATCGACGCCCGCCGAGTTGTCGATCGCATCGGTGTTGATGCGGCCGCCGCGCTGCGCGAACTCGATGCGACCGAGTTGCGTGAGGCCGAGATTGCCCCCTTCGGCCACCACCTTGCAGCGCAGATCCGCGCCGTTCACGCGGATCGCATCGTTGGCGCGGTCGCCGACTTGCAGATGTGTTTCGCCGCTCGCCTTCACATAGGTGCCGATGCCGCCGTTGTACAGCAGATCGACCTGCGCCTGCAAAATCGCGCGCATCAGCTCGGCCGGCGCCAGCGCCGGCGCATTGATGCCGAGTACCGACTGCACGGCCGCCGACAACGGAATCGTCTTGGCGGTGCGCGGAAACACGCCGCCGCCCGCCGAGATCAGCGACGGATCGTAGTCGGCCCAGCTCGAACGGTCGAGTCCGAACAGACGCCCACGCTCGGCAAGGCTGACTGCCGGATCGGGATTCGGGTCGAGAAAGATATGCCGGTGATCGAACGCGGCCACCAGTTTGATATGCGGCGACAACAGCATGCCGTTGCCGAACACGTCGCCCGACATGTCGCCGATGCCGACGACCGTGAAGTCGGTTGTCTGCGTATCGACACCCATTTCGCGGAAATGCCGCTTCACCGATTCCCATGCGCCGCGCGCGGTAATCGCCATTCTCTTGTGGTCATAGCCGACCGAGCCGCCCGAAGCGAATGCGTCGTCGAGCCAGAAGCCGTATTCCTGCGAAATGGCGTTCGCGTAGTCGGAGAACGTAGCGGTACCTTTGTCCGCGGCGACCACCAGATAGGGATCGTCGGGATCGTGGCGCACCACGTCGGGCGGCGGCACCATGGCCGTGCCCGCGAGGTTGTCGGTCAAATCGAGCAGGCCGCGCAAAAACGTCTGATAGCATGCAATGCCCTCGCGCATCCATACATCGCGATCGGTTGGCGGCGGCGGATTCTTCACGACGAAGCCGCCTTTCGAGCCGACCGGCACGATCACGACGTTCTTCACCATCTGCGCCTTCATCAGGCCCAGCACTTCCGTGCGGAAGTCTTCGCGGCGATCCGACCAGCGCAGTCCGCCGCGAGCGACCCGGCCGCCGCGCAAGTGCACGCCTTCCACACGCGGCGAGTACACCCAGATCTCGAACATCGGTTTCGGTTCGGGCAAACCGGGCACCTGCGCCGGATTGAACTTGAACGACAGATACGGCTTCGGCTGTCCATCGGCGCCGAAGCGATAGTAGTTGGTGCGCTGCGTCGCCTTGATCACGCCGAGAAACTGCCGGAGTATGCGGTCTTCGTCGAGATTGGGCACCTGATCGAGGGCGCTGTCGATCGTCTTCAACCAGCCGTCCACGCGTGCTTCGCGCGTATCGCCGAGCACCGGGTTGAAGCGCGCGATGAACAACTCCACCAGCATGCGGGCGATCGCCGGATTGCCGGTCACCGCGCGTTCAATGTAGGCGTCGCTGAAGGTCGATCCCACCTGCCTCAGGTACTTGGCGTAAGCACGCAGAATCGTCACCTCGCGTGCATTCAGTTGCGCGCGCAGCACGAGGCGGTTGAAATCGTCGCTTTCGATCGCGCCCGTCCACACCTGCTCGAACGCTTCTTCGAACAGGTCTTTTACGCGTTCGATATCGAACTCCGTATCGTCCGCGACTTCGAGACCGAAATCGTGAACCCACGCAGGCGTCGCGCCCACCGCCTCGATCAGATAGGGCCGCTCTTCATCCACACGCACGCCCAGGTGCTCGAGCATCGGCAAGCTGCGCGACAGCGCGATCGGCAAGCCGGCACGATAGACCTTGAAGCGGAACGCACGCGGTCCCACTTCGATCGGGCGGTACAGGTTCATCGCGAGCCGCTCGCTGCCTTGCACGCGCTCGATCAGTTCGATATCGCGCACCGCGGTGCGGGCCGGATAGTCGTCGCGATAGCCGGCGGGAAACGAATCCACGTAGTGTTGCAGCAGACGGTTGCCCTGCTCTTCGCCGAATGCGTCGAGCAAGGCGTCGGCGAGATCGTCCTGCCAACGGCGCGTGACCTGCACGAGCCGCGCTTCGAGTTCGCGCGTGTCGACGCTGGGCATGCCGTCGGGCTTCGCATGCACCACGAAGTGAATGCGCGCGAGCGTCGCCTCCGACAGCAACGGCGTGAATTCGACGCTCGCGCCGTTGAACGCATCGGCCAGCAGGTTGGCGATGCGCCGGCGCAGATCGGTGTTGTACTTGTCGCGCGGCACGAACACGAGGCACGACACGAAGCGATCGAAGCGGTCGCGCCGCACGAACAGACGCGTGCGCTGATGCTCCTGCAAACGCAGCACACCAAGCGCGATGTCGTAGAGCTGGTTTTCGTCGGCCTGGAAGAGTTCGTCGCGCGGATAGGTTTCGAGCACCGTCACCAGCGACTTGGCCAGATGACCTTTCGGCAAGAATCCGGCGCGCCGCACGATGTTCGCGCATTTGCGGCGCACGATCGGTATTTCCGAGGCCGATACAAAATAGGCGGTGGACGTATAGAGGCCGATGAAGCGCCGCTCGCCCGTGATCTTGCCATCCGCGCCGGCCAATTTGATGCCGACGTAGTCCAGATAGCCGGGCCGGTGCACGGTTGCGCGCGAGTTCGCCTTGGTCAGGAAGATCGGCGACGGGCCGGAGATGATATCGGCTGCGGCGGGCGGCAACGGCGTGATTTCGGGCGTGCCCGCGGGACGCTGCGCGTCGCGCAGAATGCCGAGCCCGGAGCCGGGCACAGCGCGCAGACCGAAACCGATATCGTGCTGCACCAGTTCATAGTCGCGCTGGCCGAGAAACGTGAAGTGATCGGCCACCATCCATTCGAGGAACGCGCGCGCCTCGACGCCTTCCGGCCCCGCCTCGCCGGCCTTCATGCCCTTGATGGTGGCGCGCGCGAGTTCGACGATCTTCGGCCAGTCTTCGACCGCGGCGCGCACGTCGCGCAAGACCTGCGCGATCTCGTCACGCAATGCATCGAGCTTTGCCGCGTCGCCGCAACGATCGACTTCGAAGTGGATGAACGAGGCAAGCTGCGAACGCGTATCGGCTGCGTCTTCGGCGCCCTGGCCCACACGCACGATGCTGCCGTCGGGGCCGTGCCAGATGCGAAACACCGGATGCACGACCGAATGCAGCGCCAGCCCGAGCCGGTTGACCGCCATCGATACCGAATCGACGAGGAACGGCATGTCGTCGTTGACGATCTCGATCACCGTGTGATCGGAGTGCCAGCCGTGCTGTTCGAGGATCGGGTTATAGACGCGCAACCGTTCGCTGCCGGGCACGAAGCGCTGCGCGGTTTGCCAGTGCGCGAGCGCCGCGCCATATAGATCGGCAATGGCACGGCTTTGCAGATCGTCGGCGTCGACGAAATCGTAGTAGTGCCGCAAAAAGGGCTCGACGACTGCGAAGGCTGCTTCAGGCAATCGCCCACGCGCAAATTCGAAGACATCGTTCAGCAGGTGCGTGACGGCTTCTTCATTCTTTGCTTGCATGATGAGCTCTCCGGCGGCCGGCAATACCGGCCATAGCGTGTATCGCTTGAATCGCATGCACCGGAATTATGCGCCTGCCCGCCCGAAAAGCGATGTGCAATCGCACATAGGTTATACCCGCCACCGGTTGCCCCTGATGGGGTGGGCTGCCCGTTTAAAGCGCCTCTTTCGGCGCGCCCGCATGCTCGGCCAGCCACGCGCGGACCTGCTCGCTGGTCCACGCCGGGTCGTCGTGCGGCAGATCATGACCGGCCTGCGGATGCTCGCGATGCTCGGCGCCCCACGCCACCGCGAGCTTGGCGGAACATACCGGACTCACCAGTTTGTCGCCGAGCGAAGACAGTATCAGCGTCGGGCAACCCGGCTTCTCCCGCCCGGCGCTAAAGCACGCGGCCGCCCACAGTTGCCGCAACGCGTTGCCTCGACTCACCGGCGCGTGTTGACGAATTTCGCTCCATGCGGCGAGATCGGCGGCTCGCGTCTGAACGTCATTGCACGTCAACCGATGAATGCCCGCTTCGGCGCGCGGGGCATCGCGCCAGTGCGCGGCCACCTCGAAGAGCGTGGGCCACGCGGATAGACGCAGCCGCTCGTGCATACGGCTGAATGGCCGCATGCTGGTATTGATCAGCACGAGCCGCTCGATCTCGCCGGGATGCCGTTGCGCCCAGTCGGTCGCCACCATGCCGCCAAGCGACATCGCGAGCACGCGGTACGGAGCGGTCACGCCACTTTGCAAAGCAGCAATCCGGACGAAGCCCACCATATCCGCCACCGCAGCCGGCGCGCGCAAGTGGTTGAACTCGCCGTTGCCGGGCAGATCGAGCAGCAGCAGGCGATCGGTGCCGATCGCCTCACGCAGGCAACCGGGTAAGCGGCCCCAGTGCCGTGTTTCGCGGGTGAGTCCGCGCAATAGAATCCACGTGCTCATACGCGGTCCGCTTCTTTGTACCAGTGCGCGATTGCGCTTTGCAGCAGTTGTTCGCGGCGGTTGCCCTGCGGCAGCCAGCGTTGCGCCGAGAATGCCGCGCGCGCCAGAAAGTCGAGCAGGTTCGCATGACGCCGCAGCACACGTGCGGTGCGATGCGCTTTCACGGGATTGAACATGCCCTGACGCGAAAACAGCTGGCGCGGATTCTTCTTGATCCACAGCCACGAACCCAGTTCGAGCGTCATCGGCAGAAATACGTTGGGGGGCGGCGTATTGTCGTACGCGCAGTCCCACAGGTCGCCGTGCAACAGATACTGGTGGCTCTGCGGTTCGAACTTGTAGCCGTGATGCGGATGCGAGCGCTCAAACATGGTTTTCAGCACGTACATTTCCGGCAGATGCGGCATCAGCTTGCGGGTTCGCGCATACGGAAACCAGATGCTGTCGCTCCAGCCATAACCCGAGTGGCAGTCGAGCGCGAAACTGAGCGGCCGCGCCGCCAGCTCAGTTTCGACCACATGTAACAGCGCCGCGGCTTCCGGCTCCATCGGCTCGCCTTCCCGGCCGCGATACCAAGGCAGCCATGCGCCCACGCGCTGACCGCCGGCGAGCAGCGGCACGCGTGCGTCGGCATTCTGCGGCGCGTTGCGCATCAGATCGACGCCATTGGGGTTGGCGCGCGTGGCCGCCCACATACCGCCCGGATTGACGATCGGCATAAAGATCAGACGAATCGACTGCAATTGCCGCACCAGCAGTTCGTCCCATTCGAGCCGCGCCAGCAGCGCGCGCATGTAGTCGAGCACGAGTTGCGAGCCGATCCGCTCGAGCCCGTGAATACCGCCGAAAAAACCGATCGCCGGCGCAAGCGGATCGGTCGAACCCATGCTCGCCGTGCGCACCGCGAATTGCCTGCCGCGCACCGTCGTCTCGCAGACGGTGTGGATTTCGAAGGTGGCGCTGCCCTGTTCGAGGATCGTCTTGAGATCTTCGTACTCCGCAAAACTGTCGGGAAGAAAGCTCAAAGGCTGCATGACGACGCTGAATGGAACTGCAAGGTTATTGGGGCGGCACAGCGAATGACGCAATATAGCCTGGCTTGCGGCGATCATGAATGTCGAGGGCCGCCTCTTGCTAATCCTGTCATACGGGCGTCATTTTTTGTTCGAATAGATGACTCGAATCTGTCTTGATGGCGACGCAAAAGAATGCATCAGCGACACGAGAAGATATAGTCGTCTAGACGTTGCGATGCCTTCCCTCAACCCGCAGCGAAGGCAGATCGTCAAAGCCCGCCTCGCGCAGGGCGCCGTCCTGATCCGGATTTGAAGCCGTGAAGCGTGTGCGCGCACGCTCATGTCATGTGCTCAGCCTCACGCGAATTGCGGGAGCGTCGCGTCGATCGCATCGGCGAGCGTGTTGAAGGCCGGCGCGATCTCCTCGTCCGGCACGCACGCGTAACCGATCAGCAAGCCCGACGGCGCGAGCGACGGTTGCGCGTAATAACCCGACAAGGGCCGCACGACGATATTGCGCTCCAGCGCCGCCGCAGCCACCGCGCGGTCGTCGGCGCCTTCGGGCAACTGCATCACCAGATGCAAACCGGCGTCGCCGCCCACCGCCGGCAACGCATCGCCATAACGCTGCGCGGCGGCATCGAGCAGAGTCTGACGCCGCTGACCGTACAGCGTGCGCATCTTGCGGATGTGCGAGGTGAAATGCCCTTCCGCGATGAACTCCGCGAGCATCGCCTGTTGCAGCAACTGTCCCTCGCGATACAGCTCCGCGCTCGCGGTCGCAAAGCTCTCCGCCAGCGCCTCGGGCACGACCAGGTAGCCGATGCGCAAACCCGGAAACAGCGTCTTGCCGAAGCTGCCCACGTAAATCACCTGCCCCGACGTGTCGAGACCTTGCAGCGACGCCAGCGGCCGGCTGCCGTAGCGGTATTCGCTGTCGTAGTCGTCCTCGATGATCCAGCATTGGTTTTGCCGCGCATATTCGAGCAGCATGCGGCGCCGCGCGAGGCTCATCACCATGCCGAGCGGATATTGATGCGACGGCGTGACGAGCATCAGCTTCGGCGGCTGCGCGAGGTCGTCGGCTGACGGATTGATGCCCTCTTCGTCGACGGCGATCGGCCGCGATTGCAGGCCGGACACGTGCAGCACGCTGCGCACGCCCCAATAACAGGGGTCTTCGGTCCAGATCACGTCGCCCGGATCGGACAGCAAACGCACCGCCAGATCGACCGACTGGTGGATCCCGGTCGTGATGATGATCTGCTCGGGGGTGCAACGCACCGAGCGCGAAGTCCGCAGATAGTCCGCCAGCGCGTGCCGCAACAACGCCAGACCGCCGCCCGGCGCATAAGTCAGCAGGTCCGGGCGCAGCCGGCGCCAGTACTTGTTATGCAGGCGGCTCCACACGCGGGCCGGAAACTTCGTGACGTCCGGCACGCCCGGCATGAACGCGCCCCATTGGCGCTTGGACACGCCCGCGCCGGCAATCAGCCGCGCGCCGCGCGTGGACAGCGCGCGCTTTGCCTGCAACGGCAGTGGCAGCGGCTCGGGCTTCGCCGCGGGCGCCTCCGCGTCCGGCGCGCCGACGATTTCGTCCGGCGCGCTATCGGCGACGAACGTGCCGCGGCCGGTGGCCGAACTCACATAACCTTCGAGCGCCAGCTGCTCATACACTTGAGTGACGGTATTGCGCCCGATGCCCAATTCCTGAGCCAGCAAACGCGACGAAGGCACCTTGGTGCCCGCCGGCAATTCGCGCGACAGGATCGCCTGCTGCAACAGACGATGCAGCTGACGATAGATCGGCTGGCCGTTGCCACGATCGAGGCGCTGCGCCAGCCAGTCGGACAAAACGCTCGCGCGCACGATTGGCTCCTACATTTTTATTGAAATGGCTCTGAAGTTAAGAGCCAAATCTCATTATAGTCGCTGCATGTGCTGCGCTGCGGGCGCGGCGTCCGCAGGCGGCCCCCCCGCAGGCGGCCCCCCGCAACAACCGAGGAGCAAAGGAGATGACTGTGACGAATGCTGAACTGAAGAGCCGCAAGGATGCTGCCACGCCGCGCGGCGTGGGCGTGATGTGCGATTTCTACGCTGCGCGCGCTGAGAACGCCGAGTTGTGGGACGTCGAGGGCCGCCGTTTCATCGACTTCGCTGCGGGCATCGCGGTGTGCAACACAGGCCACCGTCATCCGAAGATCGTGGCGGCGATCCGCGACCAGCTGGATCATTTCACGCATACCGCGTATCAGATCGTGCCGTACGCGTCGTATGTCGAACTGGCTGAGAAGATCAATCAACGCGCGCCGGGCGACTATCCGAAGAAGACCGCATTCTTCACGACGGGCGCCGAAGCCGTTGAAAACGCGATCAAGATTGCCCGCGCCGCGACAGGCCGCCCGGGCGTGATTGCCTTTACCGGCGGTTTCCACGGCCGCACGCTGATGGGCATGGCGCTGACCGGCAAGGTTGCGCCGTACAAGCTCGGCTTTGGACCGTTCCCTTCGGACGTATTCCATGCACCGTTCCCGAATCCGCTGCACGGCGTGACGACGGCCGATTCGCTGAAGGCGATCGAGTTTCTGTTCAAGGCCGACATCGATCCGAAGCGTGTCGCGGCGATCATTTTTGAACCGGTTCAGGGCGAAGGCGGTTTTTATCCGGCGCCGGCCGAGTTCGTGCGCGCATTGCGCAAGCTGTGCAACGAGCACGGGATTTTGCTGATCGCTGACGAGGTGCAGACGGGTTTTGCCCGTACCGGCAAGCTGTTTGCGATGCATCACTATGACGTGGTGCCTGATCTGATGACGATGGCCAAAAGCCTGGCAGGCGGCATGCCGTTGTCGGGTGTCGTGGGCCGTGCGGACGTGATGGATGCTGCGGCGCCTGGCGGCCTTGGCGGCACTTACGCAGGTAACCCGCTGGCGGTGGCTTCTGCGCATGCCGTGCTCGATATCATCGATGAAGAGAAGCTCTGCGAGCGGGCTACCGTGTTGGGTGATCGCATTAAAGCGAAGCTGATCGCGCTTCAGGGCGAGGTTCCGCAGATTGCCGATGTGCGCGGGCCGGGGGCGATGGTCGCTGTCGAGTTCTGCAAGGCTGGCTCGTCCGAGCCGGACGCGGAGTTTACCAAGCGGGTGCAGGCTCGTGCGCTCGAGCGCGGGTTGTTGTTGCTCGTTTGCGGGGTTTATTCGAACGTCGTTCGGTTCCTGTTCCCGCTCACTATTCAGGATGCTGTGTTTGATGAGGCTGTTGCCATTCTTGAAGATGTGGTTAGGGAGACCGTGACGGTCGCTGTTTAAGGTTTTTTTGCCTTGCGAGGCGCTATGTCCTGGTGCCCGCGGCGGTGGTCTTTCTTTTGATGTGCCTGCGGCGGTGGCCTTTCTTTTGTTATTAGTTTATTAGCGTTGCCCCTGGTTGTCTGCCTACGGCGTGTGCCTTTCCTTGATTATGGTTGCCCGCGGTTGTCTGCCTACGGCGTGTGCCTTTCCTTGATTAGGGTTGCCCGCGGTTGTCTGCCTATGGCGTGTGCCTTTCCTTGATTTGATATTGGTTTATTAGCTTTCCCCCTGTGCGGGGGAGCACCTACTTTTCTTTGCCGGCCGCAAAGAAAAGTAGGCAAAAGAAAGCGGCTTCACACCGCAGGTACTAAGCGGGCACCTCTATGATCAACGGGGAGTGGAGGCCACCTGATCTGTGCCAGTGCAGCTTCACGCCCTGGTGACAAGGCAGTCATCCACCCCTTCTCGCACTGCGTGCTCGCCGGCAAGGTCTGCAAGGGAAACCCGGGGCTTCGTTTGTGCACAGCCGAAGCCATCGGCTTCGCCTCGGCGGGGTGCAGATGTGGATTACTAAGCAGAGCTCGGGCCCAATGGAAGCCATCGGCTTCGCCTCGGCGAGATGCAGATGTGGATTACTAAGCAGAACTCGGGCGTAATGGCGCGGCGCGCACGCGTGAAATGGCGAGCTACGCCCCGCGCAAGACGCAGGCGCCAATACGTAGCGGGCGGTTGGATGAAGTACCTTGCCGGCGAGCGCGTAGCGCGAGAAGGGGTGGATGACTGCCTTGTCACAGGCACTCACAGACCGCGGTGTCGTCCGGCAGGTTTCCACTACCCGTGGTTGACCGAGGTGCCCGCTTCAGAACTAGCGGTTTGAGCCGCTTTCTTTTGCCTACTTTTCTTTGCGGCGGCAAAGAAAAGTAGGTGCTCCCCCGCACAGGGGGAAAGCTAATAAACCAATACCAAATCAAGGAAAGGCCAAAGAAGTCAGAACAAGGAAAGACCAACGCCGTAGGCAAACAGACATAAGAACCGCCGAGCAGGCAAAAATCCCAATCGAATTTCAAATTACGCGGAGCACGACAAAGTGACGACATTGACCTTGAAAGACCCGACTCTGTTAAAGACAAAAGCCTACATCGCGGGCGAATGGCAAGGCGCGGACGACGCGACGACTTTTGAAGTAAAGAACCCGGCCACAGGCGAAACTATCGCAACAGTGCCCCGCATGGGCACAACAGAGACCCGTCGGGCGATCGACGCGGCAAACGTATCATGGCCTGCATGGCGTGCAACGACCGCAAAACACCGCGCATCGGTACTCAGAAAATGGCATGACCTCATGCTGGAGCACGCGGACGATCTGGCCCAGATCCTGACCACAGAGCAAGGCAAGCCGCTCGCCGAAGCAAAAGGCGAAATCCAATACGCCGCCTCTTTCCTGGAATGGTTCGCCGAAGAAGGCAAACGCGTCAACGGCGACACCATCCCCACGCCGGCAAGCGACAAACGCATTGTCGTGACGAAAGAGCCGATCGGCGTCTGCGCGGCCATCACGCCGTGGAACTTCCCGGCGGCCATGATCACCCGCAAAGTCGGTCCCGCCCTCGCGGCCGGCTGCCCGATCATCGTCAAACCGGCTGAAGCCACGCCGCTGTCAGCACTCGCGCTTGCCGTGCTGGCCGAACGCGCGGGCGTGCCGCGCGGCGTGTTCAACGTCGTCACCGGCGAGCCGAAAGCCATCGGCGCGGAACTGACCGGCAATCCGATCGTGCGCAAACTGTCGTTCACCGGTTCGACGCCGGTCGGCCGTCTGCTAATGGCGCAGTGCGCGCCGACGGTCAAGAAAGTGTCGCTCGAACTCGGCGGCAACGCGCCGTTCATCGTCTTCGACGACGCGGATCTGGATGCGGCCGTCGCCGGCGCCATTGCGTCGAAGTATCGCAATAGCGGCCAAACCTGCGTCTGCACGAATCGCTTCTACGTGCACGACAAAGTCTACGACGCGTTCGCCGCGAAACTGCGCGACGCAGTCGAACAGCTCAAGGTCGGCCGCGGCACCGAAGAAGGCGTCACGCAAGGCCCGCTCATCAACGAAGCCGCCGTGCTCAAGGTCGAATCGCATATCGAAGACGCACTCGCCAAAGGCGCACGCATCCTCACGGGCGGCAAGCGTCATGCGCTCGGTCACGGGTTCTTCGAACCGACGGTGCTCGCGGATGTCACGCCGGACATGAAGGTCGCGCGCGACGAAACCTTCGGGCCGCTCGCGCCGCTGTTCCGCTTCTCGTCGGACGAAGAAGTGATCCGGCTCGCCAACGATACCGAGTTCGGCCTCGCGTCGTATTTCTATAGCTGCGATATCGGCCGCGTCTGGCGCGTCGCCGAAGCGCTCGAATACGGCATGGTCGGGATCAACACCGGTCTCATCTCGAACGAAGTCGCACCGTTCGGCGGCGTCAAGCAATCCGGCCTCGGTCGCGAAGGCTCGCATTACGGTATCGACGACTACGTCGTCATCAAGTACATGTGCGTCGGCGGGATTTGAGGAGCCACCGAAGGAGGCACCCACGCCGAGTTGTCCAACGCCAGGCGCCGGTGTCGTCCCGCCGCCACCGCGCAGCGCGACACTCACGTTCTGCCACTTCCCGATCTTCAGATCGACAGTCGTGGCGAACGCCCCTCGCCCTCGATCTGCAGAGGCGCGATGAACGCGTTTCCTGAAAGACAAATTCTGCGCCTTCCAGAACAGTACTACTGGGTCCACAGGCGCTTCAAACATCGCCCGGCAGGCATGCCCGCGGTCTACTAGAATTTGTAATAGCTACCCGGTCGACACCGTCGTGCAGACCCATCCATAGAGTGCTACCTAGCCACACTTCTTCCCGACACCGCTCCGCCTCGCCCGATTCTGGTGATTTGTCCCGGCCTTATCGGCGACGTGTTGCGACGCCGTATTCCGATCGTCGCGCAGTCGCTTACCGGCGCGCGCCTTGGGAGAGCGAATGCCGGCGATCGCCCGGTGGCAATCAAATCCCGACCCTTTTCTGGAGGTCGCCTTATGACTGCCCTTCGTTTTGCCGCCCTTCTCGTCCTGCTCACTGCCGCGTGTTCGCCGGCATGGTCGAATGCGGGTTTTCGTCTCGCGGAAACGGCGCAAACCGATACGCCTGCGCCCAACCCGGCCGCCGCGAACGACCAGCAACACGCTGCGCCGCCCATGAAGGCGCCGATCCTTAGCGTCGGAGTGAGCGATCCCGACACGCAGCTGATCCTGCCTTGGTTCCTCACCGATATCATCAATGCAATCAATACGCCGACGTCGGCCTGCGATTTTCTGTGCACTGTCGGGCACGGCTTGTAGCCTCTCGTCTAACTCACCGAAGCAGGCGCCGGCGCTTACGTCCTCCATCCGTCGCCGACGCATTGTTCCATCGCGCTGCAAAGCGCACGCCTGGCCGCACTATCGAGCCGCGTGTAAGCAAGGCCGATCCCGATGCGGCGCCCAGGAAGATCGAGCGGACGCGCCACGACATTAGGCGGCAAAGCGGTGGCGGCCTCGGCTGGAATCACGCCGATGCCGGGTTCCGCCGCCGCAAGCGTCACCATGATCCGTTGGAAGACAACCCAACCGGAAAGGCTAGTGAGTGGAGAACACCGAAATACCGCCATTGGGGAAACCTGCCGCGCCAGCCTGGAAGGGCACATAGACTTGCCCAAGCGGGCTGTCGATGGCGACGGAATGCGCGCCGGTGCCCACAGGAATCGTAAAGATCAGTTGCCGCGACGCTCCATCGACTACGCCCATCTGCGGGTTAAAGCCTGACGCGGCAGCGACGCCACCTGAGGCATAGTGCCGGGCCGGCAGGAAATAGCGGTTGGACACCAGCTTCTGCGTGTGCGCTACGCGTGTAATGGATCTGAAACATCGACGGCTTTAGAAGGCCACGGTGTTCTCACTCTTCCCTGACTCTTCCCTGCCTCTTCCCTGCCTCTTCCCTGTTACGGACTTCCCGTCCACTCACTCGGCGCTCGCACGAACAGTGTCAGTGCAGTCGGCAGGTGGGCGTGGCAAACCGCATGCCGGGCCGGGCCGGGCCGGGCCGGGCCGGACGGCGGTGGACGCAAAGGCCGGTACACAGCATAGCTGAATTTTACTCAATACCTCGTGCAATCTTAGCCATATTGTTGAGCAACTCGCAACAGCCTAAGATTCACGGCATTGAACGCCGAGGGCCACGCGGCAGACGCTGCCGGCGGTACTTATCCGCGGGTCCACGCCTTCGGTGCAAAGGCGGCTCTGCTCCGCCCGAAGCTCGATCGACCGCTAGCCGTCCGGCGGCGGCTGAATAGCCTTTCCGACCTGATCGTCAAGCTGGCTACCTGTTCCGGGGCTGCATGTCCGTTGCAGTCTCGGCGTCGGTAGTGCCTGAGACCGGACGTTGGCGATCGGCACCGGCGCCCCCGCACCATACGACTGCACGACCGACCGCAAGGATCCGCTTGCGCCATTTTCGAAAGGAGAACGACTATGCAGGCCGAGTTTCCCGGTAGGGCGACTGATGACGCGACCTTGTCCGGCGCCGGCACTTCCGTGCGGCAGACCGCGAATGCGCACAGCTTCCGGATCCTGGCAATCCTGAGCATGCTGATGGCGTTCGCATCGATTTCGACGGACCTTTACCTGCCTGCCCTGCCCGCCATGGCTGCGGCGCTTCATGCCAGTACCGGCACCATCGAGCTGACGATTTCCGGCTATCTGATCGGCTTCAGCCTGGGTCAACTTTTGTGGGGGCCCGTTGCCGATCGATACGGTCGCCGCTTGCCGGTCGCCATCGGTCTTGTGCTGTTCATCGCCGGTTCGGCCGGCTGCGCGCTGTCGACCAGCGCGCCGATGCTGGTCGGCTGGCGCGCGCTGCAAGCCGTGGGCGCCTGCGCCAGCGTTGTGCTTGCCCGTGCGATGGTTCGCGATCTCTACACCGGCCACCGCGCGGCCCAGATGATGTCCACCCTGATGACGGTGATGGCGATCGCCCCGCTTGTTGGACCCAGCCTGGGCGGACAGATCCTTCATGTGGCGTCGTGGCGCGCCATTTTCTGGACGCTGGTAGGCGTCGGTCTGATGACGCTCGCCGCGCTCTACGCCCTCCCCGAAACATTGCCGCCGCAGCGCCGCAGCCGCGAACCGCTGCGCAGCGCGCTGGCCCGCTACGGCGAACTGCTCGGGAATCGCCGGCTGCTCGGCTACGCGGGCGCAGGCGGGTTTTTCTATGGCGGCATGTACGCCTATATTGCAGGCACCCCGTTCGCGTACATCACCTACCACCACGTATCGCCGCAGCACTACGGCCTGCTGTTCGGCGCAGGTATCGCCGGCATCATGATCACCAACCTGATCAACTCGAGATTGGTGATGCGGCTCGGCAGCGATCGCCTGATGCGCGCCGGCACCATCGGTGCGGCACTCGCGGGCATGCTGCTGGCGGTCGACGCGCGGACTGACTGGGGCGGGCTGATGGGTCTTGTGATTCCGCTTTTTCTGTTCGTCTCCGCGACCGGTTTCATCGTTGCCAACTCGATTGCCGGGGCACTGGGCACGTTGCCGGAACGCGCGGGCGCCGTGTCGGCGCTGACCGGTGCGATCCAGTACGGCACCGGCATCATGGGATCGGCTCTGGTCGGTGTCTTCGCGGACGGCACACCCTGGCCGATGGGATGCGTCATCGCCCTTTTGGGCGTCGGCAGTCTGCTGTGCGCGCTGTTTCTGGTCCCATCTCCCGCGGCCACGGCCAACGAGGCGACGGCCGCCCGTTGAGCTGGCAGCATCGGCTGCATATTCAGGAGGTGCGCGCAGGAAAGGCGCGGCGCCTGGAAGCCCTGAAGCAAAGGATGGATCTTCAACCAAGGTCGGATCAAACGAGGAGTCGATATCATGACCATGAGCAACAACATCGAAGGAAAAGTCGTCGTCATCACCGGCGCGAGCAGCGGGCTGGGCGAGGCGACCGCGCGGCATCTGTGCGCACAGGGCGCAAGCGTCGTGCTGGGTGCCCGGCGCGTCGATCGCATTCAGTCGCTGGCGGACGCGCTGATCCGCGACGGCGGCAAGGCAGCCGCCGTGGCAACCGACGTCACCCGCTACGATGACGTGAAGAAACTGGTCGATACGGCGGTACAGACCTTTGGCCGCGTCGACGTGATGATTAACAATGCCGGGCTGATGCCGAACTCGCCGCTCGAGCGCCTCAAGATCGACGACTGGAACCGAACCATCGACGTGAACATCAAGGGCGTGCTGTACGGCATCGCTGCGGCCCTGCCCTACATGAAGCAGCAGAAGGCCGGCCATATCATCAACGTCTCGTCCGTGGCCGGCCATAAAGTGCGGCCCGGCAGCGCCGTCTATGCGGCCACCAAAAGTGCCGTGCTCATGCTGTCCGAGGGGCTGCGCCAGGAGGTCAAGCCCTATGACATCCGCACGACGGAGATCTCGCCTGGCGCGGTGGACACGGAACTCCCGAACAGCATCACCGAGTCGGATGTCGCCGGGAACATCCACAAGTTCTATGAGGAGTACGCGATACCTGCCGAGTCGTTCGCGCGCGCGGTCGCCTTCGCGATCGGTCAGCCGGCGGAAGTCGACGTGAACGAAATCCTGTTCCGGCCCACGCGCCAGGAGCTCTAACTGCGGTACGGCGGTGAAACCGGGTAACCCTCTCGAGGAACGGACGCTACAGATCGAACGCGTGAAGCGAAAAGCAGTCACAAACAGTCACAAACGCAACCTGTTCGTCTCAAGAAATCGCTCTATCGAGCGCTTCAGCACATCGGCCACGCCGCCGGAATGCTCAGTCGCGAGGAATCGATCTGCCCGCCGCGGCGCCGCGCAGAAGTAGCAGCGAACGGCAGGTGCGTCATGCCCTTCGAGGACTTGTATCGTCTGAAGAAGCCACGTGCCGATCTCACGCCACGCCGACCCTGCACGTGGCAGAATCACCGGCATCGCAGCATTCGTCCGGGGGACTGACAATGACGGCAAAGGGCAACAAGACGCACGGCGAACGCGACGTTGACCCGGCCGGCCGGTCGGGCGCCGCGCCGGACCTTCCCGGACAGGTTGTGCTGGTCTTTCAGGGAGGCGGTGCTCTCGGCGCGTACCAGGCTGGGGTTTATCAGGCGCTTCATGACGGCAAGATCAAACCCGACTGGGTGATTGGTACATCGATTGGCGCGATAAACGGCGCAATCATCGCCGGCAATCCGCCCGAGAACCGAATTGCCCGGTTGACCCAGTTCTGGAACGGCGTGGCGCGTCGAGACATCGATGCGGCAAGCTGGTTGCCAGGACTCGCAAACTGGTCGCGCGACCTGGCGATCGTCACGCAAGGCGTGCCGTCGTTCTTCACTCCGCAGCTGGAGTCCTGGGCGAGTATCCAAACGCGCGTCGGTTCCGAACGGGCGGCATTCTATTCGACAGAGCCACTGCGTGAGACCTTGTCTTCACTGGTCGATTTCGATTACCTGAACAGGAAGACCACGCGGCTGACCGTTGGTACGGTCAATGTCCGTAGCGGACGTATGCGGTATTTCACCAATCGCGACGCGCTGCTGGACGTCGAGCATGTGATGGCATCCGCCGCTTTCCCACCCGGCTTCCCGTCGGTGCGACTGGAAGGCGAATCATACTGGGACGGCGGCGTCTATTCGAACACGCCGCTCGAAGCCGTGCTCGACGACCGGCCGCGCTGCAGCTCGGTGATTTTTTCCGTGCAATTGTGGCCCTCGAGCGGTCCGGAACCCGAATCGATTCTGCAGGTCATGAGCCGGCAGCGCGACATTCAGTATTCGAGCCGCGCGGAGAGCCATCTCGATCGACAGAAGCAGATTCACCGGCTGCGTCATGTCATTCGCGAACTCAGCCAATACATCCCCGAAGAGAGGCGCAATGCCCCGGAGATTCAGGAGCTTCTCGGCTGGGGCTGTGGCACGACGATGCAGGTATTGGAACTCGACGCGCCGGCATTCGACAACGACGACCTGAACAGGGATATCGATTTTTCGTCGAGTGGCATCGAGCGGCGCTGGGCGGCAGGTTATGACGACACGACCCGCTTACTGGAACGTGCACCCTGGCGCGAAACACTGGACCCTATGGAGGGCATCTCGGTCTTTCGAATGGCCTCCGCGGAAGGTCACGGGTAACCCGCACGATCGCGGCAATCCGACACGCCAGGCTCGCCTGTTGTCTCAACGCGCTATGCCGACTTTCCGGATTCGCGATACCGACAACCCGTCTTCGTCAATCTCGAAGAGCCTCGACTCGCCTCCGCTAATGGGTAGCGCTGATTAACTTTTGGCAGGCTTTATTATGGTCAGCCAACCGGTTGGCCAGGGTGTGGTCCCAGCCAACCGGTCAGCGAACCTCCGCTACTTTCGCAGCGGCGCGTCAATCACCCTCAGCCCTTACTGGCCCGTATAGCCGAGCGGAACAGTCGCATTGTTCTTCGCAACCGTCGCGTTGTTCGACACGATGTACTGCGGCACCTCGGTGAGGGTCAGCGTGACTTTGCCGTTGGTATAGGCAAGCGTGCTGGCATTGCCGTAACCATCGATCTTCGTCACATTGCCCGACGTGCCAGCGTTGTCGACCTGAAGCTGATACGTGGCCGAGTATGTCTGGCTATAAAGGCCACCGCTCGTAGGCCACTGCGCATTGTTGTGCGCCCACGCAGCCGTCACGACCTTGCCGTTGCCGAGTTGCTGGAACGCGTACGCAAAGGTTCCGGACGGCGTACCCGTGACCCGGCCCAAGGTATTCGTGCCGTCGAGGACCCGTGTCATCGTGGCGAAGGCCATCGCTTCCGGCTTCGGAGAGAGGTTCGTTGCGCCGTACGCGCCCTGGGCGTCATTCAGGTCGAAGAACGAGCCGTAGCCCACTTCGCCCGGATAGTCAGGACCATAGAAAAGCGTCGTGAGCTGCGCGCCGCCGCCGAGCACAATAATGTGCGCCCGCACGCCAATCGCGGCATGGGCGAACAACTGGTTCTGCGACGGCACCGTGGGGCCGTAGCTAAGGCCAGGATCGTAGCTCGCGCCAGCTTCGGTGAAGAAGAGCTTCATGTTCGGCTTGCCCGCCTGCATCACCGAACGCAACTGCACCATCTGGTTGTCGAGCGCGTTGGCCTGGTTCGCCGGATCCGGATCCGAGTCCTGCAATTCAGGCGGATGAGACGGATAGGTGCCCGCATTCCAGTAGCCATGCGTCGAGACGGCATCGATGTAATTCCACAGGCCAAGCGCACCGAATTTCTGCAGATAGCCGGTGGTGCAAGTGTCGCAATTCGCGGCGAACGGGTTGGCCGTGCCCATCACGACTGCATTCGGATCGGTCGAGTGAATGCCTTCATAAGCGGCCTTGTACATAGCGACGAAGTTTGCGTCGCTATCCGCCCACCCGAGGCTCGGCTCCCACGTCACCTGGTAATAGTTCTTTTGCTGGTTCGGGTAATTGGCCGCGCGAATCAGGCTCGTATCGGTACCGACCCTGCCCATGAAACTCTGGAACTCAGCCATGTTCGACGGTGCGTAATAGCTGTCGTTGAACTGGCCCGTCTTCGAATCCCAGGCAGGCAGTCCATCGAGGCGCACAATGCGCATCTGATCCGGATTAGCCTTATAGAACGG
Organism: Paraburkholderia sp. FW306-2-2C-D06C; assembly: GCF_058781505.1. NCBI lineage: Bacteria > Pseudomonadati > Pseudomonadota > Betaproteobacteria > Burkholderiales > Burkholderiaceae > Paraburkholderia > Paraburkholderia sp. FW306-2-2C-D06C. The sequence continues at coordinate 110,514 of NZ_JBYSWU010000001.1, read as the reverse complement.
ATCGAGGTCGTTCACGTTCGGCGTGTACGTGTAGGGGCCATTGGGTTCCATGGCCGATACCTGACGGTCGTCGATCGTCCACGAGATTCCCAGAGCATGCAGCGCAGCGATGTTGCCGTTGAAGCCCTGCATGCCGAAGCGGTGCTGATCCTGATGGGCATACGTTACGGTGCCCAGTACCGGCTTGAGGTTCGGCAACACGCCGAACGTCGCGATGCCCATCGGACGCGTTCCGCTGCTCGGCAACGTGCCGCCATTCGAGCGCAGCGTCGCGGTCAGCGCGCCATAGCCGGACCACGTCGACGTGCACGGAATCGTGCTGGTTTTCACACCGGAGCTCACCGCGAAACTTCCCTGCGTCTTGATCGCGCCATTCGAGTCCGCCACGGACCAGATGACCGTATCCGCGCTCTGAGCGTTCGTCGTAATCGCGAGCTTGAACGGTGCGTTGTTCTGGAAAACGCGCAGGCCGTCGGTAGTGGGTGTGTCGGCGCTGATCAACCCGTTGGAGGTTCCGCCCGCTGTTTGTGTCGGCGAGCCGCACGACATGGTTGAACTGCCAGGGGTCGGGGTCGGAGTCGGAGTCGGAGTCGGTGTCGGTGTCGGTGTCGGTGTCGGTGTCGGTGTCGGCGTCGGCGTCGGCGTCGGCGTCGGAGTCGGCGTCGGCGTCGGTGTCGGCGTCGGGCTAGCGGCAACCGCCGTCATCCAGCATGCCTTGTCGTAGCCGACTGCGGGATCGGTCTGCGAAACAGCGCCGACATAACAACCGACCCCGTTACTAAAGGTAGCCGGCGCGGTCAACATCACCGATGGCGCATCGGGCGGAACCGCACCGAACACCACCGAAGCTGTTCCGAGGAATGCGCAGTTGCCATTCTCCAGTGCGCACAACTTGTATTGCTGGCCTGCGACGGTGATGGTGCTGGCCTGAGCCTGCGCATTTTGCGCAGCAAACGATGCCAACACCGTTGCTGTCGCAACGCCCAGTAGTTTTAGATTACTCGTCATTGTCCGTATGAATCGCTAAAAAGCAGGTTGTCCCCGAGGATTCAGCAAGATCGATCAAAGCCGTCCCGCTTTGGCGTTATTGAGCACAGAGAGATGAACCGGAGAACGCACTGATTGCGTTCATTGCTGACGAAGCTGGCGCTTCGATGTGACGTTTTCCGCTGGCAGATACCGTTAGACATCCGCCCGTGAGCTGACCGCTGCCAGACAACAGCGCGTTCAGCATTTCGATCTGGCATCAGTCAACACATTTAAATTACGCACTCCTTACTAACAACCTGATTAAGGCTCATCCGACGACGTGCTATCAGTGACTACCTCCCTGGATCTGCAACGCCAGGCATCCAGCGCAGCATGTCGCGAGACTCGACCGTACGCACCTATTGCGTGAACAGTTCAGTCGACTTGGCAGCCAGTTTGAAACGATCCGCCGAGCGCACACCAAAAAAGCCAACACAAGGGGTTATGGCGTGCCGACGATAAAACCTGTCACACCTGGTAAGGATTGCACCAGCAGTTCGGCGCACCCTCCATGTGACAAACAGACATTCGCTCGGCACGTTCAATCAGGAAATTGAGGACAGCTGACAGCTCGGTCGAATCCGCCTTCTTTCACTCTTGACGGCCCAATGCCGGTACGAACCCGGTGACCCGGCAGTCGAGGCAAGCCCATCACCTGGCAGGCAGGTTCGGAACTCGAAACTCATTGGGCCACGTCCAGGTCCGGCAGTCCAGCACCGGCGAAGGATCCTGCAGATAGCACTCGAGGCGCCAGACTCACTCGCCAGGCGTTTCGCACAAGAAATCCTTCTCCAGCGCGGCACAACTCTTATCGATGTAATTCTTACTGGATCGACAGAGCTTCGGCGCGGACTCGGTATTAGTTGCGAACGTTTTTGGCAGATGAATTATAAACGTTTCATCTGTGTAACGTGGTGGCGGCTGGAGATGATAAGTAATAATTCGAAGAATCTTCCACGGCAGGTGCCCGACGGTTTTCCAAAACGAGGGAAAACGAAGAGCTCTGCCTCAGCCTGACAAAAAAAGGAAAATGTTAATTTTTATCAACTGATGACGACAATTTAGCAGCAGCAGACGACATTTAAGCGTTTTTTATATTATTAATATAAATTGGCATATTTGATAAATCTGCAGCGATGACAGAGCGATACGGCACGAATTCGATGAAACATAGAAAGTGCTTCATATCGCCTTTCGTCAGATCTTTTATTAAAACCAATCATCTGATTAATGGCGGGTTCAAAATCGACAAAATCCCTCCGCATGCGTGAGACGAAAATCAGCATGCGTTGACCCACTTTTGCCGAGCGAGGTGGTCTACAGACCACTTCCCCCCGCCCCTGCACACCAGGACCAGCAGCATCGCCGCCCACTGGATATGCGTCGGCCACGCCTGCGGATAGACAAATATTTCGATGACTGCTGTCATACCAAGCAGAACAATCGCCACAGGTCTGGTTGAACCTCGAACCAGGCGACATCGGGCTGCGTGTCGATCACTGTCTGATGATGACGGAACCGCAGCCCGATATCCGCGCTCGTAGGAATGGGCAAGACCTGTCGCGCGCCGTGGCGTCAGCGAGTTTCATCGCACAACGGCCGCTCGGCCCGCCTGGAGCTTGCCGCCCTGGATCTTCGAGCAGTCGCCGGCGGGCAGCAGGACGAATGACTTCGGATCGCGCGCCTGCGTCGCCTGTCCTGCGCAGGAATGAGCGCCTTGCGCACAGTCGTTCTTCGCGACCGCGTCGACGCCGAAGCATTTCTCCAGCTTGTCCCTTTCCATGCGCGCCAGGTTGTCCCGCAAGCCGCACCGACGGCAGCGTCGACTGGACCATGCTGATGATCCGGTCGCAGGCCGGCGACCGGGAAGCCTACCGGCTGCTGCCCGAAGCGATCGCGCCATACCTGCGGTCGTTGGCCGCGCGACAGATCAACAACAGGAACGATGTCGAAGACACGGTTCAGGATATTCTTCTAACCCTCCACACGGTCCGGCACACGCACGGCTCGCTCCTACGCCCATTGCCATGATGGGCAGTCTCGCGGTTGCGGCGATGACCGCGGTTGCGCTAGCGCTGTTTCATCCCATCGATGCCGCGCTCATGATCCTGCTGTGGAATGTCGGCGTGGCGGCGCTGTTTCTGGCGATCAATGCAATCCCCTACCCTGTGCAAGACGTGGCTCTTGCGATCGGAGACGATCGGGACGGGCTTTTCTTAACAGTCTGTTACCAGATCCCTGCCGTTTGTTACCAGATCCCTGGATGGAATCGGCGATGGGAAATGCTATTCTTCGGGCCGAAAAACCGGATAAGACGCGCTTTAGCACGCCGCGCAATCGGTGCCATCGGCACAATCAGCGCCCCTGCGCGAGTTAGCGCCATGTCCGGTCAATGGGCGAATACAGTCCGTCAAGGTTCACAACTACAACAGTAACGAGACGCCGGCCGATACGCGTTTGGCTGACGTCTTTCGAACGAAGAAAAGGTTTGCATATGTTGAAGAAAATCAGCCAGATCATTGCCATCGGGGCACTTGCAGCAGCCACGTCCTTACCGGCTTTTGCCGGCGACATGAACAACGCCGTCGGCGGCGCGCTCGGCGGGGTTGCCGGCGCAGCGGTGGGCGGCGCACTCGGGGGCAGCACGGGCGCCGTGCTCGGCGGTGCGGTGGGTGGCGGCGCGGGTGGCGCGGTGACGTCGCACGGTCATGAGCGCACGGGCGCGATCATCGGCGGAGCGCTGGGCGGCGGTGCCGGCACGGCGGCAGGCAATGCGATGGGCGGACGCACCGGCGGCCTGGTCGGCGCGGCCGTTGGCGGCGGCGCGGGTGCGGCGTTAGGCGGCAACATGTCGCGTAATGCGTATTCGAACGACTACGGTCAACGCAACTACGGCGGCAAGCACCACCGCAAGCACCATCGCCACGACGACTAAGACGAACGCATCGCATCGCATCGCATCGTATTACCGCCGCTCATTTCTTTTCCGTGTAGCCTATTTCGCGGATACGTCACCGAAGTCTGGTACGGTCCTTTCTGACTTAGGCCGCATCACCACACAGGATCCGCAGAAATGAGCCATATCCACTTCATTGGTGGCGAAAAAGGCGGCGTTGGCAAATCGCTCGTCGCCCGCGTGCTGGCCCAGCATTTTATCGACCGGAGCACGCCGTTCATTGGCTTCGACACCGATAAATCGCATGGCGCCTTATTGCGGTTCTATGCCGATTTTGCCGCTCCGGCCGTGCTCGATCAGCACGACAGTCTCGATCCCATCCTCGAACACGCGCTCGAGAAGCCCGAGCGGCGCATTCTGGTCGATCTCGCCGCGCAGACCCAGCAGCCTTTGAGCAAATGGCTGGACGATGCGGACGTGATCGCGCTCGCCGAAGAGCATGGCCTGACGCTGACCTGGTGGCACGTCATGGACGCAGGACGCGATTCGGTCGATTTGCTGCGGGAGTGGCTCGACCAGTTCGGCGGACGAATCAAGCTTGTGCTCGTTCTGAATGAAATCCGCGGCGAGCGTTTCCAGATTCTGGATGCGTCCGGCGAACGCGCCCGGGCCGAAGCGCTTGGCGCCAGCGTCATCTCGCTACGCCGCTTGCCTGATACGACGATGCAGAAGATCGACCAGCAAGGCGCAAGCTTCTGGGCCGCAGTCAATCACCCCGACCGCTCAGCCAACGGACTCGGCATGCTGGAGCGGCAGCGCGTCAAAGTGTGGCTGAATCGCGCTTATGGCGAGATGGACAAGCTCGCTTTGTAAGCCGGAAGGACCGCGCGGCGATCAGCGTGCCGACCACCGCTACGGCCCTCAGCCAGGCGCGCTCAGGCAGCGCCCAGGCTGATGCTCGCTCTACGCCGCCGACTCCAGCGCCATTCTGCGGCGCGCACTGGCCAGCGCCGCGACAGCGGTTCCCATCCCCAACACGAACAGGCAGGCGGTGGGCACCAGCATCGGCGCGACATGGCTATGCGCGACCTTGCCGACATAAGGCATCAGGTTCTGACCAGCGAAGCCCCCAAGGTTGCCGATTGCGTTGATCGCCGCAACGCTCGCTGCCGCTCTCGCGCCCGAGAAGAACCGCGGCGGAAGCGACCAGAAGCACGGGTACAGCAACGGGATGCATGCTCCACCCAGGCACAGGGCAGCGAAGCGCATCGACGCGCCCGGCAAGACGAGGCTCGACGCGAAGCCGATCACCCCGATTCCTGCCACCAGGCTCATTGCCTTCAGAACGACGCGCTCACGTTTGAGCTTGCCAGGAAGCCAGAGCAGAAGCAGCGTTGCGAGCGCCCAGGGAATCATGTTCAGCAAGCCATTGAGCGACGACGACACGCCATAGCTTTTAAGCAGCGTCGGCATCCAGTAGGTCACGCCGTACAGCGAAGTCGACATCAGCATGTAAGTCAGCGCGAACATCAGCACCTTCGGGTCGAGCAGCGCGCCCCATGGCCGCGTCGCCTTCGCCTCGCTTGACGTTTCGCGCTTCAGCGCGGCGATCACGACGTCTTTCTCCGCTTGCGAAAGGAAAGCCGCGTTCCTGACCGAATCCGGCAGGAATTTGAGCGCGACCAATGCAATCAGGATGGCCGGAATGCCCGTCGCGATGAACACCCATTGCCATCCCGCGAATCCCCACGTCCCGCCGAGGGTGAGCAGCAGACCGCCGATCAGCGAGCCGAGCATGTTCGCGAGCGAACTGCCCAGCGTGAAGAAGCCGAGCACCCGGGTGCGGTAACTCTGCGGAAACCATTGGGTGAGGTAGTAAATGACGCCGGGATAAAAGCCGGCCTCGGCCACACCCAACGCGAAGCGAAACGAATAGAAGACGGGAAGCGACCGGGTGAACGCCATCAGAACCGTGACGACGCCCCAGGTAATCATGATTCTCGCGAGCCACGTCCGTGCGCCGAAGCGATGAAGCGCAAGCGTGCTGGGCACCTCGAAGAGGAGATAACCGATGAAGAATAGCGACGCCCCAAGACCGTATGACGCTTCCGTCATGCCGAGGGCATGCACCATCTCCAGCTTGGCAAAGCCGACATTCTGGCGGTCGATAAACGAGATGAGAAACATGACGATCAGCAACGGCATCAGCCGCCACGCCATCTTCTTCATTACCTGCTGCTCAAATCCTGCCGGTGTAGTCATGGTCCGCTCCAGTTTCCTTGCTGGCCGCCTTCGACCATCGCGTCATAGACCGGCAGTCGCTACCTCGGCGCAATCAGCCAAATTGATTTAGTCATATATATGTTTGTATGAATTTGAAATAGGCGCTATGAGGTGATACCCGCACCCGGGGCGAAGCCGGGCGGCCGCGGCATGCCGCCCTCGCCTTTCGGACGGCTCTGTCGCCGGGTTTTGCCGCCGGGTTTTGCCGCTCAGCGGATTTCGACCTGGTACTGGAAGGTGGCGGCGCCGCCGCGGGTGCTGCGCCATTCGAATGGTGTCCCGGCGAAGTCGGACGCGACACGGTGAACAAGAATCACGGGGCTGCCGACCGGCACGCCCAGAAGCGCTTCATCGTCGGCGGTGGCTTGTTCCACGTTGAGAATTTCCGTGGCGGACGCTACGATCTGCCGGCAGAGCCGCTCGTATAAGGGGTACAGCAGGTCCTCGAAATCCTCGAGCGCCAGGGTTGCCAGCGGCTCGAAGCGGGCGCGGGGCAGCCAGATTTCTTCAGACAAGACGGCTTGCCCTTCGATCAGCCGGACGCGTGACAGGTGAATCGCCTTCTCGGAGGCTTTCATCCGCAACTTCGCGCGAATCTCTTCACCCGGCTTGACCACTTCACGTTTGAGCACGCGCGCAGTCGGCCGCACCGGCTCACCCGCACGCGACTTGAAACGGAAGAAGCGAAACAGCGACGAATCAAAACGCGGCCGGCGAACGAACGTTCCCTTGCCCTGACTGCGCGTGAGCACACCGTCGACGACCAGCAAATCGATTGCCTTGCGCACCGTACCCGTGGATACGTTATAGAACTGGCCAAGCTCCGCCTCGGTGGCGATGGCTTCCTCAGGCGCCCATTCCCCCGCGGCAATCCGGCTGACAAGGTCGTCCCGCAATTGCTGATACCGGGGCAATCGATCGTCCGGCTTGGTCATGACAGAAAGCGCGTTCATGATTCATATAGTTGTTCAGAGGAGCTACCACTGTACCGCATCCGCAACCGGCCGAGTCATCAAGGGTTAATCCCGAATGCACATTCCCGTCCGGCGGCCTAGACTTCTCATACAGTCATATATATGACTGTATGACGTGAACGATGACACGCACGAACGGAGACAGGCATGTTCAGTTGGTACAAGCAAGGCACGCCCCTCGAACGCAACACCTTTTGGGGGTGCTTCGCAGGCTGGGGACTCGATGCGCTCGACGTGCAGATGTTCACACTGGCGATCCCCGCCATCATCGCGGCTTACGGCATCGACCATACGCAGGCCGGCGCGATCAGCAGCGTGACGCTCGTGTCGTCGGCGCTCGGCGGCTGGCTCGCCGGGGCGCTGTCGGATCGCTTTGGGCGAGTCCGGACGCTGCAAATGACGATTCTCTGGTTCGCAAGCTTTACGTTTCTTTGCGCGTTCGCTCAAAACTTCCCTCAGCTCCTTGTCCTCAAGGCGCTGCAAGGGTTCGGATTCGGCGGCGAATGGGCGGCGGGCGCGGTGCTGATGGCTGAAACCATCCGGACCGAACACCGCGGCAAGGCCATGGGCGCCGTGCAAAGCGCCTGGGCGGTCGGATGGGGCGCCGCAGTCCTGCTCTATGCCGCGGCCTTTTCCTGGTTGCCGTCGGACACGGCTTGGCGAACGATGTTCGCTGTCGGCCTGTTGCCGGCCGGCCTGGTTCTCTTCGTACGGCGCAACCTCAAGGAACCCGTGCGTCCCGCTCCGGCCAGCGCGGAACCCAAGGTCTCCGCGCTGGGGCAAATCACGCAGGTCTTCCAGCCACGGGTAATCAGGACCACGATCATTGGCGCGGTGTTGGGTACCGGCGCTCACGGCGGGTACTACGCCATCATGACGTGGCTGCCGACCTTCCTTGCCAAAGAGCGGCACCTCTCGGTGCTGAATACCGGCGGCTATCTCGCGGTTGTCATCGTCGCCTTCTGGTGCGGCTGCATGGCGAGCGCTCATCTGCTCGACCGAATCGGCCGCCGTCGCAACGTTGCACTGTTCGCGTTCTGCTGCATCGTCACCGTGCTCGCCTACGTGATGCTTCCGCTGACCAACACGGAAATGCTCGTTCTCGGCTTCCCGCTCGGCTTGTTCGCCGCGGGCATTCCGGCCAGCCTGGGCCCGCTCTTCAACGAACTTTATCCGGCCGACATGCGCGGCACCGGCGTTGGATTCTGCTACAACTTCGGGCGCATTGCCTCGGCAAGCTTCCCGGCTCTCGTCGGCTATATGAGTCATTCGATGTCGCTCGGCGCGGCAATCGGCATCGACGCCGCAGTGGCATACGGACTGGCGATGGTCGCCGTTCTGCTCCTTCCCGAGACGCGCGGCAAGCGGCTGCGTGCGGCGGCGCCGGAACTCGCCGCCGATGCCGCCGACGACGCGCGGTTGACCTTGAACCCTCCGCGGGGATGACCATGAGCTCTCGAGGACTCACCGCACCATCGCGCCCCTGCCGCGTGGACACTCACGCGCACGTTTTCGAGCGAGGCTTGCCACTGGCAGACGGAAGGCGCTACGCGCCGGGCTACGATGCAACGCTCGCTGCTTATCTGCAACTTCTGGACACCCACGACATCGGCCGGGCCGTTCTCGTGCAACCAAGCTTTCTCGGCACCGACAACCGCTATCTGCTGCAAGCGCTCTCGCGTGACACCCGCCGCTTGAGGGGCGTGGCAGTCGTCGCGCCCGACATCTCCGAAGAAGAGTTAGTTGACCTGCATGACCAGGGCATTACCGGCGTACGGCTTAACCTGATAGAGCAGGCATTACCCGAGTTGCGCGGAAAATCGTGGGCAACGCTGCTGAACCGTTTGGCGCGACTCGGCTGGCATGTCGAATTGCACCGGCAAGCGCATGACCTGGCGCCGCTGATCGACTGCCTTCTGGAGGCGGGATTGCCGGTCGTCGTCGACCATTTCGGGAGGCCCGACCCGGACAAGGGTACGAGCGATCCCGGATTCAAGGCGCTGCTCGACTTTGGCAACACAGCGCGGGTTTGGGTGAAAGTCTCGGGCGCGTACCGCTGTACGGCTCCTGGTTCCAGCTTTGTCCGCGACGCGACGAACCAGCTCCTCGAACACTTTGGCCCTGAGCGCCTGATGTGGGGAAGCGACTGGCCCCACACGCAATACGAAGAGGTGCTGGACTACGGCCAGTCGCTGTCAACGCTGCTGGACCTGGGTCTGGACCCGGCGGTTGTCGACTCGATTCTAAGCATCACGCCGCATGCCTTCTACGGATTCGAGCAGGAACCTGCCGGGCACAACACTTCGACTGAGCCAACGCTGCAACGCACTACCTGAAGCAGCCATGTAAGTGTCGACACTTAGAACGACGTGCCGATCTGGAACTGGAACTTCTGGTATTGATCGCCCGCGTGCCTGACGAGCGGAAAGCCGAGACTCAGCTTGAGCGGACCAATCGGCGAGATCCAGGCAAGGCCCAGCCCGTAGCCGTATCGCAATCCGTTCGCACCAATGCTGTTGCCTTCGCTGCCCCATACGTTGCCGCCGTCGAGAAATGTGAAGACGCGCAACGTACGGTCGTAGCCCGTGCCCGGCAGCGGGAACGTCAGTTCGACGTTACCCACCAGCAGCTTCGACCCGCCGATCGGGTCGTTGGTAGTGGCGTCGCGTGGTCCAAGCGAGCTCGGCTCATAGCCGCGCACCGAACCGATCCCGCCGGCGTAGTAGTTCTTGAAGATCGGGTAAGCCTTGCCGTTCAATCCATTGCCGTAGCCGCCCTGAAAATTCAGACCGAGCACGAAGCCACGCGCGAACGAATAATAGTATTGCGCCTGCAGATCGGCCTTGTAGTAAGGCGTATCGCCGAGCGGTGTGCCGTATTCGGCGTTCGCCTGCGCGTAGTAGCCACGGCTCGGCACGAGCGCGCTGTCACGGTTGTCGCGCGACCAGCCCACCGTCACCGGCACATTGTTGGACACACGCCCAAATTCAGCGACATAGTCCTTGTAGCTCTGCGGCGTAGCGGAATCGATCTCCAGACGGTTCTGCTCGAATCCCAGCCCGAAGTACACCATGTCGGCTTCGGAGAAAGGAACCCCGAACTTCATATCCGCGCCTGCCGTGATGATTCGAAAGCTCGAATCGGTCGAGTAATACAGCGGCTCGGTGGTGCGGTAGAAGACGTCGGTAATGCGCTTGATGCCGTCCACCGTGAAATACGGATCGACCTGCGTGACGGTCAGCGTTCGGTACGTCGACGAAGTGTTCACATTCACCGCCAGGCTGGTGCCGGAGCCGAACACGTTGTCCTGCGAGACGCCCGCCGAGACGATCGGCCCCTCGCCCGAGCCATAACCCAGGCCCAGCGAAATCGAGCCGGTCGGTTTTTCTGTCACGTTGACGTCGATATCGACCTGGTCCTGCGCGCCTTCCACCGGCACCGTGGTCACATCGACATCGGTGAAGTAGCCCAGACGATTGATGCGGTCCTTCGACAGCGCGAGCCGATTCGAGTCGAACCATGAGCTTTCCATCTGACGCATTTCACGGCGCACCACTTCGTCGCGCGTGCGGGAGTTGCCGACCACGTTGATGTTGCGCACGTATACGCGGCGGCTCGGGTCCACTTGCAGCGTCAGGTCCACCTTGTGGTGTTCCTGATCGATCTGCGGCAGCGCATTGACGGTGGCGAACGCATAGCCGTATTCGCCGAGCTTGTCGACGATCGCTTTCGTCGCCGCTTTCAACCTGTCGGCGGAGAAGCGCTCACCCCGCCTGATGTCGATCAGCTTGCTGAGCTCCGCCTCGCGGTCGAGCAGATTGCCCGCGAGCTTGATGCCGGAGATCGTGTACGGTTCGCCTTCGTGCAGCGTGACCGTCAGGTACATGTCCTTCTTGTCCGGCGAAAGCGACACTTGCGTCGACTCGATGTTGAACTCGAGGTAGCCGCGATTCAGGTAATACGAGCGGATGTTTTCGAGGTCGCCGGTCAGCTTGTCTTTCGCGTACAGGTCGTTCTTCGTGTACCACGAGAACCAGTTCGGCGTGGACAGCTGCATTTCGTCGCGCAAGGTATTCTCGCTGAACGCCTTGTTGCCGATGAAATTCACCTGACGGATCTTCGCGCTCGGGCCTTCAGCCACCGAGAACAGCACCGACACCCGGTTGCGGTCGATCGGCGTGATCGTGGTGGTGACTTCGGCGGCGTAGTAGCCGCGCGTCAGGTACTGGCGCTTCAGTTCCTGCTCGGCCTTGTCGACCAGCGCCTTGTCGTAGTAGCGGCCCTGCGACAAACCGACGGCGCGCAGCGCCTTGGTCAGGTTGTCCTTGTCGAATTCATGGATGCCCGCGAAATCGATCGTGCCGATCGCCGGACGCTCCAGCACCTGCACGATCACGACGCTGCCTTCGGTCGAGATCTTGACGTCGTTGAAAAAGCCGGTGGCATACAGCGCGCGAATGGCTTCGGAAGCCTTATCCTCGCTGAATGTCGCGCCCTGCTTGATCGGCAGATACGCGAACACGGTGCTGGGTTCGATGCGTTGCAGTCCTTCGAGCCGGATATCGCTAACCACGAATGATTCGCCGGCGTAGGCCGACACCGCTGTCACACTGACGCCGAGGCCGACGAAGGTCACCGCTCTGCTGCGGCGCGCGGATGGGAATTGAACAGACATGCAGGGGAGCCAAATGAAAGACGCACAACGTGGAAACCGCGATTGCAATGCGCTTTTTCGCGTATTGCTCGAGGCGCGGATGATGGGGACGCGATCGCTATTGCATCGTGATGCGGGACAGATCGCCGAGCTTTGCCACGCCGCTCACTAACGCCAGCACTTCTGTCATGTGCGCGGCCTGAGTGCGTTGCATGCGAAACGAAAGTTCCGCACCGCCGGGTAGACGGAACGTCAGAATCAGATGGGCGGCCGTCCCGCCATCCTTGCCGATTTCCCACGCCTCACAGGGCATCGCGAATTTCACGCTTTTCTTCTTACTGCGAATCCGCTCCGACACGCCGATGGCGTTCGACAAGGCCGCCAGCAACTCGTGCATGACAGAGCAATGCAACGCAATGCTGGAAGATTGATTGGTCTTCAACATCAGGTACTGACCGTCCCCCGTCAATTCGAAGCCACGCACGGAGTCGATCGCAAGGGATGGAGGCGGTGCCATTGAGCATTCCAGAATGAAGCCAGGCTCGAAGTGTAGGTGGCTCTCCAACGCGTTGAGTTACTACACGATTAACTTAACTTTCCTTCGACCGTTGCCCGTTACTGAATCTTCAGTTGCAAAGATTTCGCGCACGGCAAGGAATGCAGGACTCGAACATTTGCGTAGAAAAAGTTGGGCCGCCATGCTCACACGAGGCTCGCCGCGCAGACCACCTCTTGTTATAATTCTTTCACCAAATCGAACAAAACATAACGCCCCCTCCACTGCGCGACAGGACCTCCATGCTGAAACCCGATCGCCTCCGCGCCCTCGCCGATGCGCTGGCCAGGCAGAACGTGATGCGCCTGCGCGACGCCGCCAGTCTGCTGGGCGTTTCGGAAATGACTGTCCGGCGCGACATCGCAGGCAGTCCGGAACGATTCACCTATCTCGGCGGCTACATCGTCAGCGCGACTGACGTGCCGAACAACGCCGGCTACTCACTCGAAGAGGAGAAAGACCACTTCGCGCAGGCCAAGGCGGAAGCGTCCGCGATTGCGGCGGGACTCATCGGCGACAACGAAACGCTTTTCATCGATTGCGGCACGACGCTCACCACGCTTGCCCGGCTGATTCCGGTCGAGCGCCACGTCACCGTGGTGTGCTATTCGTTGAATGTCGCGGAGATTCTGCGGCGCAAGCCGAATGTGCGGATGATTCTGCTGGGCGGCGTCTATGTGCCGTCGTCGGATTCATTTGCGGGCGAAGAAAGTCTCGAGATGCTGCGCCGCATGGGGATCAACAAGGCGTTCATTTCCGCGGGCGGCGTGGATGCCGCACGCGGCGTCACCTGCTGGAATTTTCACGAAGTCGCATTGAAGCAGGCCGCCATGGCCAGTGCCGTCGAACGGCATCTGGTGGTGGACCAGAGCAAGTTCGGCGTCGTCAAGGCGGTGCGCTTCTCGCAAATCGACGACTTCGATTCCATCATCACGGAGAAGGGTCAGGAGCTCCGCAAGCGCAGATAAACGCGCTTGCGGCACGGCGCCTCGACAGCGCGCGTTGCAAGCGCGCCGACCGCGGCGTTCAACCTTTGCGCTGCAACGCGAAGAGTGTCCCGGCAATCAGAATGAACGCGCCGATGATCACCTTCTGCCAGGTGCTCGGCACGCCGACCAGAATCAGCACGCTGTTGATCAGCGTGACGAGCACGACGCCGAGCAGCGTACCGGCTACCGTGCCCGTGCCGCCGGTAATGCGCGCGCCGCCCAGGATCACCGCGGCGATCACATCGAGTTCCGAGCCGACCAGATCGAACGGATTCGCGAGACGATTGTTCGATACATGCAGAATGCCGGCGATCCCCGCAAGCATGCCCGTATAGCCGAACACGAACAGATGGATCGCGCGCAGGTTGTAGCCGAGCCGTTCGGCAATCGCCAGACTGCCGCCCATCGCATAGACGCCCCGCCCCATCATCGTCCGGTTCAGCAGCCACCACGTGACGAACGCGGCCGCCACCAGCGCCAGCACCGAAATCGGCAGCACCGCGCGCAGTCCGTCTGCCGTGTGATAGAAAAACAGCGGAATGCGGCCGAAACGATCCATGCTGTGCGGAATGTTCATGAAGAACGTCGTGCCGATGAAGGTCAGCAACAGCCCGCGATACAGATACTGCGTGCCGATCGTGACGATCAGCGAAGGCGCTTTCAAGCGGTGCACGAGCAGGCCGTTGACGATGCCGAGCACGACGCCGCCGAGCGCGCCCGTGCTCAGGATCAGCGCGAAGGGTGCGTCGGGCCACCATGCGAATACCGCCTTGGTGATGCCGTACATGGTCAGCGCGGCGATCGCGGTGAACGACACGTCGATGCCGCCCGAGGCGAGCACGACCAGCGTCCCCAGCGCGAAGAGCGACATCGTGGTGGCCGAATGCAACAGGTCGAACAGCGTCGCGAGCTGGAAGAAGCGCGGATTGATCGCGCCGACGATCAGGCACGTGGCCGCGATCAGCGCGACGGTGAACCATTCGGGGTTGCGCGCGAGCTTCGTGCGCAACCCCGGCGGCTTGACCTCGGGTGCGACTTCGACGACGGTCGGGGTGCTCATGGTCTGGTTCATGCGCGGATTCATGCGCGGATTCATGCGCGAGTTCATGGGTATTGGCGTCCTCTATGCGGCTTCCGAAAGCAGCGCGTGATACAGGTCGGCTTCGCTCAGCGCGTCGGCAAGGTATTCACTCGCGACGCGCCCTTTCTTCATCATCAGGATTCGGTCGCAGTTCTGCAGCAGTTCCGGCAGGTCGTCGCTGATCAGGACGATGCCGATGCCGCGTTGCGACAGGCGCTGCATGATGCGGTAAATGATGTCCTTCGATCCGACGTCGACGCCGACAGTCGGTCCATGCAGGATCAGCACGCGCGGATCGATGGCGAGCCAGCGGCCGATCAGCACGCGCTGCTGGTTGCCGCCCGAGAGCGACTGCACCGGCTTGTCGACGCCGGGCGTCGCGATCTGCAGATCCTTCACCGTCTGTTCGGCGAGCGCCTGCGCACGGGCGCGGTCGATCTGGCCGCAGCGGTCGCGCAAACTGGAGATCATGGCGGTGATCACGTTGTCGCGGATCGGTTTATCGAGGAATAGTCCTTCGTTCAGGCGGTCTTCCGGCACGTAGCCGATGCGATGGCGTTTCGCGTCCGACGGCGTGCGCAATGCGATAGCCTTGCCGTCCACGATGACCTGCCCCGACTGCGCGGGGGCGACGCCTGCCAGTGCCCGCGCCAATTCGTTGCGCCCCGAATCCAGCAAACCGGTGACACCGAGAATTTCGCCGCCACGCAGCGCAAACGACACATCATTGAACTGGCCGGCGCGCGTCAAACCGCGCACATCGAGCACGACATCCTGCCCAAGACCGCCCTCGCGATAGCGTTCGTTCGACAGGTGACGCCCCGTCATCAACTCGCTGATCTGCGCTTTCGTGAATTGCGCGATCGGTCCTTGCGCCATTTTTTGTCCGTCGCGCAGCACGATCACTTCCCCGCCGATCGCGTAGCACTCGTCGAGCTTGTGGCTCACGAACAGCACCGTCACGCCCTGCGCGCGCAGATTGGCGAGCACTGCGATCAGGTTGTCGACTTCCTTTTGCGTGAGTGACGTCGTGGGCTCGTCCATGATCACGAACTTCGCCTCGCTGGCGATCGCGCGGGCAATCGCAACCAGCTGACGCGTCGCGAGCGGCAATTGTTCGATGAGCGTCGTCTGAAAATCGGCGTCGCCGGGCAGACCGACTGCTTCGAGCGCACGCGCGGCCGTGCGCGCCAGCGCGCGCCGGTCGAACGTGCGGGCGAGCCTGCCTTCGTGCAGCGCCAGCTCGGACGTGAGCGCGACGTTTTCGGCCACGCTCATGTTCGGCAGCAGCGACAGATCCTGATAGACGGTCTCGATGCCTGCCGCGAGCGCTTCGAGCGCGGAGAGCCGCGCATGCCGCACGCCTTCGATCACGAGGACGCCTTCGTCAGGCGGCTGCGCACCGGAGATGATCTTGATGAGCGTGCTCTTGCCGCAGCCGTTCTCGCCGAGCAGGTGATAGATCTGGCCGCGCTCGAACGAGAGGCTCACACCGCGCAATGCATGCACGCCGGTGAACCGTTTATGCACGCCGCAGACCTGTAGAAAAGGCTGCGACGGTTGAGGCTGCGATGACGATGCGTCTTGATTCATGATGGCGAACCGCTAGTTAAGGCGTGCCCGCATGGGCACGCCGTGGCACCTGAAACACGGATCAGAACGGATACTGCTTGTAGTTCGACTTGTCGACGTTCACCCAGCCCTGGCCGCGCACGATGATGCCCTTGCCCGGTCCCTTGGCGACCGTGACCTTCGTATAACCAGGGATGCCGAGATCGGCTCCGTTCTCGACCGTCTTGCCGTCCACCAGCATCTGCGCGACCTTGTTCATCGCGATGCCCGCAAGCTTCGGATCCCAGAACGCGATGCCGTTGATGGCGCCGCTTTCGAGGAACTTGCCTGCTTCGGTCGGCAAGCCCGTGCCGTATACGCAGATCTTGCCCTGCATGCCGGCTTCTTCGACCGCGCGGCCAATGCCGATCACGTCGAGCGAGGACGACCCCTGGAAGCCTTTCAGGTCCGGATGCTTGCGCAGCACTTCCTTCGCGACTTCATACGCGCGCTCGCCGTCGTTGTTGGTTTCGAGCTTCGGCTCGACCAGATTCATCTTCGGATATCTGGCCTTAGCGTTGCCAATGCCGCCGTCCGCCCATTGCACCTGCGAGCGGCTGCCGAGCGAACCGACCAGCACGGCCCATTTGCCGTCGTCGTGCATGCACGACGCAAGACGCTCGTTCAGCCCGGCGCCGTAGGCGGTGTTGTCGAACGCTTCGATGTCGACCATCGTGTTCTTCGCGTTGTCGGCCTCATGGGTGACCACCTTGATGCCGCGATCCATCGCTTTCTTCAGCGCCGGTTCGAGCGTCGGCGGATCGTAGGGCACCACGGCAATCGCCGTGACTTTCTTCGCGATCAGGTCCTCGATGATCTTCAGCTGCTGCGCGGCATCCGCGCGGCCCGGGCCGGTCTGATAGGCGTTCACACCCGGGTTGTCCTTCGCGAACTGCTTGACGCCGTCGTCCATCCGGTTGAACCAGTTGATGCCGGTCACCTTGACGACCGTGACGATCGTCTCGTTGGTTGCAGCTTGCGCGGCGGCGATCACGCCCACCGCGAGGGCGCCTGCCGCAAACGCGGTGCCCAGTCGAGTCAATTTCATGCGATGTCTCCTTTATCGTTCGATGTCGCCCCTCTTCACGATCGCGGACAGCCAGGGCTCGTTGTCCGCCGCGTACTGAAAACCTTGTTGTGCCTGCTAGCGTCTGCTCGAACGCTAACGCTTCGGCGCCGCGCCTGCGCCGCCTGCACTGCCGCCTCCGCCGAAGCCAAAAATCGCCCGCACCCGCTCGCCGCCCGCGAACGCCAGCGACAGCAACAACAGAAAACCCCACGCGCAATCGCCGAAAAACTGCGACACGCCCAGCAGATTGAACAGGCTCGACAGAAATTGCAGCACCGTCGCGGCAAAGAACACGCAGACGATGCGTCCATGCCCGCCCGCGGGGTTCACGCCGCCCATCACCGCGATCAGAATCGCGATCAGCAGATATGAATTGCCGTAGTCCCATTTCGCACTGGACGTATGCGTCGTGCTGATGAGCCCCGCCAGTGAAGCGAGCACGCCGCACATGGCATAGGTCGTGATCAGCATTCGCGCGCGCGGAATGCCGGCATAGAACGCGGCTTTGGGATTGGTGCCCATCAGATAGAGGCGCAGGCCGAACGGACTGCGTTTGAGCAACCACCCCAGCACGGCGACCGCCGCGATAAAGATGCAGAACGCAAGCGGCACCTGAAACACCGTACCGTTGCCGATATTCGACAACGGATCGACATAGTCGACATGCACCGACGCGCCGTTGCTGAGCACCACGGCGACACCTGTAAACAACAGCTGGGTGCCGAGCGTACAGAGAATCGGCGTGAGCCGGAGACGCGCGATGACCACCCCGTTCAGCAGGCCGCCAAGCAACCCGACCGTCAACACGATCGCGCAGAACAGCGCCGTATAGAGCGCCGGCGAGTCGTCGCCGTTGACGAAATGCGGCACGGCCATGGCGGCGGCCATGCCCGAGAGGTTCGCCAGTCCGACGCCGGACAGGTCGATCCCGCCATTGCCGGACACCATCGACAGCATGATGCCGAGCGCGAGCAAACCGAGTTCGGGCAACTGGCCGCCCATCGATTGAAGGTTGTCGATGTCGACGAACTGCCCGTGCGATAGCCACGTCGCGACCAGCACGACGAGCACGTTGACGATCAGCAGAAAATTCAGTTGCCGGTCGGCGAACAGTTTTCCAGCGGCGAACGAGGACTTCATGGTGACGGCGATCTCCTTCGACCTGCGCAAACAGTCAGAATGCCTGTGACGTCTGGCCCGACTGGCCGGACTGATTCAGGACCCGCTTCACTTCGTCGAGCGTCGGCATGGAGGGCGCCGTGCCCGCACGCGTCACGGAAATGCCCGCGAGCGCGCAACCGAAGCGCATCGCCGAGACCGCATCGTCGCCGCGCGCCAGCGCCGCCGCGAAGCCGCCCGTAAAGCCGTCGCCGGCGCCGGCGGTTTCCACCACGCGGCCGCAGCGGTAAGCCGGCACGTGTACCGATCGGCTCGCCGAATGCAGCAGCGCACCGCCTTCGCCGAGCGTGACGATCACCGCGCCGGCGCCTTTGGCGAGCAGCACATCGGCGGCACGGCGCGCATCGTCGGCATTCGCGATCGGCACGCCGGTCAGCGCGGCGGCTTCGGTTTCGTTCGGGGTGATGTAGTCGCACAACGGAAAAATTCCGTCGTCGAGCGGCAACGCGGGCGCCGGATTGAACACGGTCGTGACGCCGTGTTTGCGCGCCACTTCCAGACCGCGGCGCGCGGCGGACAGCGGTTGTTCGAGCTGCGTGACGAACACGCACGCGGCAGCGATGTCGGCTTCGATCGCGTCGACGTCGGCTGCATTCATCGTGCCGGCCGCACCGGATGCGACGATGATCGCGTTCATGCCGGTGGTGTCGTCGACAAAGATATGCGCCGCGCCGGTGGAAACGCCCTCCACGATCGACGCGCGCGCCGTGATGCCTTCAGCAGCCCACGTCGAGCGGGCAATCGCGCCGAACGCGTCGTTGCCGATGCGGGTGCAGAAAACCACTTCGGCGCCGGCACGCGCCGCCGCGACCGCCTGATTCGAGCCCTTGCCGCCCGGCCCCATCGCGAACGCCGAGCCGGCGATCGTCTCGCCGATCAGCGGCATACGCCCGGCGCGAAACGTCAGGTCGGTGACGTAGATGCCGAGAATGACGACGCGCCCGTTTGCTTGCTGAGGCGCGTTCATTTGCGCTCCCCTCGCGCAGCCTTGCCCGAGAGGACTTCGTTTGGGGCATGACGTACATGAGCTGCATGACGTGCATGACGCGTATGACGTGCGCGCGGCGCATCGGTATGCAAAAGCGCGGTATTCAACAACAGGTCCAGATTCTTCAGCACGTTGTCTCCTCCATTTTCTGGTTGGCGTGCGTGTCATTCAGACGGCGATTCCGACTGTCGATCAGTCACCGTACGGTATCCAGATGTTCTTCACCTGCACGGCCTGGCGCAGAAACGGCAGGCCTTCACTTGAGCGGTCGAACCAGTCGAACCGACGTCCGTGATCGACGAACGTGCGCTTCAGATTGCCGATCGACTCGCGTTCGACCAGCGCCGAATCCGCCGCATTGCCGAAGCACCAGACGGCATCGACGTCGTCGTGCCTGGCAAGCGCCGGCAGCAGCGCGCCGCGCTCACCCGTCACGATGTTGAGCGCGCCGCCGGGCACGTCCGAGGTCTCGGCCACCTGATAAAAGTCGGTGACCGTAAGCGGACACGCCGCACTCGGCAACACGACGACGCGATTGCCCATCGCAAGCGCGGGCGCCGCCAGCGAAACGAAACCGAGTAACGGCGCCTCGTCCGGACACGCAATGCCGATCACGCCGAGCGGCTCGTGCATCGCCAGCGCGACGCCGCGCAGCGGCGGCGTATGGACGGCGCCGTCGAACTTGTCGGCCCACGCGGCGTACGTGAACAGACGCGTCACCGCTGCGTCGACTTCCGCACGCGCCGCCGCTTCCGTGGCACCGTTTCTCACGACGAGCTGCCGCGCGAATTCGTCCGCGCGCACGGCGAGGTTCTCGGCGAGATAGAAGAGCACCTGAGCGCGGCTATGGGTGCTCGCCTGCGACCACTTCTGCGCCGCCCGCGCCGCTTCGACCGCGTTGCGAATGTCCTTGCGGTTGCCCTCGCCCACTTCGCCGACCGGCGTGCCGTCCGGTGCGTGAACCTGCAACGAATAGCCGCTGTCCGGCCGCACCTGCTTGCCACCGATGAACAGCTTCGCGGTGCGGTCGATCAACGCGACATTCGCGACGTTCGTGACACTCGACGGCTGATCACGCTTGCCTGCGCCTGCCGCTGCCGGAGCAACCGCCGGCCGACGCTCCGCAAGGTTGAGCCACGCACGCGGTTTCAGATATTCGTAGATGCCCTCACGTCCGCCTTCGCGCCCATAGCCCGATTCGCGATAGCCGCCGAAGCCGACCGCCGCGTCGAACAGGTTCGTCGCATTGATCCACACGACGCCGCACGCAAGGCGCGGCGCGATGTCGAGCGCGCGGCCGATCGTCTCGCTCCACACGCTAGCGGCGAGCCCATAGCGCGAATTGTTGGCGAGTGCGATGGCTTCGTCGGGGGTACGAAAGCTCATCGTCACCAGCACCGGGCCGAAGATTTCTTCTTGTGCAAGCGTGGAGGCCGGCGCCACACCGGCGACGAGCGTGGGCGGATAAAAGCAGCCGCCGGCCGGCATCGCGGCATTGGGCGATTGCCAGACCGAGCAGCCCTCGCGCCGCCCGCTTTCCACCAGCGACTGGATGCGCTCGAGCTGCACCGGATCGACGATCGCGCCGATATCGATGCTCTTGTCGAGCGACGTGCCGACCCGCAGCGTCTCCATGCGGCGCTTCAGCTTCGCGATGAAGCGCGCTTCGATACCTTCCTGCACGAGCAGCCGCGAGCCCGCGCAACAGACCTGCCCCTGGTTGAACCAGATCGCGTCGACTACGCCTTCCACCGCACTGTCGATATCCGCATCGTCGAACACGATGAACGGCGACTTGCCGCCGAGTTCGAGCGTCAGCGATTTACCCGAGCCGGCCGTGACCGAGCGGATCGACCGTCCCACCTCTGTCGAACCCGTAAAGGCGATCTTGTCGACCTGCGGATGCGCAACCAGCGCCGCGCCGGTCCGGCCATCGCCCGTGACGACGTTCAGCACGCCCGCGGGCAAGCCCGCGCGCTGCGCGAGTTCGGCGAACAGCAACGCGGTGAGCGGCGTGTATTCGGCGGGCTTCAGCACGACGCAGTTGCCCGTTGCAATCGCCGGTGCGATCTTCCACGCGAGCATCAGCAGCGGAAAATTCCACGGCACTATCTGACCGACCACACCGAGCGGCGCATAACCGGCCAATTCGCTGTCCTGCAGCTGCGCCCAGCCCGCGTGATGCAGGAAGTGCCGCGCGACAAGCGGCACATCGATATCGCGCGTCTCGCGGATCGGCTTGCCGTTGTCGAGCGCTTCGAGCACGGCGAACAGCCGGCTATGACGCTGGACCATGCGCGCGAGCGCATACAGGTGCCGTGCACGTCCGGCGCCGCCGAGCGCGAGCCAGCCCGGCTGCGCGGCGCGCGCCGCGGCAACGGCCGCGTCGATATCGGCTGCATCGCCCTGGGCGATCCCGGCAAGCCGCTCGCCCGTCGCGGGCGCGTACGAGACGAAACGCTCGCCGGCGGCCGGCGCATGCCACGCGCCGCCGATGAAATGCCCGAAGCTCGCCTCGTGTTGCGCGAGCCATGCGCGCGCGGGCTGGTCGTCCTCGGGTGCGGGACCGTACTCCAACGATGAAAAATACTCGGCTACGCTCATGGGATCGGTCTTGTGTTCAGGCTACGGGGTGACGGTTGAAAGCGGAATAACGGCCGCTCACGTGATGTTCGAGCTGGCGTTCGATATCGGCCAGCAGACTCGACGCGCCGATCCGGAACAGCTCCGGTTCGAGCCACGGCCGGCCGAGTTCCTCCTTCATCAGGATCTGGTACGACAGCACCGACTTCGCGCCCGACACGCCGCCCGCCGGCTTGAAGCCGATCGGCACGCCGGTGCGCTCCCGGTATTCGCGGATCATGCGCACCATCACGAGCGACACGTCGAGCGTCGCGTTGACGCCCTCCTTGCCGGTCGACGTCTTGATGAAATCGGCGCCGGCCATCATGCAGACCATCGATGCGCGCGCAACGTTGGAGAGGGTGCGGATGTCGCCGGTCGCGAGAATCGTCTTCAGATGCGCGGGACCGCAGGCAGCGCGGAACTCGCGCACTTCGTCGTAGAGCGCCCGCCAGTTGCCTGTGAGCACGTATTCGCGCGTGACGACGATGTCGATCTCCGTCGCGCCGTCCGCAACCGAGGCCTCGATCTCCTTCAGCTTCAGCGGATGCGGACTGAGCCCGGCCGGAAACCCTGTCGATACCGCGGCGACCGGAATACCGCTGCCATACAGCGCATCGGCCGCCGCCGCGACGAAGCGGTGGTACACGCAGACCGCGCCCGTCGTGATCCCCTGCGGCGCGATGCCGAGCGCTTCGAGCAGATCGGCGCGCACGGGCTGGCGCGCCTTCGCGCAGAGGCGCCGCACGCGGCCCTCGGTGTCGTCGCCGTTGAGCGTGGTGAGGTCGATGCAGGTGACGGCCTTCAGCAGCCATGCGGCCTGCGCATCCTTCTTGACGGTGCGGCGCGTGGCGAGCGTGGCCGTGCGCCGCTCCACCGCGGACTGATTGACGCGCAGGCCGTCGAGCCATGACGCGTCGAACGGCGTGCCCGGGTTGCGCACTGGATGGATGAGCGGCCCGCCGCGCAGCGCGACGACCGACGAAGACAAGGAAGGAGCTTCAGGCATGAGACATCCGAAATATTGATGCGACGCACAACACCGGCCGCCGATTCGTTCGCGCCTATGCTACAACGATTGATATAATTATCACAAGCTTTGCGAATAGATCGTTACATTCACAAAGATTTCGGCCCGCCTTAACACCATAAGTGTTACTTATGCACCATATTCATGGTTCAAATATCACAATCACGGTCGTGGCAAATCGCAGCACACACAAAGAAAAGAATTCCGTCGCCCCTCATGCGCGGCGGCGAAGTGGATGGCGCCGCCATGCAGGCGGCTTGAAAACCCCGGTTGCGCGGCCGGTCCGGCGCTCGTTCCCGGAGGCGCCGTGGTCCAAAAGGTCGTCAGCAGGTCGATGCTTGTAAAATGAAGCTTCAACCGACCTCTTTCGACTATGCAAACCAGGCATCGCCCACACCAGCCCGACGCGCCTCGACAAGCGGGCAATTCCGGATCCGCGGCCGTAGTGACATCGCGCGAACTCGCACTCACGCTCCGGAGACACCATGGATAATCCCACCCGTTCGGAACGCTCCCGCCGAGCGGCGCTCCAGGCGGCGCTCACCATCGTCGCTCGCGATGGCCCGGGTCAGCTCACGTTTGACGCGATCGCTCGGGAAAGCGGTATGAGCAAGGGCGGACTGATGCATCAGTTCCGCACCAAAGGGGATGTGCTGAAGGCGTTGCTCGAGCATGAGATCGAGTACTTCGAGAATTTCTCGCGCAACTACCTTGCTGCGAATGGAGAGACGAAGGCCGAGCCCAATCTCGCAGCAGAGATCGCCACCATGCGCGAAGCCACGGACAATCCCCATTCCGCGGGTTTTTCCATCCTTGCCGCTCTGGTCGAAGATCCCTCGCTGCTGTCCGCCACGCGCGAGACCACCGCGCAGAAGGTCAAGCATATCAAGGCCGAGGCGGCCGACCCGGACCTGGCGCTCCTGCGCTGGGCAGCAGCCAGAGGTCTGGTGTTTACGGCCCTGCTTGGCCTCTGCCCGCTTTCCGAAAAGGAGCGCGGACGTTTGTTCGATCGGCTGCTTGACGAAGACCAGTGGCCGCAAGCTGCTGAGCTCAATAAGAAACCGCGCGCCGCACGCTCGCCGCGTAACGCCAGGAGCGGCGCTCAAAACGGTTGAAACCAATGCGTAAAGTGCGCATATTCCGCGCAGCCCCCGCCGCCACTTTCCAACGAAAGGACATACCGCGGAGTTCGTGTTTGACGACGGCGGAGGGCATCCGGATGGACATTAATTTCACGATTTTTTTTCGATTTTTGTCGTTGAGCGCGGAGGTAAGATCGTCGCAGCCTGAATAAAAAAGGGGCAGAAAATGGCGATCACCTTGAATCTGCCAGCGTCCGCGAATTTGAATAAATCGTTAAAGATCGACGCCATTCGATTCATCGCGGCTTTCTGGGTCTTGATGTATCACTTCAAGCCGCCCGCTTTCAAAGAACTTCTCCCGCATCAGCTGGCCTTCCTCGGCGGCGCGTTGTGGTCCGGATCGACAGCGCTGTTTGCGGGGCCCGCCGCAGTCATCGTGTTCTTTGTCATTTCCGGCTATTGCATCCACAACGCTTATCAGAAGGATGTCACGCTCAAGCCGGTCAACTATTACGCATCCCGATTCATCCGTATCGGCTTGCCGCTGATCATCCTGCTATGCCTCGTCCAATCGTTGCCGACGGGGCAAAATTATCTGGAGTCCGTGCTTTGGTCGCTCTACTGCGAGATGGTGTATTACGCCGTTTATCCGATCTTGCGGCCCCGGTTTCGCTACATCGGTGAAATGATCGTCGGCAGCACGATTGCAGCCGGCGTGATGGTGGCGGCGGTTCGTCTGTTTGGGCACCCCGCGTGCCGCGGCTGCGTCTACGAGACGTATCGCATCCCGGGTACCGCTTTACTGTATGCGGCTGGATGGATTTTTGGCTGCCTGATCGCGGAAACCCAGCGCAATGCGGAGCAGTTTCACGTGCGTGGCGCGTATTCGCCGCTCACCATGATGATCAAGCGCGGCCTCGATCGGAGCACTCGTTACCTCGCAAACCATCTGGTTGCGCTGCGAGTGACGGTTGCCGCAGCCGGGGCGGCAGTCATGATTCTGCTGTCCGAATCGAATCTCAAACCGGCGCTCGTGCCGCTGATTACGCCCGATATCACGCTGCCGCTATTTCAGTTTCTGGCGGCGATCTGGATCGCGACGGAAACAGCCACGCCTTCCAAAGCCGGCATTTGGTCCCGACTGGCTGCTTTCGGGGCGTGGTCCTATAGCCTCTATCTTTGCCACAAGATGGCGCTTGCCCTGCTGGAAATGACCGGGTTCGACGGCACATCCCGCTTAGCATGGTTCGTCCAGGTGGCATTGGCGTTCGCCATCAGCTATGCGTTCTACCGGATGATCGAAAGGCCTTCACATCTGATTTCCCAGCGACTGAGGAAATACACAGCGAGTGCGCCCGCTACGCCGGCGACTTGAGCGCGGAGATACCCGTTCTGCGTGGCGTTGCGTTTGATAGAGCCGCGTTGCGTTTGATAGAGCCGCGTTGCGTTTGATCGAGCCGCGTAGCGTTTGATCGAGCCGCGTAGCGTTTGATCGAGCCGCGTTGCACGCGACAGTAGTCGCGGCTTCCAGATTCTCGCAACAGGAATCACGGCGCGCCTCATCATTCGCACCATTAATACAAAGGATTAGAAAACAGACTTTTACTTATTGTTTTTGGCTTCCGATAAAGGCGCCAGGCCATAGCGCAATGGCTGTGTTCATCACCTGAACCTGAAACCGCCATGCCCCAAGGAGAAGCCCATGACTTCCTTACGCCCCGCCGACGCGTCCTCCACGCCAGACGGCACACAAAGCAACATGAAAAAAATCGCCGTCGCGAGTGTGATCGGCACGACCGTCGAATGGTATGACCTGTTCGTCTTCGCAACCGCGTCCGCGCTCGTCTTCAACAAGGTGTTCTTTCCGGGCTTCGTGCCGTTGACCGGCACTTTGCTGGCGTTCGGAACCTTCGCGTCCGCCTACCTCGCGCGGATTGCCGGCGCGGCATTGTTCGGGCATTTCGGCGACCGCCTCGGCCGCAGGGCCATGCTTCTGGTTTCGCTCGTCATCATGGGCATCGCGACATTCACGATCGGCCTGCTGCCGAACTATGCGTCGATCGGCATCTGGGCGCCCATTCTGCTGCTCACGCTGCGCATCGTCCAGGGCCTCGCGCTCGGCGGCGAATGGGGCGGCGCCGTGCTGATGGCCGTCGAGCACGCACCGGCCAACAAACGCGGACTGTACGGCTCGTGGGTCCAGATCGGCGTGCCCGCCGGCACGCTGATCGCCAACCTGGCCTTTCTGATCAGCAACGCCGTGCTCGCGAACGAAGCGCTGCTTTCGTGGGGCTGGCGCATTCCGTTTCTCGCGAGCGCGTTGCTTGTCGGCGTGGGCCTGTACATCCGTCTCAACACGTCCGAAACACCGTCGTTCCGCAAGATCAAGGAGGCCTCCGCGCAGGTCAAACTGCCGATCGCCGATGTGCTGACCAGGTACTGGAAGCAGGTGCTGCTCGGCGGTATCGCCACGATGTCGACCGGCACCTCCTTCAATCTGATCGTCGCGTTCGGTCTTACCTACGGCACGCAGACACTCGGCTTTTCGCGCAACGCGATGCTGTCCATCGCCCTGCTCGCCTGCGCGCTGTGTATCGTGCTGCTGCCGGCCTTCGGCAGGCTGTCCGATATCGTGGGCCGCAAACCGGTGATCATCGGCGGCATTGTCGCTGAAGCGCTGTTCGCGTTCCCGCTCTTCTGGCTGCTGGATACCCGTGAATTTCCGTTTGCCCTGATCGGCTATCTGCTGATGATGACGGCGTTCGCGGCGAACTACGGCCCCATCGCAACCTTCCTCGCCGAGCTGTTCGGCACCGAGGTCCGATACTCCGGCCTGTCCGTCAGCTACATGCTGTCCGGGCTGCTCGGCAGCGCCGCCACGCCGATCGTGACGACGGCGCTGCTGTCCGCCACGGGCCGCGGGTCGTCGGTCGCGTGGTACATGATCGGCTCGGCGGCGGTCTCCGCATTCGCCCTGGTGCTGCTCGCCGAAACGCTTCGCAGGGATCTCTCTTCGATGGCACGCGCCAATGCCGCCACGGCAAGCCTGTCGTGAATGCCGGACATCGGATCTGAACAGACTGCTCGCATGCAAGCCAATCCCGACACCTCCTTGTTACACGGCCTCGATACCGTCAGCCTTCCGACGCTCGGCCACTTTCTGGAAAACGGTTTCGCGGATCACCGCATTCGCGCGCTGGTGCCCAACGTGAAGGTGATCGGGCGCGCCGTGACGCTCAAGCTGACATCGCCCGATGCCGTTCCGGTCAACCGCGCGCTAGCGCAACTGAAACCCGGCGACGTGCTGGTGATCGACATGAACGGCGATCACCAGCACGCGCCGGTCGGGGCGGTCACAGCATGTGCCGCGCGCAGCACCGGCGCGGCCGGCATCATCGTCGACGGCGTGGTGACCGATTGGCTCGAACTGCAGCGCACGGGGCTCCCGGTCTTCGCGCGCGGCACCTCATTGCTGACGACGAAAAAACGCGACACCGGTTCAAGCGCGTTCAACGAGCCGGTTGTTTGCGGAGGCGTCGTGGTGCGGCCAGGCGATATCGTGCTGGCCGACGACAACGGCGTACTGTTCAGCGATGCGCCGACCCTCGCCGCCGTGATCGACATGGCGCTCGCGTCCGATCAGGCGGAACCCGCGTTACTCGCGCGTCTCGACGCGAAAGAACCGGTTCGCGATGTCCTGCAATGCTTCATGCCGCCCAGTATTCAAGCGGCTAATGATCAGCATTAGAACAATAAGGTTGACGAGCCCCCCAACGCCAGCGAACACTACACGCATGACAGCACGTGCGAATCTGGAGTCTTTTGAAATGCAAACGAAGCAATCGCCCGATCCCATGCGCGACAAGTCCGCGCCGCTCGGCGCCAGAATCGGCGCCCGAGTCGATACCCGCTCCGATGCCGAACAGCACGTACGGGAGGAGCTGGCGGCACTCTACCGCCTCGCCGCTCACTTCCGCATGACGGACATGATCGACACGCACATCACGGCACGTCTGCCGGACCGGCCGGGCGAGGCGCCGGCCTTCTTGATCAACCGCTACGGCGTGCTTTTTCACGAGATGCGCGCGTCGGATCTGGTGAAGATCGATCACCACGGCAACGTCATCGACGAACGCGCGCACAGTGAGCCGGAACTGTTCCGGGTGAATGCCGCGGGTTTCACGATTCATTCGGCCATCCACGCAGCGCGCGACGACCTGCATTTCGTGATCCACACGCATACGGCGGCCGGAACCGCGGTGTCGGCGCAGGAGCATGGGCTGCTGCCGATCAGCCAGCATGCGCTGAAGTTCTACGGCAAGCTCGCTTATCACGACTACGAAGGCATCGCGCTCGAACTCGGCGAGCGCGAACGGCTGGTGCGGGATCTCGGTTCCTGCAAGGCGATGATCCTGCGCAATCACGGACTGCTCGCGGCAGGCGCGACGGCGGCCATTGCCTTTCACGAGATCTATTTTCTCGAGCGGGCCTGCCAGGCGCAGATTCAGGCGCTGGCCGGCGGCACCGCGCTGCGCATTCCACCGCGCGAAGTATGCGAGTTGACCGCCGCCCAGTTCGATCGCGAGGACTCGGCGGAAATCGCGGACGTGGCATGGCGCGCGGCGCTACGGCTCATCGACGACCCGCAATCCGATTACCGCAGCTAGTTTCCCGCGGCCAGGTCCCGCAGCCTGGCCCGCTTCACCCTTCGCGATACGTGCCGTCGCCATGCACGTATCGCCAACGACGCCATGACCAAACTTGTCCTGATGAGTCGTGACTACGACATGTCACACCTCGTGCCGCCGATCCTGCGCGCGGCCCCCGAACTCGACGTCGTGATGCACGGCACGCCTTCAGCCGAGGACGCCGAAATCGCCGTATGCTGGAACCCGCCGGCGGGCGCGCTTGCGTTGCTGCCGAAACTCCGGCTCGTGCATAGCATCGCCGCGGGCGTCGACAACATCCTGTCGGACCCTGCGCTTCCGTCCGTGCCATTGTGCCGGGTCGTCGATCCGCAACACGCGCGCGGCATGAGCGAATTCGTCACATGGGGCGTGCTGCACTATCACCGTCAGCTCGATCGCGTGCTGGCCAATCAACGCGTCGAACGCTGGTTCCGCCACGACCAGCGCGATCCGTCCGAATGCGCGGTGGGCGTCATGGGACTCGGCGAGATCGGCAGCCGCGTCGCGCTGGATTTGCAGCGCTTCGGCTTCGCGGTGCGAGGCTGGGCCCGCAACGCGCGCGAATTGCCGGGCGTGGCGACCTTCGCCGGCTCGCAGGGCTTCGAGCCGTTCCTGGAAGGGACAGACATCCTCGTCTGTCTGCTGCCGCTCACCGAGGAAACGCGCTTGATCCTGAACGCCAACACCTTCGCGCATTTGCGCCCGGGTGCGAAGCTCATTCACGTCGGACGCGGCGAGCATCTGGTTCCCGCGGACCTGATCGCGGCGCTCACGAGCGGCCATCTCGGCGGCGCGATTGTCGATGTGTTTCCGACCGAGCCGTTGCCCAAGGACGATGACTTATGGCGCGCGCCCAATCTGATCGTCACGCCGCACATGGCGTCGGTGGCGAGTTCGGAGACGATCGGCGCGCAGGTGGCGCACAACGCAAGACGGCTGATGCGCGGCGAACCCTTGAGCAATGTGATCGACGCAGCGCGCGGCTATTGAGCGTCGGGAGCGTCGGGCGAGTGGGCTGCTGCGCCTTGCTCCTGCCCGTCGATGAACGCATTCAACGAATCGATAAACGCGGCTTCTGCGGTGCTCAGCTTGCGGTCCAGTGACCACAGCATGTAGATGTCGAGATCGGCCACGCCTTCGTCGGGCGGCAGCCGCTGCAGGCGGCCCTGCGCAATGTCGTCGCGCACGACGTGCTCCGGCAGGCAGCCGATGCCGAAGCCCGCGAAAATGAAACGCCTGACCTCGGTCATGCTCGACGAAGAGCCGACCACCCGCCCCGTGAAGCCCATTTCGTCGCGAAAGAAGGTGAGCGGCGACAGGTGGTCACCCACCTTGTCGCCGGTGAAAGAGACGAACTTTTCGCCGGCCAGGTCCGCGACGCGAAGATCGCTGCGTCCAAAGAGCGGATGGTGGCGTCCGCAGAAGAGCGCGTAACGCTGACGAAGAAACACGCGGCTATCCACTCGCCTGGGCAACGCGCGCCGCGGCGTCAGTCCGAGCGTGGCGGACTTTTGCTGAAGGCTGTTCACGACATCGGCGCTGCGCATTTCCTGGCTCTCCAGTTCGATGCGCGGATACGTGCGGTGAAAGTCTGCCAGAAAGGTGTCGTAGGCCGGAAAATCGATACCGCTGACGGTGGCCACGCGCACCATGCCGGAAATATCGTGATCGCGATCCACCTCGGCGAGCGACAGACGCGAGATCGTGCCATACACGTCTTCGGCGATCTGCTTCACTTCGATACCGGCCTGCGTCACCTCGATACGCGGTCCGTGACGATCCACCAGCCGCAAGCCGAGCTGCTCTTCCAGACGGCGCAACGCCTGGCTGACGGCGGGCTGCGTCAGATGCAGCTTAGTGGCCGCCCGGCTCACGCTGCCCTCCTTCGCGATCGCCAGAAACGTCCGCAGCAGGTTCCAGTCCAGACGGTCGTTCAGGTAAGTATCCGGGCGCTCTTTGCTCACAATGAGCCTCACTGGTTTCATCATCCGCCAAAATTATACTTAGGATAAGAATTAGAAATTAGACTAATCTTTTTTGATTTCCGATAAAGGCATCACGACGAACCCGACGCCGCCCTCGCGGCTGCGAATTCAGGAGTGTGATGATGCTGAAAATCGATGGTGAACGGCTCTGGACGAGCCTGATGGAGATGGCAAAAGTCGGCGCCACAGCCGGCGGCGGTGTGCGGCGCCTCGCGCTGACGGAGCAGGATGCGGCCGGACGCGCGCTCTTTTCGCAATGGTGCAGCGACGCCGGTCTCACACTGTCCGTCGATCAGGTGGGCAATCTCTTCGCCCGGCGCGCGGGCAAACGCAACGACGCCGCTCCTGTGGCCAGCGGGAGCCACCTCGACACGCAACCCGAAGGCGGGCGCTTCGACGGCGTCTATGGCGTGCTCGCGGCGCTCGAAGTCGTCCGCACCCTGAACGACGCAGGCATTCAGACCGACCGTCCCATTGAAATCGTCGTCTGGACCAACGAGGAAGGCGCCCGCTTCACCCCGGCCATGCTCGGCTCGGCCGCCTTCACGGGCGTCATGCCGCTCGCGCAGGCGCTGGCTACGCGCGACGCCGCAGGGATTTCCGTCGCGCAGGCTCTGCACGCCACAGACTACGCCGGCGCGCGCGCCGTGCCCGGCATCGTCTTCGACGCCTACTTCGAAGCGCACATCGAACAGGGTCCGGTGCTCGAGGAAAGCGGCGTGCCGATTGGCGTCGTCACGGGCGGCCAGGCGATTCGCTGGCTCGACGTGCGCGTGCGCGGACAGGCGGCGCATGCGGGCACCACGCCGATGCAGTACCGGCGCGACGCGCTGTTCGGCGCCGCCGAAATGGCCGCGGAGCTGGAGAGCATCGCGGCGGATTTCTTCCCGCAAGGGCTCGCGACCGTGGGTGAGCTACAGATACGCAACGCGTCGCGCAACACGATTGCGGCGGACCTGTCCTTCACCGTCGACCTTCGTCATCCTGACGACGCGTTGATCGGCAAAATGGAAAGCGCGTTGCGCGAGCGCTTCGAAGCGGTCGCCAAGCGCCGCCGTCTGGAGGTCGAGGTCGCGCAGCACTGGGTCAGCCCCGCCACGCCGTTCGATCCGGACTGCATTGCCGCTGTCGGCAACGCGGTTCAGGCACTGGACTATCCGCATCAGCGCATCGTCAGCGGCGCCGGCCACGACGCAATTCATCTCGCGAAGCATTGTCCGACCGCGATGATCTTTATCCCCTGCGTCAACGGCCTGAGCCACAACGAGGCAGAAGACGCGCTGCCCGAAGACGTGACACGCGGCGCGGACGTGTTGCTGCACGCGATGCTCGCGCGTGCCGGTCAAAGCTGATAAGCGCATGAACGCTCACCCACCCCCACGTCCGCCGAGCCTGCGGCGCACCTGGCTCTTCGTCCCGGGCAACGACACTCGCGCTCACGAAATCGCCCTGCACAGCGGTGCGGACGCTATCGCCGCGGATCTCGAAGAGATGACTGCGCCTGAAGACCGGCCGCGCGCACGCGAACGAATCGTGACGCTCTTGCGCGACTCAGCCGCGCGGGGCCTGTTCAGCTCGGTGCGGATCAACAAACTCGAACAGGACGGATATGCCGATCTCCAGGGCGTCATGCGCGGCATGCCGCGCGCCATCTTCCTGCCGCATGCGGAACACCCGGATCAACTCGCCGCTCTCGACCGCGCACTGTCCGGCATCGAACGCGAACGTGGGATTGCGGCAGGCTCGACGGAGATTGTTCCAACTATCGAGTCCGCGAAGGGCCTGGTCCATTTGGGCGCACTACTTCAGGTCAGTGCACGGATAAGGTGCTGCATGCTGGCGGTCGAAGACCTTGCGGCGAATCTCGGCGCGCGCCGCACGCCCGGCGGTCACGAATTGCTGTACGCGCGAAGCCGCTTCCTGATCGAGTGCATCGCCGCCGGATGCGTACCGATCGATCTGCCCTGTACGTATCGATCCGCTGAGGTGCTCGCCCTTGACCTCGACGTCTCGACACAACTTGGATTTGCTTCGAAGAGCGTCGTGTTTCCGGAACACGTCGCGGCGATTCATCGTGCGCTCACGCCGGCTGAAGGCGAGGTGCGGGCGGCGCATGCGCTGGTCGAAGCACATCACGCGCAACAGGCCGGGTTTGCTGCTGCCGGCGCCGCATGGATCGACTATCCGGAGCGCAACAACGCCCAGCACCTGATCGCGCGCGATGCTCGGTTGCGCGAGTTCCATGAGCATCGCGACGCGGGAGCAACACGAATGAGCAGCATGAGCATTAGCCGCCCTGATAGTAAGGATTAGAAATCCGAATTTTGTCGGCGCATTTCGGCGACCGATAAAAGCGGCTGGTCACACAAACCCACAAGATGCAGCGGTCGCAAAGCATAGACGGCGACGAAATCCGCCGCCGCCCCCGCAGCGAGCGGCCGCATGTTCACGAACAGGATTCCCATGTCCCACCCCGAACAGACTCATCAACCGGTACGCGCCGCGACCGCGGCGTTTATCGGCACGGCTGTCGAGTTCTACGACTACTACACCTACGCGACCGCGGCCGCGCTCATTCTCGGCGAAGTGTTCTTCCCGAGCAGCAACCACTTTCTCAGCACGATGGCCTCGTTTGCAACGTTCTTCGTCGGATTCGTCGCACGCCCGTTGAGCGGAGCAGTGTTCGGCCATCTCGGCGACACGCTCGGACGCAAGAAAATGCTGCTGCTGACCATGTTTCTGATGGGGATCGCCACCACTGGCATCGGTCTGCTGCCCGGCTACGACAGCATCGGCATCTGGGCGCCCGTCCTGCTCGTGCTGTTGCGCATCCTGCAGGGCATCGCGGTGGGCGGCGAATGGGGCGGCGCCGTGCTGATGGCAAGCGAACATGCACCGGCGGGCCGCAAGACGCTCTTCGCGTCGTTCCCACAGATGGGCAGTCCAGCCGGCCTGATTCTTTCGTTGATATCGTTCCGGCTCGTCACCTCGCTCGATCACGCGAGCTTCGTTGCCTGGGGTTGGAGATTGCCGTTCCTCGCCAGCTTCGTGCTGCTTCTGATCGGCATGGCGATCCGTCTGGGCGTCAAGGAATCGCCGGAGTTCGAGCAGCTCCGCAAGAGCCGCGAGGTGGTGAAATTTCCCGTTGCGGAGGTGTTGCGCACCGCGTGGTATCCGATCGTGCTGGCAGCGATGGCCACGACGATCGGCTCTGCCGGATTCTTCTTCACCAACACCTTCATGATTTCGTATGTCACGACTTATCTCGGCATGTCGAAATCGTTCATTCTCGATTGTCTGTTCGTCGTCACCGTCATCCAGTTGTGCTCGCAGCCGGTTTCGGCGCTGCTGGCTCAACGTTTCGGCGAGGCCCGCTTTCTGACCTATGCCGCCGTGCTGTCCATGGTCACCCCCTACCCGATGTTCGTGCTCGTGACGACGCAAAATCCGGTCGCGATCATCGCGGGCATCTCGCTCGCGGTGGTGACCCTGTCCGCGATCTACGCGGTCATCGCCGGCTTTATGACACCGGCGTTTCCGACTCAGGTACGTTACTCCGGCATTTCGATCGCCTATCAGCTGTGCGCGACGATCGCCGGCGGCACGACCCCGCTGATCGGCACCATGCTCGCGCAGAACTACAAGGGCGAGTGGTTGCCGCTGGCGGTTTTCTTCAGCGGGCTCTCGGCGGTATCGCTGTTTGGCATCGTGGGCCTCGAACGTTATCGCAAGGGCATGCGCGCGGACTCCATGGCCGCATCCGCCACCCGGTCCGCATGATACGAAGACCGTACCAGCGGCCCGGCCGCCACCTCGCGAAAGCCCATCGGCCTGGCGTGCAGCCACGCAGGCTTCGGCAAGGCCTCGCCGCCGGAAACCGGCACGATCTTCACCGGAATCCGCGCAAGCTTGTCGACGCTGCGCTTGCCATGCTGACCGAGCGCGGTGACGCTATCGCCATGCAGGGCGGCGTCCCTCTCAACGCCCCAGAAAATCGTCGAGCAGGCGATTGACCTCCGAGGCCGCTTCCATCTGCACCATATGCCCCTTTCCTTCGAGCACGTGGACGCGAATGTCGCCCGGCAGGCCCTGCGCATGCGCGGCGGGAATGATCTGGTCCTGCGCGCCCCAGATCACCAGCGTGCGCGGCGCAAGCTGAGCGAGCCGTTCGCGATAGCCGGCGCGCTGCACATTGCCGTCGAACGCCGACGACGCGATCTTGCACAGCGCATCGTTCACGCCTTCGAGCCGCTTGTACTTGACGATGTCCTCGACCAGCTGACGCGTCACCAGCGCCGGGTCGGCGAAGAGTTTCGCCAGATGCGGCTTGAGCGTGTTACGGCTGCTGCCCTCCACAAAGCCGCCGATGTACTCGCCGTTGATCTCCTCGCCGAGACCCGCCCCCGAAATCAACGCAAGCGAAGCAACCCGCCCCGGCGCTTTCGCCGCGACCGTCATCGCCACTAGCGCGCCCATCGAATGTCCGATCAGATGCGCGCTGCCGATGCCGCGATCGTCGAGGAACGCGATCACGCTGTCCGCCAGTTCATCGGCGCTGCCGGTTTCGACCGCTTTGCCGGACTCACCGTGGCCCGGCAGATCGAGCGCCCACACGGTGCGATGCGCGGCGAGCTCGGTATGATTGAACAGCCAGTTGTTCAGGTCGCCGCCGAAGCCGTGAATCAGCACTGCCGGTGTGCCGCCCTCGCCGAGCTTCAGATAGCGCACGGTGCGCCCGCCGATCTGAGCTTTCTCCGGTTGCGGGCCGCTTTCACCCGCGTCCGCGCTGGCCGGCACGAAGTCGCGCTGGAACGCTTCGACCGCGGCATCGATTTCCGCGTCCGGCGTTTCCGCGTCGGCCACCACCGCCAGCAACGCGCCGACCGGCAGCGTATCGCCCTCCTGCGCGATCTGCCGGCGCAAGATGCCGTCGAACGCACATTCGACGCCTGATGAGATCTTGTCCGTCTCCACGTCGAGCACTTCGTCGCCCTTGGCGACCTTGTCGCCGACGGCCTTGAGCCAGCCGTTGACCTGCCCCTGCTCCATCGACAGGCCCCACTTGGGCATCGTAATCATCTGAATCGGCATCGCTCAACCTCTCACTTTCAGAACGGCTTCGGCGATCTGCTGCGCCGACGGGATGTACATGTCTTCGAGCACGCCGGCAAACGGCGTCGGCGTATGCGGCGCGGTCACGAGTTCGATCGGCGCCTTCAGCGAGTGAAACGCGCGTTGGGCGATCAGCGCCGAGATATCGGTGGCCATCGAGCAGCGCGGATTCGCTTCGTCGACCACCACCACGCGGCCGGTCCGCTCCGCGCTTTCGAGAATCGTTTCCTCGTCGAGCGGCGAGGTGGTGCGCAGGTCGATCACGTCGACCTGCACGCCGTTTTTCGCCAGCTTCTCCGCGGCCTCCGTGGCGTAATGCACCATGCGTCCGTAGGTGACGATGGTGGCGTCGTCGCCGTCGCGCACGACGTTCGCCTCGCCGAACGGAATCGCATACGACTCTTCCGGCACCTCGCCTTCGCGGCTGTACAGCAGTTTGTGCTCGCAGAAAATCACCGGATCGTTGTCGCGGATCGCCTGAATCAATAGACCTTTCGCGTCGTACGGCGTCGACGGACACACGACCTTCAGACCAGGTATGTGAGTGAACAGCGAAGTCAGCATCTGCGAATGCTGGGCCGCCGCGCGCAGGCCGGCGCCCTGCATCGCGCGAATCACGACCGGCGTCACCGCCTTGCCGCCGAACATATAGCGAAACTTGGCGGCCTGATTGAAGATCTGGTCGAAGCACACGCCCATGAAATCGATGAACATCAGCTCCGCGACTGGCCGCATACCGCACGCGGCCGCGCCCACCGCCGCGCCGATATAGCCGCCTTCCGAGAGCGGCGTGTCGAGCACGCGGCCCGGATACTTGTGGAACAGCCCCTTCGTCACGCCGAGTACGCCGCCCCACGCGTCCTGCTCGCCCGGCGAGCCCGCGCCGCCCGCGTTGTCCTCGCCCATCACGATGACGGTTTCATCGCGGGCCATTTCCTGACTCAGCGCTTCGTTGATTGCCTGAGAGAATGTGATCTTGCGTGCCATGTCTGTCTCCTGTGTCGACTGGAGTTAGCGCTTCAGCGCTTACTCCAGTCCCATGCAGAATTGCGGTCGACCGGAGTTAGCGCTTCAGCGCTTACTCTGGTCCCATGCAGAGTTGCGGTCGACTGGAGTTAGCGTGTCGACCAGAGTTGGCGCTTCAGCGCTTACTCTGGTCCCATGCAGAATTGCGGTCGACCGGAGTTAGCGTGTCGACCAGAGTTAGCGCTTCAGCGCTTACTCTGGTCCCACAGCGCTTACTCCAGTCCCATGAAAGATGGTTGCCAAATCGTTCAGGTTTGCCACGCGTGCGTTACGGATAGGACACGTAGACGTCGCTCAACAGGTCTTCGGCGGTCGGCAGCGGCGCCGCCTTGGCTTCGGTCACGGCGCTGTCGATCAGGGCCTTGACCTCGGCATCGATGCCGCGCAACGGGTCCGCCGTGAGGATTTCGGCGCGCACCACGCGCTCCTCGAAGCGCTTCAGGCAGTCTTTCTCGTCGCGCAGCTTTTGCACTTCGCCAGGCGCGCGATAGGTTTGCGCGTCGCCTTCGAAGTGGCCGAAATAGCGGGAGAATTTCACTTCGACGAGTGTCGGGCCGCCGCCGTGGCGCGCTCGCTCGATCGCTTCGCCCAATGCTTCATGCACCGCGAAGAAATCGAAACCGTCGACGATCACACCCGGCATGCCGAAGCCGCTCGCGCGGTCGGCGATGTTGTCGGTCGCCACCGACCACGTCGACGAAGTCGCTTCCGCGTAGCCGTTGTTCTCCGCGACGAAAATCGCCGGCAGGCGCCATACCGAGGCCAGATTCATCGATTCGAAAATCACGCCCTGATTCGACGCGCCGTCGCCGAAAAAGCACACGCCTACGCCGCCGGACTTCTTGTACTTCGCCGCGAGCGCCGCGCCGCAAATCAGCGGCCCGCCCGCGCCGACGATGCCGTTCGCGCCGAGCATTCCTTTCGACAGATCGGCGATATGCATCGAGCCGCCCTTGCCGTGACACACGCCCGTCTTGCGGCCGTAGATCTCGGCCATCATGCCGTGCACGTCGACGCCCTTGGCGATGCAATGGCCGTGACCGCGGTGCGTCGTCGCCACGTAATCCGAGTCGTTCAGATGCAGCATCGTGCCCACCGCCGATGCTTCTTCACCCGCGTATAGATGCACGAAACCGGGGATTTCGCCGGTCGCGAATTCGACATGCAGGCGCTCCTCGAACTCGCGGATCGTGCGCATCATTCGATACGCCTTCAGCAGTTCGTCCTTGCTCAAATCACTTGAAACCGACATGGTGTGTCTCCTTGGAGTGAATGCATTACTTGCTCCGACCAATCCGCAACACTACTTCTGATGCGCAACCACGTTCGCCACCTCCCGCACGAGTTGCCGCGATGCCGAGAAGCGCAGCGTGCGTTCGACATCGACGGTCAGCGGCCCGTCCCAATCGAGCGCGATCTCATAGCGATCGCCCCGCTCCAGTTCGATTTCGCGCTCGCCATCGAAAGCTAGCGTGCCGTGTTCGGTATCGAGCGGCGTCCAGCGGCCGACTTCGAAACGCTCGCAGGTGCGCATGAGCACACGCTCGACGCGGCCCGGCGCAATCGGCGCGACCAGCGGCACGCCGATTGCGCCGATTGCGCCGGGGCGGGTGAAGCGCAGATGCAAGCCATGCGAGGCGGTGCGTTCGACCGGCGCCCACGCGCCGCCGATCGACGACAGGCCGATCCCGTCGGGCGAAGCGAAGGTGAGAAAGAGCGTTTCGATATCGGCCGGATCCGACACCGCGCGAGCACCCACGAAGCGTTGCCGGCTCACGCACACATCGACCAGCGCGATCTCCTCGCGGCCCTGGTTCGGCCCGCCGACGCAACGCACCACGAGGCGCTTGTTGCGCGTGAGCGCCACATCCGGCGGCACC
This sequence comes from Paraburkholderia sp. FW306-2-2C-D06C, assembly GCF_058781505.1. NCBI lineage: Bacteria > Pseudomonadati > Pseudomonadota > Betaproteobacteria > Burkholderiales > Burkholderiaceae > Paraburkholderia > Paraburkholderia sp. FW306-2-2C-D06C. The sequence continues at coordinate 71,780 of NZ_JBYSWU010000001.1, read as the reverse complement.
GCGCCGGACGCGACCAGCGCGCCGGCGAGGCCGGCGACCGCCGCATGCGTGTCGAGCGCGCGCAGCAACAACGCGGCGACGCCGGTTCGATCGCGCAACGTCAGCACGCGATCCACACCGAGCACGCCGAGCCCGGCCAGCAGACGCACGACCATGTTGGCTTTTTCAGCGGTCGGAAACACCGACGCATACGTGGTGAGGCGGCGAATATCGCGACCCGAGGCCGGATTCGCGATCACACCGACGGTGATGGGCGATGGCACTGTGCTTGTCTCCTGCCCGCGCGGTGCGCGGACTATTCATAGTGGGGCGCCGCATTCGCTATTTGCAACGGCGCGCAACGGCGCTTTGTCATGCGCAGGACACTGCAAAGGGTGTGCCAATTTGCTCGAACAGTCGCGGACCGATCGCAAAGTGCCTTATTTAAAGGGCTCTGGAGAGTAAACGGCGTGCATGCAGCCGCCCGCACACGCCGTGCGATGCAACCTGCGCGGTGTCTCAGGCGCACTGTGTACGACGTTCCGCGTGCGAATCCAGCACTCGAAGAACACGCACAAAGCCTTTTCGCGCCTGAATTTCAGGGATGAAACAAGCCGTCTCAATGCGATCTCACACGCGCATGAGACGAACGTCTCACGCGTCTCGCGTGCTGCGTTGCAATGTGATTGCTGAAGCCGGATGTGCTACAAGAACAGCCTGAACTCACTGTGCGTCGCTCGACTGGAGCCGACCATGCCCTACGTTTCGCAGACCCAGCATATCGACCGCGTACGCGGCGCCATCGAAGGACGGCTGCCCGCGCCCGCCGATTCGGCGCGCCTCGTGTCGTCGTGGCAGCGTTCGTTCGAACAGTACCGGCTCGATCCGGGCGCCGTGATCGGGCCGCGCGTCCTTACGTCGGCCGAATTACGCGAGGTGCAAGGCAAGGAAGAAGCCTTTTTGCGCGCATCGGGCCAGTGCCTGACACGCCTGCACGACATGATTCGCGTGGCCGACTATTGCGTGATGCTCACCGACGCTCACGGCGTCACGATCGACTACCGGATCGACCGCGAGCGCCGCAGCGATTTCAAGCACGCGGGGCTGTATATCGGCTCATGCTGGTCGGAACGCGAGGAAGGCACCTGTGGCGTCGCCAATGTGCTGACCGATCTCGCACCGATCACGGTGCACAAGACCGACCATTTCCGCGCGGCCTTCACGACGCTCACCTGCAGCGCCGCGCCGATTTTCGCGCCGACCGGCGAGATGATCGGCGTGCTCGACGCGTCCGCGGTGCAGTCGCCGGATAACCGCGACAGTCAGCGGCTGGTGTTTCAACTGGTGCGGCAAAGCGCAGGTCTGATCGAAGACGGCTATTTCCTCAATCAAACCACGCAGCACTGGATTCTGTTCGGCCATTCGAGCCGCAACTTTGTCGAGGCGCAGCCCGAAGTGCTGATCGCTTTCGACGAGTGCGGCAACCTGGTCGCCGCCAATCGCAAGGCGCGCGAGTGTATTCCGGGCTTGAACGGCCCGCGCCACATCGACGATGTATTCGATACGTCCGATGTGCATCTGCATGACATTGCGCGCACCGATACGATTGTCGGCTTGCGTCTGCGCGCGACCGGCGCGACGCTGCACGCGCGCATCCGTGCGCCGCTCAAGCGGATTTCGCGCAGCACGGCCGGCATGACCGGCAGCATTGCCCGTGCGCAGCAAACGGATTCGCAACGCGATCTGCAACTCGGCGCGCTCAGCCGCTTTCTGCACAGCGCCGACAAGCGCATTGCGCACAACGCGGCGGTGGCGTTGCGCATCGTCGGCAAGCGGCTGCCTATTCTGATTCTCGGCGAAACCGGCGTCGGCAAAGAGGTGTTCGCGCATGCCGTGCACGACGCGGGCGCGCGGCGCACCCGGCCGTTCATTGCGGTGAATTGCGGCGCGATTCCGGAGTCGCTGATCGAGAGCGAATTGTTCGGCTACGCACCGGGCGCCTTCACCGGCGCGCGCAGCCGCGGCGCGCGCGGCAAGATCGCGCAAGCGCATACCGGCACGCTGTTTCTGGATGAAATCGGTGACATGCCGCTCAATCTGCAAACGCGGCTGCTGCGCGTGCTGGCCGAAGGCGAGATCATGCCGCTCGGCGGCGATGCGCCCGTGCGCGTGGATATCGACGTGATCTGCGCAACCCACCGCGATCTTGCGCAGATGGTGGCCGAGGGTTCGTTCCGCGAAGATCTCTACTACCGGCTGAGCGGCGCGAGCTTGCCGATGCCGCCGTTGCGCGAGCGCGCGGATATCCGCGACGTGATCGAGGCGGTGTTCGATGAAGAAGCGCAAATGGCCAGCCATGTGCTCACACTCGACGCGCGCCTCGCCGAGCGTCTTGCCGCGTTTAGCTGGCCGGGCAACATTCGCCAGCTGCGCAACGTACTGCGCTATGCGTGTGCGATCTGCGATTCCGCGCGCGTGGAGTTTCGGCATGTCGCGCCCGATATTGCGGCAGTGCTCGAGCCGGGGGCTGCGAATCATCGCACGCTGATGCACGCCAATCCGTACGACACGCCGCACGACGACCCGCGCGACGAGCGCACGCGCATTGTCGAGGCGCTCACGCGTCACCAATGGCGGCCGAATGCTGCCGCCCAGGCTCTAGGCATCTCGCGCGCGACCTTGTACCGGCGCATCGCTAAGCTGGGCATCGTCGGACCGCATCGCAGCTGATCCGGTTATTGCTGCGCCATGCGTTGAACGGCGTTGCGGTCGTTCGCAACGATTCCCGGCGTCGCGTCGAATGCAGGATTCACCGCAAGCGGTATGCATTGCGAAGTGCGCTCGCCGCGCAGATTCGCCTGAACGTCGTCACGAGCACGGCGCGCTGAAACGGTATGCAACGCTTATCGCTTGAATCGATTGCAATTTTTTATTGACAAGGCATGCGGCAAAACGGCACACTCGATCTCATGTTGACGCACACCTTCATCGCCCATGCGATTAAAAACCCAACGCGAGCCATCATCGGCTGGCCTTTGGGAGCATGTGCGCGTTAGCAGTCTGAATCTGCAAAACAAGACCCCCAAGGCCCCGCCGGTAACGGAAGGGGCCTTTTGTTTTGTGGGCGCCTCTGTCCGCCGGCTCGATGACGGAGAGCAAGATGGATCAGGCAAGCCCGCAGTGCATGGATGACGACTCGAGCCAGTACGCATATCAGCAGGACGAGCGTCTCCCGAAGGTGGTAGTGCATTTTTCCGTGATGCCCGGCGCGACGCTGACATGGCGTGTGGATGCCGACAGCACGCTCAGTGTGCAAGGCGCACGCGTATGGCTCACACGCGTCAGTTCACCTTACGATCATTGGCTCCAACCCGGCAACGAGTTTCGCCTGCAACGCGGCGAACGCGTGTGGCTCAGCACGGATGGAAAGATCGCCGCGCGCGTCTCGTTGACTAGCGCGCTGCCCGCACGCCGTGGTCTGGTCAGCCGCTGGCTGGCGCGGCTGGCATGGCTGAACCTGGGCGTGCCGACCCCGCGTTAGCATGACATGCCGCGACGCGATGGCTGAAGCTTCGCCGGTAGAAAAGCAAACACCCCTGCTTTGAGGGGTGTTTGCCGATCAGACACGCGAGTTTCGAAAAACCTGGCCGCCGTTTTGTATGACTGCGTTGCGCTGCTTATCGTGCTCGCTGCGGTACTCACCGCGCTGCTTACCGTGACGCTTACTGAGCGGTTTCTTGCGGCCTCACCTGCACGGCCGCGACCGAGACGAATACCGCGTGAATCGTGTCGCCGACCTTGACGCCCTTCGGGTCGACGTCCGGACCGACTTCTAGCGTTTGCGTCCGATACGCGCCACGCAGCGCTACGTACGGCGGTTCGCGTCTGACGACGCGTCGGCATCCGCTACGCGTCGCCAGACGCTTCACACGCGTTCGATGGCGATCGCAATGCCCTGACCAACGCCAATACACATCGTGCACAGCGCAAAGCGGCCTTGCGTGCGTTGCAATTGATACATGGCTGTCGTCACCAAACGTGCGCCGCTCATGCCGAGCGGGTGACCGAGCGCAATCGCACCGCCGTTCGGGTTCACGCGCGCGTCGTCGTCCGCGACACCTAGCGCGCGCAGCACGGCAAGCCCTTGTGATGCGAATGCTTCGTTCAACTCGATCACGTCGAACTGGTCGATGGTCATGTTCAGGCGCGCCAGCAGCTTTTGCGTGGCGGGCGCCGGTCCGATGCCCATCACGCGCGGCGCCACGCCGGCCGTTGCGATACCCAGCACGCGGGCGCGCGGCGTGAGGCCGAAGCGCTTCGCGGTGGCTTCGTTGGCGAGCAGCAGCGCAGCGGCGCCGTCGTTGACGCCCGATGCGTTGCCCGCGGTCACCGTGCCGTCCGCGCGCACCACGCCCTTGAGCTTGGCCAGCGCTTCAAGGCTGGTTTCGCGCGGATGTTCGTCTTGCGAGACGGTGATCGGATCGCCCTTCTTCTGCGCAATCGTCACGCCGACGATTTCCTGCGCGAGCGTGCCGTCGCGTTGCGCGCGTGCGGCCTTCTGCTGACTGCGCAGTGCGAATGCGTCCTGGTCGGCACGGCTGATGTGGTAGTCGGTCGCGACGTTCTCGCCGGTTTCCGGCATCGAATCGACGCCGTAGCGTTGCTTCATCAACGGGTTGACGAAACGCCAGCCGATCGTCGTGTCGAAGATATCGGCCTGGCGCGAAAACGCGCTGGTTGCCTTGCCCATCGCGAACGGCGCGCGGCTCATACTTTCCACGCCGCCGGCCACCATCAGCGCGGCCTCGCCCGATTTGATCGCGCGCGCCGCGATGCCGACCGCATCCATGCCCGATCCGCACAGGCGGTTCACCGTCGAGCCCGGCACGCCTTGCGGCAAACCGGCCAGCAGCAGCGACATGCGCGCGACGTTGCGGTTGTCTTCACCGGCCTGGTTCGCGCAGCCGTAGATCACGTCGTCGATCGCGTTCCAGTCGACGTCCTTGTTGCGCTCCATCAGCGCCTTGAGCGGCACCGCGCCCAGGTCGTCGGCGCGCACCGACGACAACGAACCCGCATAGCGGCCGATCGGGGTGCGAATCGCGTCGCACAGGAATGCTTCGGTCATGTGATGTCTCCAGTTGGTGTGCTGCGTGCGCTGTGCCGAAATCGGGTAGCGGCGCAGGCCGCTTGCGCAAAGGCATTGACCCGGCGAGCGCGCCGAAAAACGGCGAAACTGACGAGGAACAGCTGCGTGGCGGCCGCCACCTCAAATCAGCTTAGCGCAGGATGATGAACCACGGATTCGATATCGCGATATCGCGGCCATTTGTTCTTTATACGAACAATAGGTCATATATCGAACATTGAGGCTCGATAATAGGCGTGCGGCCGAAACCGTGTCAAGCAAAGCGACACCGTTACCAGGGAATACGTGCAGCCTCGCGGCCTGCGCGATGCCTCAGACAAATGACGCGCTCGTGCCGCTCAGATCTGCTTGACGGTCCGTGAAGAACCGCCGGCACGAGGCTTGGGGCGTGCTTTTCAGCGGACCTGAATCCGCTCGTCTTCGAGATAGGCGCGAATCACGTCGGCGAAACTGCGATCGCCGCTCAGGCCGAGCCGCTCGGCTCGCGACGTATCCCACCGTCCCGGCCAGCTGCCGACAATCTTCTCCACGCGGGCGTCCGGTTCCCAGACGATTCGCTGCGCGGTCTCGTCGCCGGCGACCTCGCGCAGCGCCGCAACCATCTCGTCGACGCTCACCGAAATCCCCGGCAGATTCAGCACACGCTGGTTGCCGAGCGCGGCTGCATCGATTTCGAGTCCGGCGATCAGGCTTTCGATCGCCTTGCGCGGCGACAGCAGCCACAAGCGCGTGGCGCCCGCTACCGGACACACCGCCGCTTCGCCGTTCAACGGCTCGCGAATGATTCCGCTCGCAAACGACGACGCCGCCGCATTCGGCTTACCCGGCCGCACGCTGATGGTGGGCAGCCGCAGCACGCGGCCGTCGACGAAACCACGCCGCGCGTAATCGTTCAGCAGCAACTCGGCGATCGCCTTCTGCGCGCCATACGACGATTGTGGATTCAGCGCGGTATCGTTCTGCACGACATCCGGCAGATCGCCGCCATAGACCGCCACCGAACTCGTGAACAGCACCCGCGGTTTGTGTCCGCGTTGCCGGCACGTTTCGAGCAGCAGACGCGACGCGTCCAGATTGATACGCATGCCGAGATCGAAATCCGCCTCGGCCTGGCCGCTGACGATCGCGGCGAGATGGAAGATCGCCGCGGTCTTCCCGTCGATCACGCTTTCGAGCACGCTGCGCTCCGCGATGTCGCCCACCTCCGCGCGAACGCGGCTGTCGCCGAAATCGCCCGCGCGCACCACGTCGAGCAGCACCAGCTCGGTAATGGCTTGCGGCTTGCCGTCCACGTCTTTCAATGAACCGCGCGCCAGCAGCTCGCGCGCGAGGCGCTGGCCGAGAAAACCCGCGCCGCCTGTAATCAGTACTTTCATGAGGTCGTTCTTCCTTCCTGGCGAACGTTGTTCAGATAGGGCTTCATCCAGCCCAAGCCTGCCGAGGTACCCGCACGCGGCCGGTATTCGCAACCGATGTAGCCGTCATAGCCGAGCGTGTCGATCAGATCGAACAGGTAGGGATAGTTCAGTTCACCGGTATCCGGTTCATGGCGTTCCGGCACGCCGGCGATCTGAATATGGCCGATGCCCGCCATATCGCGTTTGAGCTTCACCGCGAGATCGCCTTCGACGATCTGGCAGTGATAGCAATCGAATTGCACCTTGAGATTCGGCGCGTCCACTTCCGCGCAAATGGCCTGCGCGTCGTCCTGGCGGTTCAGAAAAAATCCCGGAATATCGCGCGTGTTGATCGGCTCGATCACGACGCTGATGCCTTCGGCTTGCGCGGCCTTCGCGGCATACGCGAGATTCTTCAGATACACCTCGCGATGCCGCGCGCGCGGTTGATCCGCGCCGATCAGTCCAGCCATCACATGCAGCTTGCGATTGCCGAGTGCACGCGCGTAATCGAGCGCGGTTTCGACGCTGCGATGGAACTCGCCTTCGCGGCCCGGCAGCGAGGCAATGCCGCGTTCGCCCGCAGCCCAGTCGCCGGGCGGCGCATTGAAGAGCGCCTGGGTCAGGCCGTTGTCGTCGAGCCGCGCCTTGATGTCCGCTGCTGGGAAATCGTACGGGAACAGGAACTCGACCGCCTTGAAGCCGTCTTTTGCCGCAGCGGCGAAACGGTCGAGGAAGGCGTGCTCGTTGTACATCATGGTCAGGTTGGCGGCGAAGCGAGGCATGGCAGCAACTCCTTGAAAACAGTTAATTCAGCGCGCCGCGATCACCGTAAGCGGCGCCCGGCGCGCGACGCCCGATTTAGCGATTGACCAGCCTGGCCGGCGTCAGCCACGTGGCGATCGCGCCGATCACCAGCATGCCGGCCAGCACATACATGCCGGTCTGCGTGCTATGCGTGAGATCCTTCAGATAACCGATCATGTAGGGGCTCGCAAAGCCCGCGAGATTGCCGATCGAATTGATGATCGCGATGCCGGCGGCAGCGGTCGCGCCCGACATGAACGCAGTCGGCAACGACCAGAATAGCGGCGCGCAGGTCAGCACGCCTGCCGCGGCCAGCGAGAGAAAGGCGATCGACACCACCGTATTGTCCGCAAACGAAGCGGCCACCGTGAAGCCGATCGCGCCGAACAGCGCCGGCACGATCAGATGCCAGCGACGCTCGCGGCGCTTGTCCGCGCTATGGCCCATCAGGTTCATCACGACGATCGCGCACAGGAACGGAATCGCGCTCAAGAGGCCGATTTCGAATGCGCCGCTCACGCCGGTCGATTTGACGAGCGTCGGCATCCAGAACGTCAGGCCGTATTGCCCGGTGACGAACGCAAAATAGATCAGCGACATCCACCACGTGCGCGGATCGCGGAACACCGCACCGAGCGAGTGCGCCTGCGTTTTCTGCTGCGGCTGCGCGGCGGCGATTTCATCGGCGAGCAGGCGTTTTTCGCTCTCGCTCAGCCATTTCGCGCTGGAGATGCCGTTGTCGAGATAGAGGATCGTCGCGATACCGATCGCGATTGCGGGGATCGCTTCGATCAGGAACATCCATTGCCAGCCCGCGAAACCCGAGCTGTGGTGGAACGTCTGCATGATCCAGCCCGACAGCGGATTGCCGAAAATCCCCGAAACCGGAATCGCCGACATGAACACCGCGATGATCTTCGCGCGCCGATGCGACGGAAACCAGTACGTCAGATACAGAATCACGCCGGGATAGAAACCGGCCTCGGCGAGACCCAGAAGGAAGCGCAAGATGTAGAACTGCATCGGCGTCTTCACGAAGACGAACACCGCGGACAGCAGGCCCCACGTGATCATGATCCGTGCGATCCAGATACGCGCGCCGATCTTGTGCATCAGGATGTTGCTCGGCAACTCGAACAGGAAGTAGCCGATAAAGAACACGCCGGCGCCGAGACCGAACACGGTTTCGCTGAACGCAAGGTCCTGCGACATCTGCAGTTTCGCGAAGCCGACATTCACACGATCCAGATAAGCCACCACGTAGCACAGCATCAGAAACGGCACGATGCGCCAGAACACTTTCTTATAGGTGCGCTCGACTTCGGCAGCGCCGGGTTGTCCCGCGTCGGCTGCAATGGGGCGGCTCGATGCTGTCTGATAGGTACTCATGCATTGTCTCCTTCTATGGATAGCCTGATGCGTTGCTGCTTGTCGCCTGGCTTTGTTGATGTCGGGTGTGCTACCAGCGCGCGCCGAACACGGTGCGCAATTCCTCGAGTGCGGCTTCGTCGAGCGGCATGGGCCGCGGGGTCGTCATCAGCCACAGGCGCGCGGTCTCTTCGAGTTCTTCGAGCGCATACGCGGCCTGCGCAATCGAACGCTCCCACACTACCGGGCCGAGACGCTCGAGCAGGACCGCGCGAACGCTATCGGCAAGCGCGGCGATCTGCTCCGCGACTTGCGGATCGCCGGGCCGCCTGTAGCGAATCAGGGGGACGTGTCCCACTTTCATCACGTAGTACGGGGTGATCGGCGGCAACACGTCGTTGTCGCTCCATACGCCCGCAAGCGTCAAGGCGACCAGATGCGTCGAATGCGTGTGGACGATGCCGCGCGCTTCGCCGTTGCGCGCGTAGATGCCGCGATGCAGCGCCAGCGTCTTCGACGGCTTGCCGCCGGACACCGCGTTGCCGGCCAGATCGACTTTGGCGATGTCGGCAGGGTCGAGCCGGCCGAGGCATGCGTCGGTCGGCGTGATCAGCCAGCCGTCGTCGAGGCGCGCGCTGATATTGCCGGCGGTGCCCACGGTGTAGCCGCGTTGATAGAGGCTCGCGCCGGTCACGCAGATTTCTTCGCGGACCCTGGCTTCGTTCGTCGTATGGAGTGCGGGCGTGCCGGTCATTGCACCACCCCGTCGAGATGGCGCAGCGCCTTTTCGAAGAAATCCGTCGTGCCGAAGTTGCCGGATTTCAGCGCCAGTGCAAGCGGCTCGGCGCCGGTCGTCGCGGTGGCCGGCACGCCGGGATCGATCTGCGCGCCGATGCGCAGCGTGTGCACGTCGAGCGCCTGCACCACCGCGCCCGAAGTTTCGCCGCCCGCCACCACAAACTTGCGTACGCCGCGCTCACGCAGGCCGCGTGCAATCGACGCCAGAGCCGTTTCGACCAGATGCCCCGCTTCGCTGACGCCGAGTTCGCGCTGCACCGCTTTGACTTCGTCGGGCGTGGCGGTGGCGTAGATCAGCACCGGCTCGGCTTTATCGAAGTGCGCCTGTGCGAATGCCAGCGCCTGCTCGACCACCGTTTCGCCGCGCGCCACCGCCAACGGATCGATGCGGAACGAAGACCGCGTTTCGCGCCAGGCCGTCACCTGCGCGTTGGTCGCTTTCGACGCGCTGCCCGCCAGCACGACCGACAACCCTTCCACTCGCGGCAATTGTGCGGCGTCGGATTGCTCCGCGAGCAAACCCGCGCGGCGGAAATTGCCGGGCAAACCCAACGCGACACCCGAGCCGCCCGTAATCAGCGCGAGGTCGGCGCAAGCTTCGCCCAGCACGTAGAGGTCCGCGTCCGACACCGCATCGGCGATCGCCATCCGCACGCCGTCGCGGCGTAACGCGTCGAACGATTCGCGTACCTTGGAAACGCCTTTGGCGACGGCGTCATACCGCACCAGCCCGACTTTCGATTCAGTCTGCCGTTGCAGCACGCGTGCGAGGTTCGCATCGCGCATCGGCGTGAGCGGATGGTTTTCCATGCCCGACTCGTTGAGCAAGGTATCGCCGACGAACAGATGACCGCGATAGATCGTGCGGCCATTCTCGGGAAACGCCGGGCATGCGATCGTAAAAGCCGTTGCGCCTGCGTCCTCGGACAACGCGTCGAGCAACGCATCCGTTACCGGGCCGATGTTGCCCGCGTCGGTCGAATCGAACGTCGAGCAGTATTTGAAGAAGAACTGCCGGCAACCTTGCGCGCGCAACCAGTCGAGCGCGGCGAGCGATTGCGCGACCGCGTCGGCGGCGGGAATCGTGCGCGATTTCAGCGCGACGACCAGCGCGTCGGCCTCGATCGCGTCATTCGATGCCGGCACGCCGATGGTCTGCACCGTGCGCATGCCGCCGCGCACCAGCATGTTGGCGAGGTCGGTGGCGCCGGTGAAATCGTCGGCGATACAGCCGAGCAGCGCGCGTTTGGACGGGGTGGTCATGGCGAACTCCCGCGCTTATTTCGCCGCCGGCACGTCGATGCCGGGGAAAATCCTGATCACCGCCGAATCGTCTTCACCGCCGTGACCGGCGGTCGACGCCATCATGAACATCTGATGCGCCGCCGCCGAAAGCGGCAAAGGAAACTTCGAACGGCGTGCGGTATCGAGCACGAGGCCGAGATCCTTGACGAAGATATCGACTGCCGACAGCGGCGTGTAATCGCCCTTCAGAATATGCGGCACGCGGTTCTCGAACATCCACGAATTGCCCGCGCTGTGCGTGATGACCTCGTACAGCGCCTCAGGATCCACGCCTTCGCGCAGACCGAGCGCCATCGCCTCGGCGGCCACCGCGATATGCACGCCGGCCAGCAACTGATTGATGATCTTCACTTTCGACCCGGCGCCATGCGCCGAACCGAGGCGATACACCTTGCCGGCCATCGCGGCCAGCACGTCCTCGCACGCGGCATAGGTCGCGTCCGGGCCGGACGTCATCATCGTCATTTCCCCGGAGGCGGCACGCGCCGCGCCACCCGACACCGGCGCATCGAGCATCTGCAAACCGGCGGCCTCGATCCGCTTGCCGAGTTCGATCGCGAAGTCGGGCGCGACAGTCGCGCTGGCGATCACGACGCCGCCTGGCTTCATCGCCGGCACGGCGCCCTGCTCGCCGAACAGCACCGCTTCGGTCTGCGCCGCGTTGACCACGAGCGTGACGACCACTTCGCATTGCGCCCCAAGCTCCGCGGGCGAAGCGCAACCCACACCGCCTTCCTTGATGAACGCTTGCAGGACCTCATTGCGCAAATCGCACGCGTGAACCCGAAAACCCGCGCGCAACAGCGAGCGCGCGACACCCAGGCCCATTGCACCAAGACCGATGACACCGACATTTCTGGACATGCTTGACCTCTGAGAATGCTTCGTTAGCAGCTGACGCTCGAAAGCGCTCAGCAAATACCCGCTTCCGCGAGCCGCCGCGCCGCGTTGTACATATGCGTGCGCGCCGCATTGCGCGCCGCCATCGGATCGCCCGCACGAATCGCGGCGGCGATCGCCGCATGCTCTTCGCGCACCTGACGGGAAAAGTCCTCGCGCAGCGCTTCATTGCGCCGCGTCACCACGGTGCCCGCTTCGAGGTACTGGTTCAGGAACGTGAGCGTCTTGAGGAAATACTGATTGCCGGTGACCGCGGCGATAGCGCGATGAAACGCGACGTCTTCAGCGACACCGTCTTCGCCTTCGGCCACCGCTTCGTCGATCTTCGCGAGCGCAGCGTCGATCGACACCATGTCGGCGTCGCTGCGGCGCATGGCGGCTTCCGATGCGACTTCCGCTTCGATCGCCCGCCGCAGCGCGAGGATTTGCAGCACCGAGCCCGCCTCGACGGCTTCCGCGTAATCGATGCGCAGCGGCCGGATCGCGCCGTGCGCGGCAACGAACACGCCGCTGCCCTGGCGCGGTTCGACCACGCCTTCGTTCTTCAGACGCGAGATCGCCTCGCGAATCACCGTGCGGCTCACGCCGAACTGCTGCGCCAGTACGGCCTCCGTCGGCAGCTTGCCGCCGCGCTCGAAGGCGCCTTTGTCGATCTGCTTGAGAAGCTGCTGCGCGACCGTGTCGCTCAGTGCCCGGGCAGGAATCTTGTCGAACATCGAATGCCTCGATTGATCATGTTATCGGGTCATCATACAAATTTCGATCGCAGGCCGCATCCATGCAAACCCTGGGCTCGCGGCCCAAAAACCTGCGAGGTTGGCGAAAATCAAGGCTTAAGCTATCGTCACGGCTTCCCGCGGCATCGCGCCGCCCCGGCTCGTGCCGGTTGTGCCGCGTGGTGCGCGACCGCTATACGCCCTCTTCGAACGCTTTTTGCAAAGGCCCATGAGCAAAGCCCTGCCGCCGTCTTCCGCCGTTCCTGTCAGCGCCGAACCGGCCCCGGACAAACCGGGTGATTCGTATGTGCAGTCGTTCGCACGCGGCCTGGCGGTGATTCGCGCGTTCGACGCCACGCGCCCCGAACAGACGCTGACCGACGTGGCCGCCGCCACCGGTCTGACGCGCGCCGGCGCGCGCCGCATCCTGCTGACCTTGCAGACGCTCGGCTATGTGGAAGCCGAAGGCCGCCTGTTCCGCCTGACGCCGAAGATCCTCGATCTCGGCTTCGCGTATCTGACCTCGATGCCGTTCTGGAACCTCGCCGAACCGGTGATGGAAGAACTGTCGGCACAGGTGCATGAAAGCTGTTCAGCGGCCGTGCTCGACCGCACCGAGATCGTCTATGTGCTGCGCGTGCCGACCCACAAGATCATGACGATCAATCTGTCGATCGGCAGCCGTTTGCCGGCGTATTGCACGTCGATGGGCCGCGTGCTGCTCGCCGCACTCGACGACGAAACGCTCGACGCAACCCTGAGTTCGGCGCCGCTCTACGCACACACGCCGCGTACGGTCACCGACAAGGAAGAGCTGAAGAAACTGATCGCGCAGGTGCGCCGCCAGGGCTGGGCGATCGTCGACCAGGAACTGGAAGGCGGTCTGATTTCGCTGTCCGCGCCGATTCGCAACCGCCAGGGGCGCGTGATCGCGGCGATGAATATCAGCGGCAACGCCCAGCGCAATTCGGCCAGGCAGATGGTGAAGGCGTTTCTGGAACCGCTGCAGCAGGCGGCGCAGACGGTGTCGGAGATGGTGGCGCGGCGCGGCTGAGTTTAGCGGTTGTTGCGCGGTTGAGATTGATAGCGGCGCGCGGTACGTGACCTCCTGGGCGGTGTGGCGGTGCACCGTGACGAGCCTTCATTGCGCGTAAGCGGTTCAACGTGCGCGGCTGCAGACCTGGCGCAATAAGCATTCGCAAATCAACAGTACTCGAGCAGGATGGCGTCGATGACAAAAATACATGACAGAACGACCGTTCAGGACATCCTCGCAGAGGCGAGCACACACGGCATCGGTACTCGAACCTCTCCGTCGCATTGATACGCGGCCGCGTCTTCGGACACGGATTCGGACCGGGCGGCGGACGAAAGCGGTCGCAACACGAACAAAGTCGGCGCCCCCCGCCCGGTGCGGTTACCTCGTGTTTTCTGTTGCGATCCCGTACATCACCAGCTAGTTTTTAGCTGCCCCCGAAAAAGATGTTGCATTGTGGGTCCGTGCCACAGGGCCGGGCATGTTTCACGCCGCTTTGCATCTTCGTGTCGGGCATACCTCCGTATGCCGGCGTCCCTGTAGCAGGCGAAGCATCCTGAGTCGCGGCATTTTCCTGTGGGGCGGGTTGTGGCGTCTGCGGCGTGCCTTGAGAATGAGCAAGCCCTGCCATGACAAGCAACCCGGCAGCAGAAGCGACCATCAATTTTGATTTCACGTTAGCTCCTTGAATTGCGTTGAGTTCCAATCATGCGATGCGTCATTCGCGTGCCCGAAGTTGACATCCTCACGGGATTGTCGAACGCGCAAAGCGTCCTTCGCGCCTGCGGGCCAGATGCCCGAGGCGAAAGTTCTAGGTCATTGGGAAAATTGGGAGAGCAGTGCGCCGAGCCGAGGTTCCGAGGCGCAAGGTGGCGTGCGAACTGGCAGTGTCAATGGATTTTGTGGACCCTCGACACGTAATAATCGCCCTGCAGATAGGTTAGGTTATAGGGCGCGGAATGCCGGAGCGGTAGTGAATATTCGCGTCGAGCTTCGCTCGCGAACTCGCAAGCGGCTTTTTACGCCAGTCCTGGTTTAAACGCCAGCCGTCTGGCGGATTTGGCCAGTCGCGGATATATAGGAGCCGCTACTGGCATCAATCGCTTTTGATGAGGCTCGACGTCTTTCACAAATTACTTTGAGCTGCCATGCGCGGATTTCGATCGTCATGGTGCGAACCGGACTACGCCTTTGGCCGACCACCTCTGGGCAGTTTTCTGAAGCCCACGCACCTCGAAATATTCGGTTTCAGAACTCACAACACCTTGGTCAACATGTTGGGCGTCTGGGGCGTTAAGGAGATGAACGGTGAGAAACCGTCCCGTTACCTGAACGGGAAACTTGCTGGAGCCGAACATGAAAAACACGAACGGGCAGTCCCTGCGTTCGCAGGTCGAAAAGTGGCTCGCGCCGGCTCCCGCGACAGCCGTTCATGTGACCAGATTCAGTCGCGCCGGATGGAATGGGGGACGCTACGTGTGCGTCGAGATGTCGTCACCAGCCGGAGCGCACGCATTGTTCTTCTTCAGGCACGATGACGGCAGTTGGTGCGTAATCCCACCAACTGCCAACAGGCGGAAGTCGACCGCGGAGCATCCTCTCGTGCAGGCGACTGTGGCCACCTTTTGACGACGGTCTTGCTGAGCGCCGCGCTGAATCGCGCCGCTCGGCATCCGCGTCGCGCAGATCGAAGAAGCGCTGCCGAACTATGATCTCAGCATTATCTCGTGGCGGGCTTTGTTGCCCACGCCGGCCGTACTGCAGTTCGTGTCGTGTTTGCAGTAAGCGACGCGCGAACGAATGGCCGCGCCGGCCTAACGCGTATTGGCGCACGCCTTCAAAAACGCAATCAACGCATGCCCTGCGTCCTCAAGCTCGCCGGAGTTATCGATGGTCGTGCAGCGAATCCCATCAGGCAACGCAAACGGCGCACGCCGTGCAAGCCTTGCCGCGACCTGCTCCGCCGACTCACGCGCCCGCGCGCCGAGCCGCGCTTCGAGAATGTGCGGCGCAGCGTCCACGTGCACCACTTCCGTTTGCGGATAACGCCCCAGCGTATGCTGCAAATGCTGACGCGAACCGTTGACGACGACCGCGCAACCGCGCGCGAGCCACGCATCGAGTTCGATACCGATGCCATAACGCAGCGAGTGGCTGGACCACTCCAACGCGAACAGACCGAGCACGGAACGCGCCGCGAATTCTTCGGCGCTCAGCGCGACATGCTCCTCACCATTGCCGCTCGGCCGCGTGATGTAACGATGCGCGAATAGAATCGGTTCGCCCATCAAACGCCTGCGCGCAAAACCCAGCAACGAATCCTTGCCCGCGCCGGACGGCCCCATTACATAGATCAAACGACCTGCCATCGTTACTTCACCTCCCATGTCTGAAACGGCACACGCCGCCACAACACGAACGGCGCGCCCGGCGCGGGCTCGACAAAAAGCGCGGCGTGGTCGACGACGAGCGGCCCGAGCCTGGGCGTTTGCGCCCGCCACCAGGCGACCAGCGTCGCGCGCTCATCGGCGTCCGCGAGCGAATTGGATAGCGTCATGTGAAAACGGAATTCGTCGAACACATACGGATAACCCCATTCGACCAGCAGCGCGCGTTGCCGCTCGGTCAGCGGCGCCGCAAGACGGCGTGCGAGATCGGCAGCGGACGGCCTGGCGCGCAGTGCATCGAACGATTGCAACGCGCTTGCTGCGACGGCGCGGATATTCGTTTCGCCGGCCTCATCCGCAGGACGCAGCGCAACAAAATCGCCGAGCGTCGCGGCTTCGACCGGCAACGTCAATGCGGCCTGCGAACGCGCCCATTCGAGCGCCGTTTGCAGCACGTCGTGCCGGGTCGCGCCGTCCGCCAAACGAAATGGAGCAATCAGCGTGCCGTGCCATCCATAGCGACGGGGCGCATCAGTCAGATCCACCAATGGACGCTTCAAGCCGTCCGGTTGCGGCGGCACGTACACCTCGCCGCTTTCCGCATCGCGGCCCAACCAGCCGGATCCTGCCCGCCACCACGCCGAATCACGCGACGGCGCGAAATACACGGCAAAACGTGCCTCGGCGCCCCAGAGGGCGCCGCTCATACTTCGTGCTCCACGAGCAGTTGCACACGGTCAGCGGCGAAATGCGTGAAGCCGTACTTGATCGGCGTCCCCTCCAGATCGACGTCGACGTTTTCGACCCACAGCACCGGCTGCTGCCGGTTGATGTTCAAACGTCGCGCCACTTCCGGCTCAGGCAACACGCTGCCGATACGGCTCCACTTGCGCAAGTAGTCGGTCACGCCGAATTCCGCCATCGACTTCGTGATGCTGCCGGTGCGCTCCAGCACCTCCGGCAGATCCGCGAAACGCGCCGCCGGATACCAGTTGCGCGCGAACGTGAGCGGCACGCCGTCCGATTCGTGCAGCGATTCGATCCGATAGACCGACGCACCCGCCCGCAGGCTGAGCGCCTTGGCGACATTCGGCTCGGCTTTCACCCGCGCGGCCGACAGCATCGTGCCGGCAGCCGCGTGATGCTGCTGCCGCAAGTTTTCTGTAAATCGCGTGCGGCGGCCGATCGTATAGTCGATGGCGCCGGGTTGCACGAAGGTGCCGCGTCCCTGTTCGACGCTGACAAGACCGAGCGCGGCGAGACCCAGCATCGCCCGGCGCACTGTATGCCGGTTCACGTCGAAGCGCTTGGCCAGTTCGCCCTCGCTAGGCAGGCGGCCCTCCTCGCCGAAACCGCTCGCGGCGATTTCCGCGGCAAGAATCTGCTCGATCTGCCGCCACACGGCAACGCCCGCGCCGCGTTCGAGCAGCGTGCCCGGTGTCGCGTTGTCGTTCGATGTCATGGTGCTGTCATTCCCCCAGGTTCAAATATTCGCTATGTCGTGCATTGTAGTGCGCAAGCCGTGATGGAAATGTGAAATGCCCTCCACGTTCAGCAACACTCGACAAGTATATCTTTAAACGTCTAGACGTTTAGACGAATAGATGGTCAAATGATCGCTCGCTGGATCAACAGGAGTCTCGATGAGCATGACGCCGCTGCTGAGCGCCCGTTCGCTGACCAGACAATACGGCGGCCGCAACGGCTGCGTGGATGTCAGCTTCGATCTCTATCCAGGCGAGGTGCTGTGCATCGTCGGCGAATCCGGCTCGGGCACGACCACGCTGCTGAATACGCTCGCCTTGAAAAC
The DNA here is from genome assembly GCF_058781505.1 of Paraburkholderia sp. FW306-2-2C-D06C. Classification (NCBI taxonomy): domain Bacteria; kingdom Pseudomonadati; phylum Pseudomonadota; class Betaproteobacteria; order Burkholderiales; family Burkholderiaceae; genus Paraburkholderia; species Paraburkholderia sp. FW306-2-2C-D06C. The sequence continues at coordinate 54,128 of NZ_JBYSWU010000001.1, read as the reverse complement.
CGAAGCCGACAGCTGGCGCCCGCCACGTTTTCCGGCGGCGAGCAGCAGCGCGTGAACATCGCGCGCGGCTTGATCGCGGGACATCCGCTGTTGCTGCTCGACGAACCCACGGCCTCGCTCGACGCGGAAAATCGCGACGTCGTCGCCGATCTGATAGTCGAGGCGCGCGAGCGCGGCGCGGCGATAGTCGGTATCTTTCATGATGAAGATACGCGCAACAAGGTGGCGACGCGCCGTCTCGAACTCCAGCCGCCCTCGCGCCACTGATGTCGCTGACGTCGCTGACGTCGCTGATGTCGCTGATGTCGCTGATGTCGCTGATTGACACGAGACGGCACTCTACTGAACACTGAGCCAGGCGCTCAGATCCGACCGACTACGGAGCAAATCGATGTTGATCAAAAACACTCGCATCGTGACGCGAGATGAAGTATTCACTGGCGTGGTCCATATCGAAGACGGCGTGATCCGCGACGTCGAGCGCGGCACAACTTCAGCGCGCGAGGCGGAAGACTGGGACGGCGACTATCTGTTGCCGGGCCTGATCGAACTGCACACGGACAACCTCGAAAAGCACCTCGCGCCGCGTCCCGGCGTGCAATGGAACACCGACGCCGCCTTCGTGATCCACGACGCCCAGGTGGCGGCGGCCGGCATCACCACGGTGTTCGATGCGCTCGCGATCGGCTCGCGCTCGAATGTCGGCCTGCGTGGCCGCGATCTGCAAACGCAATGCGCCGCAGCGCTCACGCGCTTTTCCGAGCGCAAGCTGCTGCGCGCCGAACACTTCCTGCATCTGCGCTGCGAAATCGCTACCGCCGACGTGGTGGAAGTATTCGACTCGTTGTGCACGCATCCATTGCTGCGGCTTGCCTCGGTGATGGACCACACGCCCGGCCAGCGTCAATGGCACGACCGCGATCAATGGCGCCGCTTCCAGGAACGCAACGGCAAGCTGAGCGACGAGCACGTCGCCATGGCGCTCGCCGAACTCTCCGACGAACAGCAGCGTTACGCCGACGTGCACCGCCGCGCGATCGTCGCGCGTTGCAACCGGCTCGGCGTCCCGGTCGCGAGCCACGACGACACGCTGATCGAACACGTCGAACAGGCCAAGGCCGAGGGCATCGTGCTGGCGGAATTTCCGACCACGCGCATCGCCGCCGAGACGGCGCGCGAGCACGGCATTTCGACCATCATGGGCGCGCCGAATATCGTGCGCGGCGGCTCGCACTCGGGCAACGTGTCGGCGCTCGAACTGGCCAAAGCGGATCTGCTCGATATCCTGTCGTCGGATTACGTGCCGTCGAGTTTGCTGACCGCCGTGTTCGAACTGGTCGACAAGGCCGGCTGGAGTTTGCCGCGCGCCATGGCGACCGTTTCCGCCGAGCCGGCCCGCACAGCCGGTCTGCATGACCGCGGCGCGATCGCGCCGGGCTTGCGTGGCGACTTCGTACGCGTCACCATGCTCGACACGCTGCCGGTGCCGCGCGCAACTTACCGGGCCGGCGCGCGGATCGTTTGACGATGCTTTCAAGCCTCGTTGGGCGCGGGCGGCAGCGGTTCGGCCGCGGCCCAGCGCGTCCAATCGCGTCCAGCGCGGCATCCCCTCTTCGTGACCGCCTAACCAATGACCGTTCATTCCCCACTGCGTCGTCCCCCACGAATTTCCTGCGTCATCTGCGCTTACAACGAAGCGCCACGCATCGGCAGGGTGCTGGCCGTAGCCGCCGCGCACCCTTTGTTCGCCGAAGTCATTGTCGTGGACGACGGTTCGACCGACGGCACCGCCGAGGTCGTCGAGCGCTTCACGCCGGTGCAGCTGATCCGGTGCGGCGAAAACCGCGGTAAAAGCGCCGCCATGGCGACCGGGATCGCCGCCGCGCAAGGCGAGCTGATCATGCTGCTGGATGCCGATTTGAAAGGTCTGAGCGCCGAGTACATCAGCGCGCTCGCCCGTCCCGTTTTGCAAGGCAGCGCGCAAGTGAGCCTGAGCTTGCGCCAGAACAGTCTGTTGGCGTTTCGCGCCATCGGCCTCGATTTCGTCTCCGGCGAACGGGTGGTCAAAAGAACGCTGCTGGGCGAAGTGCTACAGGAGGTTCACGGCTTGCCACGCTTCGGGGTCGAGGTATTCATGAACCGCCGGATCATCGAGCGCCGCCTTCCCATTGCGGTCTCGCACTGGCCGAACGTCACGCAGGCTCGCAAAACCGAGAAGCTCGGCTACTGGAAGGGCATACGCGCGGAATGGCGCATGATCGCGGACATCCTGAAGGTGGCTTATCCGCTCGCGCTGATTTCACAGACCTTTCAACTGCTTCGCTTACGCGTCGAGCACGGTCCACGCGCGTGTTTTTCGGCGCGCATCAGAAAGGCGCCGGACAACTCGCGGTGAAGCGTGTTCACCGAGCCGTTCCGTTGGCTTTAGCCTTGTGACTCATTCGGCCGCGGGGAGCGTGCCGCCGCGCCTCGTCGCAAGCGCAACGAAACCTGCCGCGCCCAGCATCAGCGGACAGTAGAGCGTCGCGAAGCGCCACTGCACCAATGCCGTCGCGATGCTCGCACGGGGCAGCCAGCTCGCGAACGCGGCAGCCAGCGCCATATCGCCGGTGCCGCCGCCAGCGGGTACACCGGTCCATAGCGCAGCATGCAGGGCGACCGCCTGCACGGCCAGCACGAAACCCAACGGCAGGCGGTAGCCGAGTTCGCGCAAGATAAACCAGAGGGCGCCATAGCGAAGCAGCCACTGGAGCGTCGTCAGCAACAACAAGGCGGCAAGCCGCCAGCTGGGCCCGGCCACCAGTTCCAGCCATTGCGCGCGAACGCTGCGGCAAAACCGGCTCCACCTCGCTCGACGCTCGTTCAGCCAGCGAACTCGCTGGCCGGTGGCGTCCAATGCCGCCGCCACACGCCGACGGTTGAACCAGACGACGCCGGCTAAAAACGCGCCGCAGGCCAGCACGGCGAAGACGAGCGGCGCAATCTCGCGTGGAATCACTCGCGTCAGCGGCCCAAATGAAAACAGAAGGGAAATCGGCACGGCGCTCGCGAAAAACGCCAGATCGAGCGCCTGATCCGCACCGACGACGGTTGTCGCCAGCGCCCAGGATGCGCCGGCGCGCTGCAGCAAGCCCAGGTTGACCCCGTAGCCTGCCGCGCCCAGCGGAGAGGCCAGAAACGCGAAATCGGTGGCCAGCGTGATGGCGAAAGTGCGCAGGAAGCTCACACGACATCCGAGCGCGGTTTGCATCAGATGCAGCTTGCCGGCCTTGGCCATCGCGCTGAGCGCGGCACTCGCGACAAGCGCAACGAAGACGTACAAGGAGACGTCGCGCAGCCCGGCGAGCGCCGCCTGCGAATTGAGGACGAAAGGCGCGCCGATGGCGAGGCCGATACCGGCAAGCGCCACCAGCACTGCCGCTTTACGCGTATGTGATCCGATCACGGGGAGGCCTCAGCAGGCGCGGTTGGCAAGGCGCCGTTTTCTCCGCACGACGCGGCATGCATGGCGCCGCGTCGCGCGTGAAAGCGAGGCCTTCGGGCGCCTCATGATAGTCGATCAACGCTGCGTTTTCGTGACGGCGCTGCGCAGTCCGGCACCCGGCCCACGCCGCTGCCCTGTGCGGGCGGCTCGCTCGTGCCGGGCATGCCTAGCGGGCGGACGGCAACTGCCCCCATGCGACCAGTACCTGCTGAATGCCGCGTGCGTAGGCGTCGCGCCGTTTCGGCGATTCCGAATGGTAGGCGCCGATCGCGCGCCAGGTATTGCCGTGCTTGACCATCTTCTGTTTCAGCAGCCAGGCGGCCACGTAGACGTTGACGCACGGGTCGGTCAGCGCGCGATGCGGTACGCCTTCGCGCTTAAGGTCGCCGAAATGAATTGAATTGATCTGCAGCTGACCGACGTCGATCGAACCGTTCGCGTTCTGCCGGATTGCGCTCGGGTCCCCCTTCGATTCGTACCATGCAACCGCGCGTAATACCCACGGGTTGACGCCCTGATAAGCCGCGGCTTCGTTGAAGCAATCGTCGGCCGCGTACGCCGTGCCGCACACCGACAGCCATGCGAGCGCAGCCACGCAGATTTTCAAGGACATGATTCATCCCCCCGCTTGATAGCGATAAAGAGTAGTGAGCTCCGGCTCGCCGGCCGACTTACTTGATCGACGCCTGATCGATCTGCCGTTGCACGGAGTCGAGGTAAGCATGCGAGGCGTCGGATACGACGAGCCGTACGACCGGGCCCGGCGGCGGCTTGAGCTCCTGAACGTGTACCGGCGCGCGCGGCTTCTTTCGATGCGGCGCCGGCTTCAGCGGCAAGTCGTCATCGTCGCCGCTCGACGGCGGCAGCATCGCCAGCGACGGCAGCGGCGGATACACCTTGTCCGCCGCGGCGGGAAAAGCGCTCGCCGACTGCAGGTCGGCCCCCGGCTGCCCCGCGAAGGCCGGCGCGCTCAGAAGCATTGCCACCGCCAGTAAAGTCATCCGGAACATCTCGATGGCCTCCTTCATTGAACCGTCCTGATCGACACGCTATACGGCTGACCGAGGCCGGCAGTCCGATTCTCGAAGCTCACTTTTGTCGTCCGCTGTGCCGGCACGCCCTTCCATACAGCCTGATTCAGGTACGCGAAGTCCTGACCCAGCGCGGTGACGAGAACAACCGTGGACTGCTTCTGCGCGGCAGCCAACGCGCCTGCTTTGGCAAGCACGGCGGTGAGCTGCGGGTCGCGCGCGCCGAGCGCGTCCGGCGGAATTTCGAAACTGATAACTTCGTTCGGCGCCTTGTCCGGCCGTGCGGCAGTCGAGGACGGCATCTGTGCGCATCCGGCCAACGCGAGAACGGCCACCACAAACATCATCTGTCGCTTCACGCGAATCTCCAGTCAGTCTCGTTGCTGTAACGTGGTTTTCGGCAGGCCGGTGGAGAAAGTTGATATGCGGAAAACGCCTCCGCAAAAACAAAAATAGTTACCTCAAGATCCGCGCAAACGATTGCTTCGGCGCTCACCGAGGCACCGATCCAGGCAAAGTTGCCTCGCGTTTTCGGCGATGAAATCGTCTGATGATTGGCCATCAGGAAGCCGTGTCGACACGCGGGTGTCGACAAGCGGCACAGCCGGGAGGGATGAATCGGGGAACGGTGAATCAGGCTGCGAGGTTCTCAGGCCGCCTGCGAGACTGAAGGCGCGCGGGCCGCTTGTCGGGGCGCGTCAAGTCGACAGCGGTACGCGCTCCGGCTCGTCTGCTTCGAACCACGCAGGATTGCGCTCGGCAATCGGCCCCAGCGACACCAGAATCTCGCGCAGATGCCGGCGCATCGCTTCCTCCGCAGCGCCGGGGTCGTGCGCGCGCAGCCCGGCAAGAATCTTCGCGTGCTGCTTGATCAGCAGGTCGAGCGGCGAAACGTCGGGCAAGCTCAGGTAGCGCACCCGATCCATCTGCGCCTTGATGTCCTGAATCGTCTCCCATGCCGCCGTGCAGTCGATGGCCTGGGCGATCGCGAAGTGAAAGGCCTCGTCGAGCGCGAGGAAGGCGGCGGTGTCGTTCGATTTCGCGACGAGCTTCTGATCGCGCAGATTGTCGGCGAGCGCCTGCAACTGTTCGTCGGTGATCGACACAGCCGCCTTGCGCACCACCGCTGTCTCGATCGCCTCGCGAATGAAGCGGCCTTCGCGCACCTGGCGCGGCGAAATGCGTTTAACGAAGGTGCCGCGCTGCGGCAGCACTTGCAGCACGCCCGCTTCGACCAGCTTGATGAACGCTTCGCGCACCGGCTGCCGCGACACCTGAAACATGTCCGACACTTCCTTCTCCGAGAGCGGCGTGCCCGGCACCATCTGGCCCACGAAAATCGCCTGGCGCAACGCGCGGAAAATCTGTTTGCCGATCGGCTCGTGAGAATCGAACGAGACGCTGGCGGTCAGATCCGGCAGTTCGGCGCGCGGGCCGGCCGACACGGCCGCGCGCCGCCGCGCACGAGGCGCTGCGAGCAGCATATCGGCGGAGATAGACGAGTCAGCAGCGTGAAGGTTTTTGTTCGGCATCGGACAAAGCAGCGGATGAAATACGAGGGAGACGGCACGCGCGCTGAACCCATGCAAGCGCGTCGCACCATACTACCATGCACGTTTCATACGCAGAGCGCTTGCGCGCGGCTCGCGAATCCATACCAGCGAACACGCCGCGCCGAGCACCGCGACCGCGCCCGCCAGCACGAACGCACTGCCGTAAGTGCCGTGAGTCGCCTCGACGATGAAGCCGGTCACCGCGGGCCCGATCACGCCGGCCAGATTCGCCAGCAGGTGCACGAAACCGCCCACACCACCTACGTGTTCACGCGGCACGGTGTCCTGAATCACGGCCCAGTAGACCGCGCCCGTCACATACAGGAAGAAGATCGACACCGACATCAGCGCGACCGCGCCTTGCACGCTGGCAACGCGTCCGGCCAACGCCACGCACACCGCTGCCGCGCCGAGACAGGTGCCGAGCACGAGCTTGCGCGAGAGCAGCGGCTTGCCGGTCAGGCGCAAGATGAAGTCCGAGATGAAGCCGCCCGCCGCCAGCCCGATGCTGCCGAGCACCCATGGGATCACGGTTGCGAAGCTCATGTCATGCAAGCTCAGATGATGCGCTTCGGTCAGGTAGGTCGGGAACCACGACAGGAAGAAGAACAACACGTAGTTGTATGAGAAGAACGCAAAGGCGGTCGCGAGAATGATCGGCTTGCGCAAGAAGTGGCCGAGACCGAACCGTTCGCCATCGGCCGAATGAGCGATGGCATGTTCATCGGCCTGGCCCGCGCGGATGAGATCCATCTCGTCAGGCGTCACGCGCGAATTTTCGTGCGGATGTTCGGTGGTCGTCGCCGCCCACACTACGAGCCACGCGAGCCCCAGCATCATGATCGCGACAAAGGCCCAGCGCCAGCCGAACTGCACCGCCATGAAACCCACCACCGGGCCCGCCAGCGCGCCGCCGAGCGGCGTGCCCGAACTGATCACGCCGATCGCGCTCGCGACTTCCTTGCGTGGAAACCAGTTGTTGACCATCTTGCTGTTCGACGAACTGAACGGACCTTCGCCCATGCCGAACAACACGCGCAGCACGATCAGCGAACCGATGCCCGTCGCCAATGCTGTCGCGCCGCAGAAAACCGACCAGACGCCCATTGCGGTGCCGAACACGCGCTTCGCACCGACCTTGTCCGAGAGCACGCCGCCGACAAAATTGAATAGCGCGTAGCCGACGAAAAAACTGCTGAACACAATGCCCATCTGCGCATGCGAGAAGTGCAGGTCCTTCTGGATCAGCGGCGCGGCGATCGACAGCGCCGAGCGGTCGAGATAGTTGATCACGCCTGCCAGAAACAGCAGCGCGACGACAAACCAGCGTTGGCTCTTGATCATCGGATGTCTCCTTTCGGTTCGCCTCTTTGCGGGCGTTTTAATGAATTGTGGAGGCGCTGCGGATGCAATGCCCCGGCCACGGTCAGTGGGTGTCGAGTGCCTAGTCGAAGTTCAGATGCACCTTCATCGACTGCGAGCGGTCGAGCGCCACTTCGAACGCGTGGTTCGCCTCGCTCATCGCGAACGCATGCGTCATCAGCGGCCGCAGATCGACCTTGCCCGAGGCGATTTCCTCGGCGGCGATCGCGTATTCGTCGGTGAAACGGAACGAGCCCTGGTAGCGGAGTTCTTTGGCCATCACGAGATTGGCCGCCACCGGCGATTGGCCGGCCGGCAGATTGCCCACCTGGATCACCGTGCCGCCCGCCCGCGCCGAGCGCAGCGCCGTGTCGAGACCGGCGGGGCTGCCCGACGCTTCAATGACGACGTCGAAGGTGCCGCGTTGCGCGGACCATTGATCGATCGTGGTGCTATCGGCAGCGTTCACGGTCTGATCCGCGCCGAGTAGCCAGGCCACCTGCAACGCGCGGCTCGACAGATCGAGCGCGACTGTGCGATGCGCGCCCGCGCGGCGCGCAACCGTCAGCAGAATGCAGCCGATCGGCCCGCAGCCCACCAGCAGGACGCTCGCGCCGACCAGCGAGCCGGCCCGCTTCACCGCATGCAACGCGACGGCGAGCGGTTCGGCCATCGAAGCCTGCGCGAAATCTACGCCATCCGGCACCGGCACGCACTGCCGCGCCGCGACAACGATGTACTGACGAAACATGCCCTGCGTATGCGGAAACGTCGAAGCGCTGCCCATGAAGCGCATGTTGAGGCAATGATTCGGCATGCCGCCGAGGCAAAAGCGGCACGTCCCGCAGGCGAGCCCAGGATTGACGGCGACGCGCTGCCCGGGCGTCAGGTTCATGTCCACGCCGACGTCCACGCCGAGCGAATCGATCTCGCCGGCCACTTCATGCCCGAGCACGAACGGCTCGCGCACCGCGAAGTCGCCGCTCTTGCCCTTGAAGTAGTACGAGAGATCCGAGCCGCAAATGCCGCCGGCGCGCACGCGCACGCGCACCTGGCCGGGGCCGGGTTCGGGCGGCTCGACTTCGTCGATGCGGATCAGTTTGGGTTCGTGAAGCACGGCTGCCAGCATGGTGAACTCCGGTAGGGCAAAAGTCGCGCGCTCAGGGCTGCGCGATTGACGACGAAGATGAAGATGAGAGGCCTTGCGCGGACGTGTACTCCTGCGGCAGTTCGCCGGCGCCCCAATCCTGGAGATCGCCGCCGCGCCGGCGCGGCGCGGTTTCCGGCAACGCAAACAGCGACACTGCCGACACGATGCCGAGCACTGCGACATAAAGGATCAACGCGAGCGAGTTGCCATGCGTCACCTGGATCAGCTTGACGGCCAGCAGACCGAGCACACCGCTGCCGAGCAAAGAGCCGATCTGCCAGATCAGCGCAATGCCGCTGCAACGCACGCGCGCCGGGAACAATTCAGGGAACAACGCCGCTTGCGGCGCATAGCAAAGACTGTGGCCGACGCTGATCGCCAGAATCATCACGAGCTGGATCGTCGCACGATTGCCGCTATCGATCGCCATGAAGAACGGCACCACCAGCGTCACATGCAGCAGCGCGCCGGCGATAAAGGTCGGCCGCCGGCCGATGCGATCGGACAACGCGCCGGCGAGCGGAATCGTCATGAGCTCGAGCGCCACCGCAACGATCACCGTTTGCAGCAGCATGCTTTGAGCAATGCCATGTGCTTTGCCGTAGGCGAGCACGATCATCGTGTACATCGCGAAGGTGCACGCCTCGATCAGCTTGGCGCCGACGCCCTTGACGATGGTTGGACCAAACTGCCGCACCACTTCGACCACCGGACGTGAAGCCACCGCCTTGGTGCGCTGGATCGTGGCGAAGATCGGCGACTCTTCGGTCCGCAAGCGGATATACAGACCCACGGCGACCAGCAACGCGCTGGCGAGAAACGGAATGCGCCAGCCCCAGTCGAGCAGTTGCGCCTGCGTCAACGTTGCGCTGAGCACCGCGAACAACCCGGACGGAATCAGAAAACCGGCAGGCGCACCCAATTGCACCAGGCTTGCGAAGAAGCCGCGCCGCACAGGCGGTGCGTATTCGGCCGTCAGCAACACGGCGCCCGCCTGCTCGCCGCCCACGCCGAACCCTTGCAGCACGCGAATCACGATCAATGCGATGGGCGCCCAGATACCGATCGACTGATAGTCCGGCAGCAGGCCGATCACGAACGTACCCAGGCCGACGATCAGGATCGTCACGATCAGTGCTTTCTTCCGGCCGACGCGGTCGCCGAAATGACCGAACACGATGCCGCCCAGCGGCCGCGCCAGGAACCCGACCGCGTAGGTCGCGAAGGCAGCTAGCGTACCGATCAGCGGGTCGTCTGCAGGAAAGAACTTCTGGCCGAACACCAGCACGGCGGCGGTGCCGTACACGAAGAAGTCGTAGTACTCGGCTGCGGTGCCGATGGTCGAGGCGAAGGCGACGCGGCGCAGCATGGCGGTGCTGGCCGGCGCGGCGGCTTGCGGGCGTGCTGGATTCACGCGTGTCTCCATTCTGTTATTGGGCTTGCGGGGCGAATCAGCTCACCCGCTCACCAGTTCCACAGCGTCCCATCTTCGAGACGCGCGACCGGCAGATAGGCCGGGTCGTACGGATAGCGCGCGGCAGCCGCTTCGTCGATATCGACGCCGTGGCCCGGCGCCTCGCCGGGATGCATCACGCCGTGATCGAAGCGCCATGCATGCGGGAACACCTCGAGCGCTTCCGCCGGAAAACCCATGTACTCCTGCACGCCGAAGTTCGGCACCCACAGATCGAAGTGCAGCGCCGCACCCATGCACACCGGCGACAGATCGGATGGACCGTGGCAACCGGTGCGCACCTGGTACAGCGAAGCAAAATCGGCAATACGCCGCAGATGCGTAATGCCGCCCGCGTGCGTCAAGGTCGCGCGGATGTAGTCGATCAACTGCTCCTCGATCAACTGTTTGCAATCCCAGATGCTGTTGAACACTTCACCGACTGCGATCGGCGTAACCGTATGTTCGCGAATCAGCCGGAAGCCGGCCTGGTTTTCGGCGGGCGTCGGGTCTTCCATCCAGAAGAGCCGATACGGCTCGACCGACTTGCCGAGACGCGCCGCCTCGATCGGCGTCAGACGGTGGTGGACGTCATGCAGCAAATGCGTAGCGAAGCCGAACTTGTCACGCACCGCTTCGAACAGCTTCGGCACGAAGTCGAGATACTTTTCCGACGACCAGCTCTGCTCTTCGACCGCGCCTTTGGTGGCAGGCTCGTACATGCCGCTGCCTTTCGAGACGCCGTATACCGAGCGCATATTCGGCACACCGCATTGAATGCGGATGGCCTGATAGCCGGCTTCGACATGTTCGGCGTAGCGATCGAGCGCCTCGGGAATGTCGCGGCCGGTGGCATGGCCGTACACCATCACGCCGTCGCGCGACGCGCCGCCGAGCAGCTTGTACAGCGGCATGCCCGTGACCTTGCCGAGAATGTCCCACAGCGCCATATCGACGGCGGCGATCGCCGTCATCGTGACCGGCCCGCGGCGCCAATACGCGCCTTTGTACAGGTATTGCCAGGTGTCTTCGATACGGCCCGGATCGCGGCCGATCAACAGCGGACACACGTGGTCTTTCAGATACGACGCGACCGCGAGTTCGCGGCCGTTCAGCGTTGCATCGCCGATACCGTGCACGCCTTCATCAGTGACGATTTTCAGTGTGACGAAATTGCGGCCCGGGCACGTGACGATCACGTCGGCGCGAACGATCTTCATGACATTTTCCTTGCAGAGGCGAGTTGCGGACCGCGCCATGCGGCGGCATGCAACTTGCAGCTTTTCATGGCGGTTCTGGAGCGGTGGCCGAGCTGCGAAAACACCTATGTCATGCATCACTCAAGCCGTGCGAACGATGCTACCATACAAGTATAGTAAGTCGTCAAATCAGGGTTTTCCCGCTAATCGACACCGTTTTTCAAGCCTTTTTTCAAGCCCTTTTCAAGCCCTTTTCAAGCCCGTCTCCGCTCTCTGGATCGCCTCTCATGACCTCTGCTGACGCCCTGCCGAGCCTCGCCCGCCACGCATTGCCCGCACTGGGAGCCCACCTGTTGTCGCCGCAGTGGCGCGAGCCGCGCATCGGCATCGTGCATCTGGGCATCGGCAATTTTCATCGCGCGCATCAGGTGCTCTATACGGAAGAAGCCATGCTGGCCGCGGGTGGCGATTGGGGTATTTGCGGCGTGACGCTGCAAGGCGACCTCGGCAAGCGCGACGCGCTCATGAAGCAGCAAGGTTTGTACAGCGTGGTCGAACGCGGGCCGCACGGCGCAGAGGTGACGGTCGTGCGCGCGTTGCGTGAAGTGCTGGCCATGCCGCACGATCACGCGGCGCTGTTCGCACGGCTTGCCGATCCGCTGGTGCGAATCGTTTCGCTGACGGTGACTGAAAAAGGCTATTGCCGCGACCCGAAAACGGGCGAGGTCGCGCTCGACGATGCCGCCGTCGCACACGATCTGGCACACCCGCTCGCGCCGCGCACGGTGCCGGGCATTCTCGTGGCCGCCTTGCGCGAGCGGCGTGACAGTGCGGGCAATGCCGGCACTGCGGATGGCAAGCCGTTTACCGTGCTGTCATGCGACAACCTCGCGCATAACGGCGCCGCGCTGCGCCAGGTGGTCTGTTCGTTCGCACGGCAACTCGATCCCTCATTGGCCGACTGGATCGCCGCCGAAGTCGCGTTTCCATCGACGATGGTCGATCGCATCGTGCCGGCCACCACCGGCGCCGAACGCGCAACGGCCGCCGCTGCACTCGGCTATCAGGACGCCGCGCCGGTGCCGTGCGAGCCGTTCCGGCAATGGGTGATCGAAGATCGTTTCCCGGGGGGACGTCCCGCGTGGGACGCGGTCGGCGCACAACTCGTCGACGACGTCACCCCGTTCGAGCTGGCGAAGCTGCGCATGCTGAACGGCACGCATTCGACGCTTGCGTATCTGTCGATGCTGGGCGGCTTCGATACCATCGACGCGGCGATCGCCGACCCCGCCATGCGCAATCTCATTCACGCGATGATGACGCACGAAATCGCGCCGACCCTGACTGTGCCCGCGTCGTTCGACCTGCTCGCCTACCGGGACGCACTGCTCGAGCGTTACGCGAACCCGGCGCTCAAACATCGCTGCGCGCAGATCGCAATGGACGGCAGCCAGAAGATTCCACCGCGTCTGCTCGGCACGATTGCAGCCAGGATCGAGGCGGGCCAGCCGTTCACGCGTCTGGCGCTGGCGCTTGCCGCCTGGATGATGTTTTTGCGTGGCCATGCGGACGACGGCACACGCTACGAAATCAGCGATCCGCTTGGCGATAGATTGAAAGCGCTCGCGGCGTCGGCGCGTGGCGAGCCGCAGGCGCTGCTTGCCGCGTTATTGTCCGTGCGGGAAGTGTTTCCGGCGCATCTCGCCGCGCAGCCGCGCTTCATCACCACGCTTCATGACGCGCTGCGCTTGCTCCACGAATACGGCGCACGCGGCGCGATCGCCGCTTCGCAATGAACTCGCTACTGGCCTCGTTACTGGCCTCGTTGCTGGCCTCGTTGCTGGCCTCGTTACTGGCCGCGAGCGTCCAGACCGTCAGGCGCTCAGCCCGGCTCACAGCGCCAAACCGGCGCTTCCAGCCGTAGGCTCGGCGTCGCCGCCTTCCGCACCATCCTGCATGCCTCGCTCCTCTTCGAGCTTCTGCGCGTCGAGCAGGTCCTGGTAGCTCAGATACGCACAACGTCCGCCGGATTTGGCCGCGTACATCGCGGCGTCGGCGTTGAGCAGCAACGCCTCGGCAGTGGCGCTGTCGACCGGAAACTGGCTGATGCCGATGCTGGCGCCCACCGTCATGCAATGCTCATCGATCAGCAACGCCTCATTCAGCATGTCCATGATCCGCGCCGCGATCTTTGGCGCCGCATCGGCGGAACGCGAGCCTTCGATCAGCACGATGAACTCGTCGCCGCCCAGCCGGGCCACGACATCGACGGGGCTCAGCCCATTTCTCAGACGCCGCGCCACCGCAACGAGCACCTTGTCGCCGACGGAATGGCCGAACTGATCGTTGATCTGCTTGAAGCGGTCCAGATCGACGAACAGCACGGCCAGCCGTTCGTCGCGCTTCGTCGCCTCGCCGATCGCCGCCTCGAGTTTCTGCATGAACAACATCCGGTTGGGCAGTCCGGTCAACATGTCGTGCGTGGCGAGATGAACGAGTTCATGTTGCTTGTTGTGCAGCGCATCCATTTGCGATTTGATTTCGCGGCGCAGACGATCGAAGCAGCGCGCCAGTACGCCGATTTCGTCGGTGCGTTTGAGCGGCAGCGTTTCCATCGAGTGTCCGGCGAACAGATGGGTCGCTGCGTGCGACAGAATGTGCAGAGGCCTGGTTAGCGCGCGGGCAAACAGGATCGCGAGCAGGATCGCCATCGCGCTCGAAATCAGCACCATCCGGATGATCCGGCTGCCCAGCAGGTTAGCGCCGGAGAGCACATCGTCAAGCGGCTTGGCGAGGCCCAGCACGATGAAGCGATTGCCTTCGGCCGCGCCGAACGGCCGGCGAACGAAAGCGAGCACCAGGCCGGCGTCCAGCCCCGAGCGCACCAGACCTTTCAGAAGCACTTCGCTTCTGGACTGTTCGAAGAGCGGCCTGGCGGCGGCAAAACTGTCCTGCATGAAGAAGCGCCGCCCCTTGTCGAAGCCGAACGTTTTCGAGGCATCGGGATGGACCAGGAAATCGCCCCACTCGTTGGCGAGATAGACCTGGTAGCTGCGCGGCAGATCGCTCTGCAGACGTTTGAGCAATCCGGCGAGGTCGATGTCGAGAACCACGACGCCCACCACCGCGCCACTTTCGTTCGCCACCGGCGTGCCGAGCCGCAGTGTCGGTTTGCCTTCGGCCGAATGCGCGCCGTACTCGCGATTGATCGTGATCGGCGAGGTATAGATGCGCTCCGGCGGCAAGGCCAGCGTATCGAACACGTACGCGAACTGGCCTTTCTCCTGCAACGCGCGCCCCGCGACGCGCACCGTGCGCCTGGCGTCGCGATCGAAACGGATCAGTTCCAGCCCGTAGTGCTCACGGGTGATCAGACGGATCTGCAAATATTCGGGGTGGTGGGCCATGAAACTGGCAAACACCTGTGCCAGCCTTTCGCGCGGCGCATTCGGGCCAAGACCGTTGTCGGTCTGCGCGACCTCGGCCGCGGACGGCATGCTGCCGAGCACCAGGGCGTCGGCGGCGGCATCGTCCATCGCCACTGAAAAGCGCTCGCCCAGCAGTTCCGTCGAAGTCAGCAAGCTGCGTTCGGCTTCGCTCACCAGCATCGTGCGATTGGCACGGTACGCGTAATAGCCGGTCGCGCCGGACGCCAGCACACCAATGCACGCAAGCAGCACCGATAACTTGAACGTCAGGCCTGGACGCATCATCAAAAGCGCTCCGAGCGGTCTCCCGACACGATTTTGCTCCACAGGTCCTCGCGCCGCTGGATATCCTCCACCGGGCCGATCCAGACGATGCGCGCATCATCGCGGTTTTCCGCGGACTCAGTCAAGGTGTTGGCGAGCCCCTGGCGCTGCGTCAACAACTCGCTGACGTCCGGTTCGAGCATGTAGTTGATCCACGCGAGCGCAAGCGGACGATCGGCCGCTGAAATGGTCATCGCCCAGCAGTCGAGCCACGCGAGCGCGCCTTCGTCGGGAATCACATAGCCCACGTCCGCGCCGGCGCGACGCAGCAAAGCGACCTGCTGGGTGCCGTAGTTGCCGAACATCAAGGCAGCCTTGTGTTGAATGAAGAACGCGGTCGCCTCTTCCGGCAGCGTGTAATACGTCAGCAAGTTGCGGCGCAGGTCGACCAGCTTGTGTGCGATCACGCGCATCTGCGCGGCATCGAGCTGAAAGGGATGGGCATAGCCCAGCGCCAGCGCCGTGAACGAGAAATTATGCTGGGCGCTGTTGAAGTCGAGAACCTTGCCGCGGTAACGCGGGTTCCACAATTCGAGCATCGAGCGCGGCGCAACGGCAATCTGCTTGCGATCATAGATCAGTCCCATCGACGAATAAGTGAATGGAATGGCGTACACCTTGCCGGCCGTCGTCAATCCCGCGATCGACGACAGCGCCTGAAAACGCGGCAATTGTCTTCGAGTATTGGGCAGACTGGCCAGATCGAGCGGCGTCAGCAGATTCGCGCGGGTATAGCGCTGGATTTCGGCGGTATTGGCTGCCAGCACGTCGAATTGCGGCGCGCCTCCTTTGCCGTGCATCTGGTCCCATAGCGCCTCGTCGGAATCGACCAGCGTGACTTCCACCTTCGCATGGAAACGCGCTTCGAAAGTTTTGACCACGTCGCTGTCCGCATACCCCGGCCATGCCAGCACGCGCAGAACCTTCTCGTCGGCGGCAGCCGGCGCGGACGACAAAAGGCTAGCGCAAAAAACGGCGCTCAGCAGCAGCGTCAAAAATCCGGGAAAAGCGCCGTTGCGCGATGGATCCGGGCGCCGTGCACCGGCTGCGGTTCGCCGCTGGAACGATGGGTTGCCACCGTGCATTTCATCTGCCCTCCAAATCGTGTGCATTCCATCAACATCGCCCCGGCGGAATGCCGTGACGACGAGCGTACCGCCAGGCGGCAGTTGGCCGCCGGCGCGGTGTGTCGAATGACTTCGTTCAGACAGATAAGCTCGCCAACGCTGTGCGGCAAGCGCGCAGCGCGTCGATGATAGCGCCAAGGAAGGCGTTTTTGGTTCGGCCTCGCCGGCGCCGGCAGGAACAGGCTGCCGGCAAGATGCACTCAACGGCTCACCTCGCGCCCACTCATTTATGTATAACGGATCGCCTCACGGAATCTTTAACTGAACCGGGCCAAGGGAACGCTCGAAGCGCAAGCTTCGGCGCGCCTGACACGGCACCGTCAGCGGCGAGCTCGCGGATTCGTTCGGCAAGGGGCAGGAGGCAAGGAACCAGAAGGAAATAGAAGGGAATAGAAGGGTGACTTTTACAGCCAGCCTGATCGTCAACCTGGTCTGCGACGAAATCCGCTTCGAATCCGCACATTAGCCAATTTCTTTACAGCACCTTTACAACACAGCAAACGATAGAAAGCCCAGCAATGCAATTCACATCAACAGCACAGTCGAATTACCGCCCTATTCAGGCTTTAGAAGCTATTCCCGTTCGCTATCCGGTGTTTCACTAGCTACCCAATCTTTTTGAACTGATAAGCTTGGCGCGCGCTGCTGGCCGCCCCGGCCGGCAGACTAAACCAGGTCCGGTCGTGATTCGCGCCGGACGTCCCGCTGCGGCACAACCGCATGCGGGAGTATTTGAACTACACCGAGGAGTTAAACAGTGAAAAAACTGCTAGCGGCTTTGACGGTTGCTCTGCTTGCCACCGTCTCGATTGGCGCACACGCTAAAGATTGGTCGACTATCCGTTTCGGCGTTGACGCCAGCTATCCTCCGTTTGAGTCGAAGGGCTCGGACGGCAAGCTCGTTGGCTTCGACATCGACCTCGGCAATGCAATCTGCGCGCGCCTGAAGGCCAAATGCGTATGGGTTGAAAACGACTTCGACGGCATGATCCCGGCACTGAAGGCGAAGAAGTTCGACGGCGTGCTGTCGTCGATGTCCATGACGCCGCAACGCGCCGAGCAGATTGCTTTCTCGTCGAAGCTGTTCAACACGCCGACGCGCCTCGTCGCGAAGAAGGGTTCCGGCATCCAGCCGACGGCCGATTCGCTCAAGGGCAAGACGGTGGGCGTCGAGCAAGGCACGATCCAGGAAACCTACGCAAAGACGTACTGGGAAACGAAGGGCGCGAAGGTCGTGCCGTATCAGAACCAGGACCAGGTCTACGCCGACTTGCTGTCGGGCCGTCTGGATGCTGCGTTGCAAGACGCGGTGCAAGCTGACATCGGCTTCCTGAAGACGCCGCGCGGCGCGGGCTTCGAGTTCGTCGGCAAGGATCTGGACGATCCGAAGATCCTCGGCAGCGGCGCCGGCATCGGCATGCGCAAGGAAGACGCCGATCTGAAGGCGAAGGTCGACAAGGCGATTGCCGACATCATCAAGGACGGTACGTACAAGAAGCTCGAGAAGAAGTACTTCGACTTCGACGTGTACGGCAGCTAATACGGCAGCCGATCCAGCGTGGCGTGTCTGAAAGGCGCGCCGCGCGAGGCAACGTGACCAGGACGGGCCCCGCCACACGCGGGGCCCGTTTTGTTTGCAAGGCCGTCCACACGACGCAGCGCAAAACCATCCACCGCGCCATATCGGCTAAGATCGTGCGATCGAGGCGCCGCGCGACGGCCCCCCGCAGACCGATCACGAGACAATCTTTTCCCTGTAATCAACGACATAGCACGGCCCGCCCCACTTGCCCGCGCACTTGAAAACCATGCAAACCCAAACCCATCCGCTGATTGCGCCGACGCTCGGCACCGCCCGCAACCTGACGAGTTTTCACTACGGTCCCGGCGGCGGGCAGAAGATTTACATCCAGTCGTCGCTGCATGCCGACGAGTTGCCCGGCATGCTGGTGTCGTGGGCGCTGCGCCGCAAGCTCGCCGCGCTGGAAGCCGCCGGCAAGGTGCGCGGCGAGGTCGTGATCGTGCCGGTGGCGAATCCGATCGGTCTGAATCAGCACTTTCTCGGCCACCTGAGCGGCCGCTTCGAAACCAACAGCGCGCAGAACTTCAACCGCAACTTCTACGACCTGTCGGCGCTAGTGCAGCCGGGCATCGAGGCGCGCCTGACCGACAACATCGACGCCAATCGCCTCGCGATCCGCGCGGCGATGCGTGAGGCGCTCGACGAGCAAAAGCCGGAAACCGAACTTGAATCGCAGCGTCTCGCACTGCAAAAGCTGTCCTGCGACGCCGACGTCGTGCTCGATCTGCATTGCGACTGGGAAGCCGCGATGCACCTCTACACGAACCCCGATCTGTGGCCGGAAGTCGAGCCGCTCGCGTGCTATCTGGACGCCAAGGCGTCATTGCTCGCGTTGAATTCGGTGGGCAATCCGTTCGACGAAATCCACAGCTTCTGCTGGTCGGATCTACGCGGCAGGTACGGCGAGCGCTTCCCGATTCCGAACGGCGCGATCTCAGTGACGATCGAACTGCGCGGCCAGCGCGAGGTGTCGTACGAATACGCCGATCGCGATGCGCAGGCGATCATCGAATACCTGACCTCGCGCGGCGTGATCGAAGGCACGCCCGCCCCGCTGCCGGCGCTCGAATTCGCCGCGACGCCGCTCGCCGGCGCCGAGCCGCTCGTCGCGCCGATCAGCGGCGTACTGGTGTACCGCTGCGAAGTCGGCACCTGGGTCGACGTGGGGACTGAGATCGCCGATATCGTCGATCCGCTGGCCGATCGCGTCGTGACCTTGAAGAGCGGTGTGGCCGGCGTGTTGTACGCACGGCATCTGACGCGCTTTGCAACGGCCGGCCTGGAGTTCGCACGCATTGCCGGCGCAAAGGCGTTCAGAAGCGGCTCGCTGTTGAGCAATTGACCGGTAAGCAAGCGGCCAACAAGCAGCAAGCGGGGCTACGGCTCGGCGCCGGCCCGAAAGCCTTTCGCTGTAAAGCAAATCGCCCGCTATTCAAGCGGGCGATTTGCTTTTGTACGTCGCATGCCGCCGCAGCGCCCTGAAACCAATCACTTTTCATACGCATATCCGCGCGAAACGGCAAGAGCTTAGACGCGGGTGGCATGAGCCATTTCCGATAGCGAAGCCAGGTGAAGCGATGTGAGTGTCGCGTTGACGCGACAAATTACAAAAATAACCGAAGCTGTCACAGACCTTACTCTGCATTCCCTTAAATTTCCGCCCATCGCACGACCTCGCCGAAGAGCCGGCGTCGCGATCGCTTAATTTTTAATCGGAGAATGTCTTGAACAAGAAAGTATTGACCGCCGCTACTCTCGCCGTCTTCGCCAGCGCCGCCCATGCGCAAAGCAGCGTCACGCTGTATGGCCTGATCGATGCCGGCATCAGCTACGTGAACAACTCCAGGTCGGGCACTAGCCACGACAAGCTCTTCAAGTACGACGACGGCGTTGCTCAAGGCAGCCGTTGGGGCCTGCGCGGCACCGAAGACCTCGGTGGCGGCCTGAAGGCACTGTTCGTGTTGGAAAACGGCTTCAACAGCGGCAACGGCACGGCTGGCCAGGGCGGCGCGATGTTCGGCCGTCAAGCGTATGTCGGTCTGTCGAAGAACGACATCGGCTCGCTGACATTCGGTCGCCAGTACTCGTTTTCGACGGACTACCTGGGCGGCAATTACTCGACCGGTGGCCAAACCGTCGCGGGTAACTACGCTTACCACATCAACGACGTCGACCAGTTGACGTCGAGCCGTATCAACAACTCGGTCAAGTTCAGCAGCGCGAATTTCTCGGGCCTGACCTTCGGCGCGATGTACGGCTTCTCGAACCAGGCTGGCGCATTCGCCGGCGCACCGGCAAGCGGCACGGTCGCGGCACCGGTCGCAGGTTCGTCGCGTGCATACAGCTTCGGCCTGAACTACGCGAACGGCCCGTTCGGCATCGGCGCGGCGTACACGGACATCCGTTACCCGAGCCAGGCAACCCCGGCGTTCTCGACCAGCATGGCTAACGTCGCAGTCGCCAATGTTCGCGATCTGCGCACGTTCGGCGTCGGCGGCCGTTATTCGATCGGCGCAGCGACGCTGTGGGCGTTGTACACGAACACGCGCTTCGAACCGATCACGGGCGGCTCGACGACGTTCGCTGCATACGAAGCGGGCGCGAAGTACGCATTCACGCCGGCACTGACGGCAGGCGCAGGCTACACGTACATGCACCTGAGCAACGCCAACACGGGCCACTGGAACCAGGCTGATCTGAGCGTCGACTACGCGCTGAGCAAGCGTACGGACGTGTATGCACTGGGTATCTACCAGATCGCCGCAGGCCACAACGGCACGCAGGATCTGCAAGCGCAGATCGGTTCGAGCACGAGCTACTTCAGCACGTCGGGCACGGGCGCGGACAACCAGCTGGCATTCCGCGTGGGTATCCGTCACAAGTTCTGATCGGGTGTTGCCGGCAGGGAGCGCGAGCTCGTTGCCGGCCCGAGGTTTTGGAAAACGCCCTGCGGGGCGTTTTTCTTTTGGAGCAACGCTTTTACAGGTACTGTCACGTTGTCGGCAAGTCGGCGGGGGTGCGGCGACAATAGCCGGCATGAAACGAACCGCTCAATCGCACGGCTCCCCTGCCACCTCGGCCATTTCATATGCGGGCTATCGCTTCCCGCCCGACGTGATCAGCTACGCCCTATTTGATGCTCTCACGGAACCAGCGTGGATGATGCTTCCTCGCCCAGCCGAGCGTCACGGTGCCGCGCGTCATCGCGCCGATCGAGCCTTTGATCCACAGCGCCGCATAGATGTGCACGATGATCCCCACGATCAGCACGAACGCCGTTGCCGCATGAATCAACGCCGCCAGCCGTATCACCGAGACCGGATAGTAGTCCGAGAAATAGCGTCGCCAGATCACAATGCCGCTTAGCAGCAGCAAGATCAAGCATGCGGCCATCAGAAAGAAGAGCAGCTTCTGTCCGGCGTTGTAGCGGCCGACCTCGGGCAGCTTGTCTTCGCGATTCGCAAGCACATCGTCGATCTGCCTGAGCCACTGGAGGTCGCTCTTGTCGAGCAGGTTGTGACGCCAGAAGCGCAGCGCAAGAATCAGGAACGACACGAACATCACCAGGCCGACGAACGGATGCATGATGCGCGTCCACTGTCCGCCGCCAAAAAGCGCGGTGAGCCAGAACATCGACGGATGAAACAGCGCGAGCCCGGACAACGCGAGCAGCACGAAACTGATCGCGGTAATCCAGTGGTTGGTGCGCTCGTTAGCGGTATAGCGCACAATCCGGTTCGCGTCTGCCGCATTTTGGTCAACTTTCATCGGAACCCTCCTTCGGGCGGCGTGTCTCGTCGCGGGCAGCGGCCTCCTCTTCCTGCGTGACTTCGTTCGGGCCGACGCGCGTATAGTGGAAAAACCCTGCAAGCGCCGCCAGCGCCATCGCACCCAATGCAAGCGGCTTCGCCACGCCCTTCCACAAACCGACTAATGGGCTGATCCTCGGATTGTCCGGCAGCCCGTGGTACAGCGATGGTTTGTCCGCATGGTGCAGCACGTACATCACATGCGTGCCGCCGACGCCTGGTGGATCGTACAAGCCCGCATGCTCGAAGCCGCGCTCCTTCAGGTCCTCGATGCGTTCCGCCGCGTGCTGCTTCATGTCGTCCTTGGTGCCGAACACGATCGCTCCGGTTGGGCACGTCTTCACGCACGCTGGCTCCTGGCCCACCGCGACGCGATCCGAGCACAGCGTGCATTTATACACACGATGATCCCGCTTCGAGATGCGCGGAATGTTAAATGGACAGCCGGTGATGCAATAGCCACAGCCGATGCAGTTTTCCTCATGAAAATCGACGATGCCGTTCGTGTACTGGACGATCGCGCCGGGTGAAGGACACGCCTTCAGGCAGCCGGGATCTTCGCAATGCATACACCCGTCCTTGCGGATCAGCCATTCGAGGTTGCCATCCGGGTTCTCGTATTCGGCGAATCGCATCACCGTCCACGAGTGCTCGGTCAGGTCGGGCGGGTTATCGTAGACGCCGACGTTCGTGCCGATTTCGTCGCGCAGGTCATTCCACTCCATGCACGCGGTCTGACACGCCTTGCAGCCGATGCACTTGGTGACGTCGATCAGCTTCGCGACGCTGCCCGTAGCCGGCTCGCGCGCTGACGGCGGCTGCACCGTAGTGGCCGACACGCGCTTGATATCGAGCGATTGCAGTGCCATCGCGTTCTCCTCTCACGTGGTCAGGCTTTCTCGACTTTCACGAGGAAGGACTTGAATTCCGGCGTCTGCGTATTGCCGTCGCCGACCACTGGCGTAAGCGTATTGATCAGATAGCCCGGTTTCGCGAGGCCCTTGAAGCCCCAATGCAATGGAATACCGACGGTCTGCACCTTCTTGCCGTCAATCATCAGAGGTTTGATGCGTTTGGTGACCACCGCCACCGCAACCATGTGCCCGCGATTCGACGACACCTTCACCCGGTCTCCGGCCGTCACTCCGACTTCCTTCGCGAGATCCTCTCCGATCTCGACGAACTGCTCCGGCTGAGTGATCGCGTTGAGTCGCGCGTGCTTCGTCCAGTAATGGAAGTGTTCGGTGAGCCGGTAGCTCGTCGCGACATGCGGGAATTCCGCCGCCTTGCCGAACGCCGCACGGTCGCCCGGAAACACGCGGGCCGCTGGATTGCTCGTTACTTGCGCGTTTTGCGGATGGAGCGGGTTGTAGCCGAGCGGGGTCTCGAACGGCTCGTAATGTTCAGGGAACGGGCCTTCGGCCATCCCATCGCGCGCAAAGAAACGCGCGACCCCTTCCGGGTTCATGATGAACGGACCCATGCCGGCTTCCGGCGGTTCGTCCACCTTGTAGTCCGGTATGTCAGCTCCGCCCCAGGTATGGCCGTTCCACGCGATCAGCTTGCGAGTCGGATCGAACGGCTTGCCGCTTACGTCGCATGACGCCCGGTTGTACAGAATGCGTCGGTTTGCCGGCCACGCCCATGCCCAGCCGAGCGTCTGCCCGATGCCCGTCGGGTCGGCGTTGTCGCGCCGCGCCATCTGGTTGCCCGCCTGCGTCCACGCACCGCAGAAGATCCAGCAGCCGCTCGATGTGCTGCCGTCATCCTTGAGTTGTGCAAAGCCCGCTAGCTGATCGCCTCTTTTCACGAGCACCTTGGCCGGGTCCTTCGGGTCGGCCACGTCGGCCAACGCCTTGCCGCTATATTCCATCGCCAGTTCTTCAGGCGTGGGGCTTGCGGGATTCGCATACGGCCAGTTCAGATTGACGATCGGGTCCGGAAACTTGCCGCCCTGCCCCTGGTACATCTTGCGGACGCGCAGGAACAGCCCCGACATGATTTCCAGATCGCTCCTCGCTTCGCCGGGCGGCATGGCGCCCTGCCAATGCCACTGCAGCACGCGCCCCGAGCTGACGAGCGAGCCGCGTTCTTCGGCAAAGCAACTGGTCGGCAGACGGAACACTTCGGTCTGGATCTTCGACGCATCGACGTCGTTGAACTCGCCATAGTTCTTCCAGAACTCCGATGTCTCGGTAGCGAGCGGGTCCATGATCACGAGCCACTTCAGCTTCGAAAAAGCGGCGGTCATCTTCGCCTTGTTCGGCGCGGAAGCAAGTGGATTGAAGCCCTGCGCGATGTAGCCGGTCATCTTGCCCTGGTTCATCAGCTCATACACCTGCAACATATCGTATGGCTTGTCGAGTTTCGGCAGGTAGTCGAAGCACCAGTTGTTCCCAGCCGTCGCCGTGTCGCCCCACCATGCTTTCATCAGACTAACGAAGAAGCTTCGATAGTTCTTCCAGTAGCTCAACTGGTTCGGCCGCAATGGCTGCGTCGCGCGCTTCGTTATATACGCCTCGTAGTCCTGTTCAGCTTGCGACGGCAGCGTCATGTACCCCGGCAGCAGGTTCGACAACAGTCCGAGGTCCGTCAGCCCCTGGATGTTCGAGTGTCCGCGCAGCGCGTTCATCCCGCCGCCCGCGATGCCGATGTTGCCAAGCAGGAGTTGCACCATCGCACCCGTACGGATCATCTGCGATCCGACCGAATGCTGGGTCCAGCCAAGTGCATACAGGATCGTTCCGGCGCGGCCCGGCACGGCCGTGGTCGCGAGCATCTCGCACACCTTCAGGAATTGATCCTTAGGTGTACCGCAGGTCTTTTCGACCATCTCCGGCGTATAGCGCGCGTAGTGCTGCTTCATCAGGTTGTACACGCAACGTGGATGTTGCAGTGTCGCGTCCACCTTCACGAAGCCATCGTCGCCACGCTCATAGTCCCACGTCGATTTGTCGGGGTAGCTGTGCCTGGCGGCATCGTAGCCCGAATAGAGCCCGTCGTTGAATGCGAAGTCCTCTCGCACGATGAACGATAAGTCCGTGTAGTTCTTCACGTACTCGTGCTGGATCTTGTCGTTCGTTAGAAGATGGTTGATGATCCCGCCCAGGAAGACGATGTCCGTCCCGGTGCGAATCGGTACGTAATAGTCGGCAACCGACGCGGTACGCGTAAAGCGCGGATCGACCACGATCAGCCTTGCCTTGCGATGCGCCTTCGCTTCCGTGACCCACTTGAAACCGCACGGGTGCGCCTCGGCCGCATTGCCGCCCATCACCAGAATCACGTCCGCGTTCTTGATGTCGACCCAATGGTTCGTCATCGCTCCACGGCCAAACGTCGGGGCAAGACCTGCCACCGTCGGGCCGTGTCAGACACGCGCCTGGTTGTCGAAACCCAGTAGCCCCATGCTGCGGGCCACCTTGTGCGTCAGGTAACCGACCTCGTTGCTGCTCGCCGACGCGGCCAGCATACCGGTCGTCAGCCAGCGGTTGACCTTCTTACCGTCTTCGGCAGTTTCGACGAAGTTGGCGTCGCGGTCTTCTTTCATCAGCTTCGCGACACGGTCGAGCGCGTCATCCCACGAGATGCGCTGCCACTGGTCGGAACCGGCCGCGCGATACTCCGGATGCGTCAGGCGGCTCGGGCTGTGAATGAAGTCGATGAGACTTGCGCCCTTCGGGCACAACGTGCCGCGATTGACCGGGTGATCCGGGTCGCCTTCGATATGAATAATGCTGGCCGTGGCGTTTTTCGCGCCGTCGCCCAGCCCGTACATCAGGATGCCGCAACCGACTGAACAATACGGGCAGGTGTTGCGGGTTTCAGTGGTACGCGACAGTTTGTATTGACGGACTTCAGCCAACGCGGGTGCCGGTGAGAAGCCCATCAGGGCCAAACTCGATCCGGTCAGCGATGTGGCGGTGAGCGTCAGGAACTGGCGCCTTGTCAAATTGACCATGGTGGCGGTCCTCGGACGTGGTGTTGCCCATGAACTACCAGTATATATAGTGATTTTTGAATATTCCGCCAGAGGTGCCAGCGGATAAACCCTCACTTGGCACGCCGAATTTCTCGTCGGTCGCTTGCACTCGATGAGGATGACGAACCGGTTCGCTAGTGCGCGGACAACAGCACGGCCGCGTGACCTGAGCCGGTCTGCGCGGCGATGTCCTGGGCGGTCATCCCGCGGTTGTCCCGCAGCGTCGGATCGGCGCCGCGCGCAAGCAGCAGCTTGATCGTGTCAGGATGATCGTAGCCTGCGGCCCACATCAGCGCGGTCAGGTTGTTCTTGTAGATGCGGTTGACGTCGATGCCGGCATCCAGCAAGCGCTGCACCACGGCCGTGTGTCCCTGCCCCGCCGCATACTCCATCGCGGTTTTGCCGACCCGATCGGTAGCTGTTGGATCGGCGCTGTGCGCGAGCAGCAACGCGACGAGTTCGTCGTATCCGCCATAAGCCGCGGCCATCAGCGGCGTCACGCCCGACACGTCGGCCTGGCGGACGTTCGCGCCATGCCCGATCAAGGTCTGCGCCATCCCGGCTAAGCCTTTCTTGCACGCGGTGATCAACGCAGTGTCGCCGATCCGGTTGCGCGAATCCACTACCGCGCCGGCTTCCAGTGCGGCCCGGACTGCCACTTCGTCGCCGCTCCTGGCAGCGACCAGCAATTGCTGGTTCAGCGTCGCATCGGCGGCCATCGCGTCCGCCGGTAAGCCAGCGCCGTATGCGCCCACCAGCAGCGCAACACACGCTATCCATCCTGTTGTTGGTCTCATGGCTCCCGCTCCCGCTTTAGCGGCTCACGTCCATTGCGTGCGGCACCGCAACATCGCCGCTGCGCTACTGCAGATTGGCGACGTAAGCGGCAAGGTTTTCGACGTCCTCGTCGGACAGCCCTTTGCTGACACTCGTCATGTTGCCCGCATCGTTCGTTCGCCGACGCGCCCTGAAGTCCTGCAGTTGCTTGACGATGTATTGATCGTACTGTCCCGCGACACGCGGAATCTCGTTCTGCCCGGAGAACCCGCCCAGATGGCACATCGTGCACAACACCTCCGCCGCCTTGCGGCGCCCTGCTTCGACTTTCATGGGATCGGCCCTGTACGGCACCGGTTCGGCGCGCTGCGCGGCAAAGTAGTCAGCCAGATCCAGCATATCGTCACGAGACAGACCGGTGACAATCGGCGACATGCGTGGATCGCTGCGGCGTCCCGCCTTGAAGTCTTGCAGTTCCAGGTAGAGGTAGCGAGCGGTCTGTCCGGCCAGAATTGGATAGTCCGGGTTGGTGGAATTGCCCATCGGGCCATGGCAGGCCACGCATACCTGCGCCTTGGACTGGCCTGCCGCGGCGTCTGCATGCGCGCCGGTGGGAAGCCCCCCGGCGCTCACGCAACACAACAGCAGGACCGTCCAGATCCAACGCGTGCCCAGAAACGCGCGCACATCTTTGCCGGCGCTCGCCACGGGCTCGCTCATGGCAACGCGAATACAACGACCGCATTGCCGCGCTTGAAGTCGATCTGCGTATTGCCGCCGGCGGCAACGGCAACGTACTGCTTGCCGTGGACCATGTACGACACCGCTGGCGCGTTCACGCCGGCACCGCACTGAAATTCCCACAGCATCTTGCCGGTGGACGCGTCGAAAGCCCGGAACAGGCCGTTGCCCTCGCCGTTGAAGACGAGGTCGCCGGCGGTCGCGAGCACGCCGCCAATCAGCGGCTGCTCAGTCTTGTAGGACCACGCAACCTTGCCTGTGTCGACATTGACCGCAACCAGCTTGCCCCACTGCGCCTCGGACGGGATCGTCTTGAACGCGCCGCCGAGCCACAGCTTGCTGCCGCCTGGATACGCGGCGTCTTCAACCTGATAGGTCATCGGCTGGTGCAGGTTCGCCGCATACGCGAGGCGCGTCTTCGGGTCGAACGCCATCGGGGACCATTCGACCCCGCCATTGGCACCCGGCAACATCCGCGCGCCAGCGGCGGTGGGCAGCGTCCACATGTTCTCTTGCGGAATCATCGGTTGTGAGAAACGGATCAACTTGCCGGTGCGCCGATCGTGGACGTACACGTGTCCGGTCTTTCCGCCCTCAAGCACACCCGGAACCATCTTGCCATCGGTGTCGCGGACATTGACAAGGATCGGCGGACTCGCTGCGTCGAGATCCCAGACGTCATGGGCGATGTACTGGTAGTGCCATTTGTATTTGCCGGTATCCAGCTCGACCGCGACGAGCGAATCCGTATAGAGATTGTCTCCGGGGCGGATCGCTCCATACAGGTCCGGGGACGGGTTGCCGACCGCGAAAATCACCGTGCGCGACTCCCGGTCGATCGCAGGCGCCATCCACACACCGCCGCCGAGCGTCTTGTAGAAGTCACCGCCCTTGGCCGCAAGCTGCTGCTTTTCGCTATTGATATCGCGCTTCATGTCGCGGCCGGTCGCGTCTTTGGTCGCCCAGACACCTTCCTGTCCAGTGTCCGGAATCGTGTAGAAGGTCCACAACAAGTTTCCAGACGCCGCGTCGTATGCTTTAACAAACCCGCGAATGCCATACTCGCCGCCATTGGTGCCAATCAGCACCTTGTCTTCGACGACGGCGGGTGCCATCGTCTCCGAGTAGCCGAGTTCCGGGTCGGCAATCTGGGTCGCCCACAGGACTTTGCCGGTCTTCGCATCCAGCGCGACCAGTTTGGCATCCAGAGTTGCCATGAAGAGCCGGTCGCCCGAGATCGCCACGCCGCGGTTGTTAGGCCCACAGCAGAACGTCGTAATCGGTCCCATCTTGTGCTTGTAATGCCAGTACTCCTTGCCGGTTGCCGCGTCCACCGCGTACACGTGGTTGAACGACGTCGTAATGAACATGATGCCGTGCGAAACGATCGGTGCCGTTTCCATCGACTCGTTGACGGCAGTCTGGAAGATAAAAACCGGCTTCAGTCTTGCCACGTTGGTCTTGTTGATCTGCGCACCGGGGTAGTAGCGCGTCTGTGAGTAAGACCCGTTCGAATGAAGCCAGTCGGCAGTGCTGCCGCCAGCCGCGTCGAGTTGCTGCTGCGTGACCGGCCGGAGCACGTCCGGCATCGGCGCCGACGTGCTCGTTGCGGCGTTTTGCACCTCGTCCGCACCGAATGCGGCGGACACACCGAGCATCAGCGCAAACTGGCAGGCGCAAATCGTTAAGGTACTGCGGGATGGATGCATGAGTGTCTCCTGGTTTTTAATTGCCTAGGGTATTCGTCATGCGAATGCGACATCGTCCGCTTCACGGGCGGCGTCGAATACGGGATGGCACAACCCTATCGGATGCGCTTTGATCTGAACGCGTTTGGATTCAAATCGTCGATTGCCTGGTTAGGGCGGGTCGGCTGAGGGGATGGACACCGCTTTACGCTTTTTCACCATAAAGCCGGCCTCTTTAAGCGTAGGCCAAGCGATCCCTCTTTTCCAGACGGTATAGCCGCAAACGGGGTCTTTATTGGTCTGATCGCGGCGTGCACAATTCTTTACCGGCTGCCCGATTAGGCGCATCATCGGCCGTGTCGGCATCGGGTTGCAGTCATGCCTGCCGAAGCGCCAACGGGTGCTTTAATCCGTTTCGGGCATGCAGCTTGCATAGGCTGGTCGCGAAACGGGGCCGACGCCGCGACCCGGACTGCGGCAATGTCATCATTGTGTCCAGGCCAAAAAATGGAGGTACGAACATGCAATGGACAACGCCTAGCTACACCGATATGCGTTTCGGTTTTGAAATCACGATGTATATCGCCACGCGTTAAGCCCGCTTGAGCCGCGAATGGCGGCTTTGTGAATACTTTTCGCCAATCCGGATTGCCTGCCTGCCCGGCGCTGCGAACACTGCCGGTTTCGTCGCTCAACGACCGAACCGCCATCGCGGCAGCGCCGGGCGACCGGCCTCCTTCATCTCTTATAGCTCCGCGTCGCGCGCATGTGCATTGAGGCGGATTACGCTTTACGCCGCGTGCACTACGCAAGGGATTTTGTATGGGGGCATGGTTGTGATGCCGCTGTGCGGTTACCCCGGCTCTTCATTCAACCGCTATGAGACACGTTTCTGGCGCGTCCTGCTGCAGAAACGGGGTTTGGATGACGCGGGATTGCGCGCGCTCTTCTGCTGCCTTCACAAGGCAATGGGCTATGTGCCGATTGCGCTGATCGTGCTGCACATCGCGGGCGCGCTCAAGCATCAGCGAATCGATCGCGACAACCTGTTCGCGCGGATGTTGCCATGACGAGACGCGCCCCGCAGCAGACCTTGCCGCCGCTCAAAGCCGATGCGCTGCGTACGCGTGACGGCCATCGCGTGGCGTTCGCCGTGGCGGGTGCGTTCAATGGCGTGCCGGTGGTTGTGCTGCACGGCGGCCCGGGCAGCGGCAGCCAACCGGGCGTACTGCGACTCTTCGACCTGGCGCGCTTCAAGGTGGTGCTGATCAATCAACGCGGCAGCGGCGCGTCGACGCCGTTCGGCAGCGTGCGTCACAACTGCACCGCGCAGTTGATCGATGATATCGAGGCGATCCGCCGGCATCTGGGTATCGGGCAACGGGGCGTGCTCGGCGGCTCGTGGGGCGCTGCGCTGGCGCTCGCTTATGCGGGACTGCACCCGCAATCCGTGACGGGTGTTGTGATGCGAGGGCTGTTCCTGACGTCCGCGCGCGAAATGCGCGGACTGTTCATCACCTCCCGCCGCCGGGCGCCGCGCGCATGGGCGCGGTTAAGCGCCGCGGCGCACTCCGGCCGGCCCGCTGCGTTGTTTGCGCGCTGCGCTCAATTGCTGCAAACCGGCTCGAGTGAGGAGCGTCAGCGCGCGGTCGCCGTCGCCTGGCGCGGCTATGAAGACGCGGTGCTCGCATCCGTCCGTACGCGCCGCGCGCACCCGGCAGTCCTGCACTCGCAGCGCGATGCGCGCAAACTGATCGGTAAATACCGGATCCAGGCCCACTACCTGAAGCATCGCTGCTGGCTCGGCGAAACCCGTCTGCTGTCGCTGGCGCGCCGCGCAGCGGCGGCCGGTGTGCCGCTCGCCGCGGTGCACGGCACACGCGATCCGGTCTGTCCGCCGGCCAATATGCAGCGCCTCGCGCGCGCCGTGCCGGCCGCGCGGATCGAACGCGTGCGCGCGGGCCATCTGGCGAGCGACTCCGCACTGCAGGAGCACGTGACCCGTGCGCTCGAAACGATGTTCGACCCACCCGCACACGAGGAGCGCCACGCGCGCCGGGAGCCGCGACGAATTCGAAGCGCAGTTGCGCGCCAAGGGCACGGCCTACCATATCCATCATCCGTTCAACGTGAAGATGAATAGCGGCGGCTGCTCGCGCGAACAGATTCGCGGCTGGGTAGCGAACCGCTTCTGCTATCAGATCAACATTCCTCTGAAGGACGCGGCTGGCCTCGCCTATTTCCGCGCGCGGATCCCGCTCGCGCAGCGCGACGTCCTGCACGGCCTCGCTGTCACGCTCGATCATTTCACACGACACGACCAGCACGAACGGGCCCTCGCGATCCTGCAGTTCAAGCTCGACATCCTGCGGACCATGCTGGATTCGATCGAAAAAGCCTTCCCGCAATGAACGAGACCCTACGCGCCGCCGACGCAGCGCCGTCGCCCCAGCGCCCGAAAATCGCGACACTGTATCGCATGCAATGGGAACCGGCGCAGAATCGAACGCGGGGCATGATTTCGGTTGATTGCTACCCCAAGTATTCCGGTGTAAAAAAGGTGATGAAACAAGCGGCATAATTTAGGCATAAAATCCCGCAATTCCAGATTTTAGTCAACGGACTACAGATACCTGAAACAGTGGGCGTCACGGGTGCCCAAAAATCCCATAACTTTAGTCATTTGAAGTCTGGTACGCTGCGCCCTTTGCTACCGCTTGCATTCGACTCGATGGAAACCCCTTTCAATGATCGTGGCGTGTCGGTCACACGTAACGCGCTTTCAGCCGCCGGCCAGGTGTTCCCGCTGCGCGAGATTCTGGATGTGCATGTTGTTACCGTGCAGAAGAATAAGGTCTTACCTTTCACGATTTCGCTGATCGGGTTGGCCGGCGCCATTGCCGGCGGGATCTTGCACTCACCGGCGGGCATGGTGTGCGGCGTCATGCTGGTGGTGGTCGGCTGGCTCACATGGGCGACCCAGGACATTACCCATCGCCTGATGGTGAAAACCGCCAACGGCGAGCGGGAAGCGCTCTCGAGCGTCGATCGCGAATTCGTCGAGCGGGTCGGTGCGGCCGTGCATGAAGCGAAGGCGGCCGCAGCCACCTCAAAAGCCTGAGCCCTCCGCAAAGCGCTCAGCCCCCCGCGTTCAAGCGCCATGCGTTAACGCAAAATTGATTCGCGGCATCGCGGCTTTTGCGCGCCATTGAGGCACGCATCGCTAGAGTGGACAGGTATCAACAAAACGCGCCGCCTCGCCGGATCGGCGCAACCACGATGCTAACGTCCACTGCCTCGTCTGACATCTCCATGCCGCGCGCGCCGCGCGTTGCCCGTCCCACGCACCTCATCGTGCCGCTCGTCATCATCGACGTGACCGTGCCGGGCACTTCATCCGCAAGCGGACGGCGCGCGCTGCATGCCGCGCTCGGCGACGATCTGCGCCTCTATGTCGTCACCATCGACAAACATCGCGAGCGTGTGACCTTCCACGTCGAAGTCACCTCGCGCACGCTCGACGACGTAATCCGCCTGCTGACGAGCGCCCTCGACCGCGCCACGCTGGGTCGTGCGCAGACCACGGTGATCCGGCGTCCATGCGATTGTTGACGTAGATCAATGTTTGCACGGGCGCATCTGCTGCCGTGCTGCAAACCCGCGAACCTTTACACATCTTTGCAATTGCTCGCAGGTGGCCCTGTAGAGTCGGCGGTCCTGTTATCGCGTGTTCCCTCCCGCAGGCCCCCGCAAGCGTCCCGGTTTCGCCGTCCACGCCGCGGCAATCCAGTGAGATTGCCGCCAGTGCTGTCCACCTCGCAGCTCGCGATGCATCGCCTTCGCCAGGGACTCGCTCTTTTGCAAAGCGTGATCCTATGCTCCTGTCGTCTTCCGATGCCGCGCGCCGGCATTGTCGTCCTCGTCTTCGTCCTCGTTTGCGTCATCTCACAGCGGCGGCGCTGGCCGCAACCGTCGCCGTCATCACGCTGACCGGCTGCTCGACCAGCTTCCCAACACCCACCCCTCCAGCCCCGACCACCGCGCTGATCAACGGCGGCAAAGACGGTCTGCTGATTCCGCTGCATGTGGAGCGCGCCGACAACGATCATGCGCGCCTCGGCCTGCCGGTTCAGCTCGACGGCAAGCCGGTGTACGTCGCGCTCGACACGGGCACGCAAGGCGTGCGGGTGTTGAAGTCGGTGCTGCCGGGTTCGAACTACGCGAACACCGGCGCCGTGACGTCATTGTCGTTTGCGAACGGCGCGGAGATTCGGGGCGCGGCGGTGAAGGTGCCGTTCAGCGTGGCCGGCACGAAGCCGGCACCGATCGACGCGCAAGCGGTCGAAACCGTGCGCTGTCTGCCGATCGCGAAGCGCTGCGTGGCGATGGACGGCTACACCGGCGAATTCGGCTGGGCCTTTTCCGGCATTTTCGGCGCCGGCGCCGCGCAGCCGGGCGACGGCGGCTACACGCAACCGCTGCGCGCGCTGTCCGGCAACATCGGTCAACGCTACCTGGTGCACTCAAACTTCGCGAAACCGTACATTGTGTTGAGCCCGTCGAGCGCCCTCACGAAGGACTACACGATGGTGCCGATGACCATATCGAAAGACGGCGCGGCGCAATGGCCGCGAGGCTGCGTGAAGGTCGCCGACAAGATGACGTTCTGCGCGCCGCTGGTGTTCGCAACCGGCAGCACCGGCATGATCCGCATCGAAACGGACACAGCGCCGAACTGGACCGGCGACGGCGAAGAAGGCAAGGTGCTCAATCAGGGCAACTACGAAGCGGCGATCGGCACCGGATCATGGGTGCACCGTTATGAGGCCGCGCAGGTCACGATCGTCAAGGCGAAGCCGGACGCCAATCGCATCGTGATCGGTCTGATGGGGATGCAGAACATCGATGTGCTGTTCGATTTCGCGCGCGGCGAGTTCGGTCTGCATGCCGTCAGCGAGAGCGAAAGATTTGCGCCGTGACATTCATCGGGCGCTGGAAAAAAGGCCGTGCAAGCTCCGCACGGCATTTTTCTTTCGAGCAAGCGAGCGCGCCCGTCACTCGATCTCGAGCGGATTCACGTGCCAGATATCGCGCGCATATTCGCCGATCGTGCGGTCCGACGAAAACTGCCCCATGCCCGCAACGTTTTCGATCGCGCTCTCGGCCCACGCGCGTTTGTCGACGAAACGCGCGTCCACTTCCGCTTGCGCCTTCGCAAACGCCGCGAAATCGGCGAGCACCATGTAGTGATCGCCCCAATCGACCAGCGTGTGGAAGATGTCGGAGAACCGCAGCGGATCGTCCGGCGAGAAGAAGCCCGAGCGAATCTGGTCGAGCGCCATGCGCAGTTCCGGATTCTCCTCATAGACTTGCCGCGGCCGGTAACCGGAGGCGCGCAGGTCGTCCACTTCGTCGGCGGTATGGCCGAAGATGAAGATGTTCTCGCGCCCCACCGCGTCGCAGATCTCGATGTTCGCGCCGTCCATCGTGCCGATCGTCAACGCGCCGTTGAGCGCGAGCTTCATGTTGCCGGTGCCTGACGCTTCCGTGCCGGCCATCGAAATCTGCTCCGACAGATCGGCTGACGGAATGATCAGCTCGGCCACGCTCACGCCATAGTTCGGCACGAACACCACCTTCAGCCGGTCGCCGACCAGCGGATCGTGGTTGACCTTCTGGCCGACGTCGCCGATCAGTTTGATGATCGTCTTCGCCATTCGATACGCGGACGCGGCCTTGCCGGCGAACATCACCACACGCGGCACCCAGTCGCGCTCGGGGTTCTCGCGAATCTGGTTGTAGCGCACGATCACGTGCAGCACGTTCAGCAACTGCCGCTTGTATTCGTGGATGCGCTTGACCTGCAGGTCGAACAGCGCATCGGGATCGAAGTGCAGTTTCGTGTGATGCGCGAGACGCTGCACGAGCCGCATCTTGTTCTGCCGCTTCGCTTCACGGAAGGCGTCGACGAACGCCGTGTCGTTGCGCAAATCGCGCAGCTGCTCCAGCTCGAACAGATTGCTGCGCCAGTGCTTGCCGATCTGCTGATCGATCAGCGAAGACAGCGACGGACTCGCCTGCGCGAGCCAGCGCCGCGGCGTGATGCCGTTGGTCACGTTGGTGAAGCGCTCCGGATAGAGGCGCGCGAAGTCGGCGAAGATATCGCGCGTCATCAGTTGCGAATGCAGCTTCGACACGCCGTTCACCGTATGACTCGCGACGATCGCCAGATGCGCCATCCGCACGCGCCGCTGGCCATATTCGTCGACCAGCGAAATGCGGCGGATCATCTCGCTGTCATGCCACGATTGCTCGCTGACGTGCTTGAGAAACTCCGCGTTGATCTCGAAGATGATCTCCAGATGGCGCGGCAGCAAACGCGCGAGCGTCTCGACGTCCCACGTTTCGAGCGCTTCGGGCATCAGCGTGTGATTGGTGTACGAGAACATCTGCGTGATGTGTTTCCACGCCTTGTCCCACGGCACGTGATGCACGTCCACCAGCAAACGCATCAGTTCCGGAATCGCCAGCACGGGATGCGTATCGTTCAGATGCACCGCCACTTTCTCGGCGAAGCGGCCGAACGTGCTGTGCGTGCGCTGATAGCGGCGGATCAGATCCTGCATCGTCGCCGAGACGAAGAAGTATTCCTGGCGCAGCCGGAGTTCGCGGCCGGCCGGCGTCGAGTCGTCCGGATACAGCAGGCGCGATACGTTCTCCGACATGTTCTTCGTATCGACCGCGTTGCGGTAGTCGCCGCGGTTGAACGCGCCGAGGTCGAGTTCCTCGGTCGCGCGCGCCGACCACAGGCGCAGCGTGTTGGTCGCGGCGGTCGCATAGCCGGGAATGACGGTGTCGTAGGCCATAGCATTCACATGCTCGGAGTCGATCCATTCGACGTGTTCGCCGCGCTGCACCGTGCGGCCGCCGAAGTGCACCATGTACTTGATCTCGGGCCGCGGAAACTCCCACGGATTGCCCGCGCGCAGCCAGTAGTCCGGCGCTTCGACCTGCTCGCCATTGACGATCTCCTGACGGAACATGCCGTATTCGTAGCGGATGCCATAGCCGAAGCCCGGAATGCCGAGCGTCGCCATCGAATCGAGGAAGCAGGCGGCTAGCCGCCCGAGGCCGCCGTTGCCGAGCGCGGCATCCGGCTCGAGATCGGTCAGCGCTTCCATGTCCACGCCGAGACTCGCGAGCGCTTCCTTCATCTGATCGTAAATGCCGAGCGCGAGCAACGCGTTCGTGAACGTACGCCCGATCAGGAATTCCATCGACAGGTAATAGACGCGCTTCACGTCCTGTTCGTATTGCAGGCGCGTGGTTTTCATCCAGCGCGCGACCAGCCGGTCGCGCACGGCAAGCGCGGCGGCGTGCAGCCAGTCGTGCGGGCGGGCCGTGACGGCGTCTTTGCCGACGCCATACATCATGCGATTGGAAATTGAGCGCCGTAGCGCGTCGACGGTACTGTTGAGCTGGTCGAACTCCAGATCGACGGCTGTCATCGAAGCCTCCGGGAAAAAGCGATGCGGCGAACGCGAACCGCACAGATGACGGACGGGAGGCGCGTGCCGGTCAGGCGGATTAACAAGCTAACCAACAGAGTAGGACATTTTACGACCCGCGGACACCGGCGGGCGCGAACGGGAATCAGGCACATGCCATGCCCGCCGATGCGGGGTACTTCGCGGGTTTTTGCGCACGCGCGGTGCAAGCGGCGTGCTGGCGGGCCTGCGCGCGTGCATCGGCGTGCATCGGCATGCAAAAGAGACAAACGATTGCGAACGATGCAGGCGCGCTTCGACAGGATACAGCGCGATTATTTTTCTACGACGTGACGCGCGGATGAACGACTCGATGCCCGCGATACGTGGTCGAATCGGGCCGCCTCGCCTGCTGAACGGTTTTTCCGCGCGAACTCGTATCGTGCGTGAGCCGTGCCTGCTCGGAGGCACGCGCGGGACTTGACCGTTAGTTGCATTGCGGCAGCACCCAAATGGCCGCCCTGCCGCCGCGCTCCCAGCACGATTTCCACGACTCTGTAACAATCACTTCATTCGCTGCGCGAGCCGCCCTGACCAATGGATTCGGGCCGCGCGCGCCCCGCTCCACCCCACCCTGCCGCTTGCGCACCGCGCCATCTTTGGCGCGGCCGGCGCTTCGGCATGCTCAACCCGACGAGCCACGCCTTGTCCGACAAGTCCAGCGCCACTTCCGCCCACGCCAATCCGGCGGACGGCCCGATGTCAGCGGCCAACCGCCGCGCGATGGCCGCGATCATGCTGGCCGTGGCGCTCGCCACGCTCGACACCGCGATCGCCAACACCGCCCTGCCCGCCATCGCCGCCGATCTGCACGCGGCGCCCGCTGCGTCGGTATGGATCATCAACGCCTACCAGCTCGCGATGGTCGCGACGCTGCTGCCGCTCGCCGCGCTCGGCGACATCGTCGGACATCGGCGGATTTATATCGGCGGGATTGCGCTGTTCACGCTGGCGTCGCTAGCCTGTTCGCTCGCTTCGACCCTGCCGCTGCTGGCCGCCGCGCGCGTGCTGCAAGGGCTCGGCGCGAGCGCGATCATGAGCGTGAATACCGCGCTGATCCGCTATCTGTATCCGCCGCATCGGCTCGGACACGGCTTGGGCACCAACGCGCTGATCGTCGGCGTGTCGTTCGCGGTCGGGCCGACGGTGGCGTCGCTGATTCTGTCGATGGCGGCATGGCCGTGGCTATTCGCGATCAACGTGCCGCTCGGCCTGCTGGCGCTCGCCTTTGCATGGCCGGCGTTGCCGCACACCGAGCGAGGCACGCACAACTTCGACCCGCTCGCCGCCCTGCTCAACGTGATCACTTTTGCCGCGCTGATCTTCGCGCTCGGCGAGGCGGCTCAACGGGCTCCGGCGCAACGGGTACTGAGCGCGGCGGCGGTTGCCGTCGTATTTGGGCTACTGCTGATCCGGCGCGAGGCGGGACACCCGGCGCCGATGCTGCCCGTCGATCTGTTCAAGCGGCCGGTGTTCGCGTTGTCGGCGGTGACCGCGGTGTGCTCGTTCGCCGCACAAGGGCTGGCATTCGTGTCGCTGCCGTTCTACTTCGAGGATGTGCTGCATCGCAGCCAGGTCGAGACCGGCTTTCTGATGACGCCGTGGCCAGTGGTGGTGGCATTGGCCGCGCCGCTGGCCGGCAGTCTGTCCGACCGCTATCCGCCGGGCTTGCTCGGCGCGATCGGGCTCGCGGTGTTATCGGCGGGAATGACATCGCTCGCGTTGTTGCCGGTGCATCCGCATGTGCTCGACATCGGTATCCGGATGGCGGTGTGCGGTGCGGGCTTCGGCTTCTTTCAGTCGCCGAATCTGAAGGCGCTGATGGCCAGCGCGCCGCCCGAGCGCAGCGGCGGCGCCAGCGGTATTGTCGCGACCGCGCGGCTGCTGGGGCAGACCACCGGCGCCGCGCTGGTCGCGCTGAGCTTCGGCATCGCCGGCCGGCATGGGCCGACGCTCGCGCTGGGCGCGGGCGCTTTCTTCGCCGGCGCGGCGAGCCTTGCTAGCGGGCTGCGGCTTCTGGCGCCGTCGCATCGAGCCGGCGTGCACGCCAAGGCAGCGGCGGAGTAAACGTAAACGACGCCGTAAACGCGAAGCGGGCGCGCTGCCGTAACAGTGCGCCCGCTTTGTTTCGCCGCTTTGTTTCGCCGCTTTGTTTCGCCGCTTTGTTTCGCCGCTTGTTTTCGCCGCTTGTTTTCGCCGCTTGTTTTCGCCGCTTTGACTACCCGGCTACGCCGCTGAATCAATGCGCGGCGAAATACCCCTTCACAGCCGCGACGAACGTGTCGATATCGGCACGCGACACATCCTTATGCGTGACGAAGCGCGACGCATACAGCATCTGCGTGAGGATGCCGCGCTCCTTGAGCCACGTTTCGAGCGGCGCGCAATGCGGCTGAGGAAACTGCGCGAACACCATGTTGGTCGCCACGGACTGCACCTTGACCTGCTCGACATCGGCGAGGCAGGCAGCCAGATGCGCGGCGTTCGCGTGATCGTCGGCGAGGCGCTCGACGTTGTGATCGAGCGCATACAGGCAAGCCGCCGCCAGCACGCCAGCCTGGCGCATGCCGCCGCCCAGCACCTTGCGCCAGCGGTGTGCCACGTCGATCAGCGCCTGGCTGCCGACCAGCACCGAGCCGACCGGCGCGCCCAGGCCCTTCGAAAAGCAGATGGATACCGAGTCGAACGGCCCGCACAGCGCCGCGACCGGCTGCCCGGATGCCACTGCCGCG
The DNA here is from genome assembly GCF_058781505.1 of Paraburkholderia sp. FW306-2-2C-D06C. Classification (NCBI taxonomy): domain Bacteria; kingdom Pseudomonadati; phylum Pseudomonadota; class Betaproteobacteria; order Burkholderiales; family Burkholderiaceae; genus Paraburkholderia; species Paraburkholderia sp. FW306-2-2C-D06C. The sequence continues at coordinate 15,159 of NZ_JBYSWU010000001.1, read as the reverse complement.
TTATAGACGCGCGCGCCGTCGAGATGAGCCGACAGGCCGTGCTGACGCGCCAGTTGCACTGCCTCGGCGACATAACCGGCCGGCAGCACTTTGCCGCCGATGGTGTTTTCCAGCGCGAACAGCCGCGTGCGCGCGAAGTGGTTGTCGATCGGCTTGATCGCGGCGGCGATCTTGTCGAGCGGGATCGAACCGTCGGCGGCATTGTCGAGCGGCTGCGGCTGAATGCTGCCGAGCACCGCGGCGCCGCCGCCTTCGTACTTATAGGTATGCGCCAACTGGCCGACGATGTATTCGTCGCCGCGCGCGCAGTGCGCCATCAGCGCGGCCAGGTTGCTTTGCGTGCCGCTCGGGAAGAACAGGCCGGCCTCCTTGCCGGCACGCTCGGCGACGCTCGCTTGCAGACGCAGCACGGTCGGGTCGTCGCCCCAGACGTCGTCGCCCACTTCGGCGGCCGACATGGCCGCGAGCATGGCCGGCGTCGGACGGGTTACGGTATCGCTGCGCAAATCGATCATTGTGAAGTCCTGTATTTGACGGCCCGTGACAGCCGGCCGGCGTGCCGCTTCGCAGGTTCAACTTCATGGCCCGCTTCATAGCCTGGTACGGCAGACCCAGCTCTAGCTGTCGAACCACAGAGTGTATTTCAATTACCGCTGCGCTGAGAATCGCACTAAAAACCCGCGCTAAAAACCCGCAGCCGCCGCTCCCACCGGTCCCGGCTCATGTGCCGGACTCACCGCCGGATCTCTTAGGTGTTAGGTGACACTCAGCGCCGAAACTCAGCGCCGAAACTCAGCCGCCGGACTTAGGCAGCCAGGCAAGCGGATCGACCGGTTGGCCGTTCTGCCTGACTTCGAACTGGATCGACGCCACACCCCGGCTATCCACGCCGACTTCGCCGATGGTCTGGCCTTGCGCGACGGCGTCGCCTTCCTTGACGAGCAGCGTGCTGTTTTGCCCGTAAGCGGTAATCAATGAATCGTCGTGCTTGATAATGATCAGCGGCCCGTACGCTTCGATACCGGAGCCCGCGTACACCACCCGGCCGGTGGCGGCGGCCTTGACCGGATCGCCGGCGCGGCCGCCGATCACGATGCCGTTCGACTTGCCCGGCGCGAAGCCTTTCAGCACCGGCCCGCGCAACGGCCACAGCAGCACGCCATGCTGCGGGACGGCGGCGGCAGGGCCGTTGGCGCCGGCCACATTGACCGGCGGCGTCACCACACTGCCGGACGCCATCGGCGGCGCAACGCGCAACACCTGTCCCGGACTGACCGTCGTGGTATTCGGCGCCAGACCGTTCCACGTAGCAAGATCCTGCGGCCGACGGCCGAACGCCGATGCGATGCCGGAGAGCGTGTCACCCGGATTGACGCGGTAATAGCCGGCCGGCACAGGAACCGTGGCGAGGATGGTCGGCCGGCTCGGCGTACTGCTGTAGAACGGCGTGCTCTCCCACGGCATCGTCGTACAGCCGCCGAGCACGACGCCAAACGCGGCCACGATCAGCAACCGGGACCCCGCGATTTGCCATTGTCTTGTCATGTGATGATCCTCGACAGGTTGATTCAATTGATCTGCCAGCGCCCGCGGCGCGACGCGGAAAAACGCGGCGCAGTGTGGTGTTCAACCGAAGCGGCAGCACGCATTATGCCCGCCGTGTGCACGCGCGAGCGCACCGGCGCCGCGGCGAACTTCAGACGCTGCCTTGCGCCTCGACCACCAGAATGCGCGCCACGCCGATTGGGTGCGCGACATGTTCGGTGCCGGCCGACGCGTAGAACACATCGCCCGTTTCCAGAATGGTCGACTGTTCGAGACCCGCTTCGCGGTAACGCATCTCGACGCGGCCATCGAGCACGGCGAACACTTCCTCGCCGTTGTTGACGTGCCATTTGTACGGCTGATCGGTCCAATGCAGGCGCGTCGTGATGCCGCCCATGTTGGCGATATCGAGCGCGCCCCATGGCCGCGTCGCGGTGAAATTCTTGCTGCGAATGATCTTCATAGTGAATCGACGGTTGAACGGCGCGGCCTTCCTCTTCTCCCTACCCCTGAGGCCTATCGGGGCAGCCTGACCAGCCAGGCCGCCCGTTTCGACTGGCCCCATTATAGGTCCAACGGCGAGTCTGACGGCCGGTCTCACGGCTGTCCCGGAGCCGCGCAGCGCCATTCGTGTGATTTATTGAATCCTTTGAGGTCACCTATACTCAGGCATGCTGCCGCAACGCGCCGTACGCAAAACGCTCAGATCCTGTGAGGAGTCGGGGATGAACAAAGCCACCTTTCTGGCCGTGCAACTCAACGTCGACGATGTTGCGGCGTCGCCCGGGTTGGTCGAGTTGCTGAACACACATCTGGTTTTTGCGGCGGACGTGGCCGAAGCGGCCGACGCGCTGGTGCAGCTCGCCAGCATTGCGGGTCTGTCGAGCGGCGTGGAAGCCAGCGTCGAGATTCCCGCCGTGGCGATCGAGCGGCTGCGCGAGGCGCTCGACAATCTGAGTGGCTACGACGAATCCTGGCTGCTCGCACTCGAACCGAGCCGCGCGCTGTTCGACGATATCGGCCGCCGGCATCGCACCTTGCATTAGGCTGCGCCCGCACTGCCGCGCACCCCCGGCGCCCCGTACGCCAACGCCGGCGGTCCGCCATTTTTCGCTCACCGCCCGAACCGCCAGACTGCCCGGCATGCTGAACCGCGGCTCCAGTCTCCAGGCAAACCGCCCACGCGGACCGTAAACGACAAAACGCCGTCCGGAAACCGGTCGGCGTTTTTTTATTGCCCACCGCCTGTCACCCAGGCGATGTTTGTTTGCATCAGCTTCGGCGCAAATTAGTTGCCGAAGTAAACCGACTGACGGTCGTTGCCGTTAATCGGGCGGCCAGCTTGCGAACTGCCGGCGATCGGTGCGCCGTAGCCGCTGTTCACAGCTTGAGCGGCGCCGTTCTGTCCATCGACGCGTGCTTGTGCGGCCTGCAGGTTGGCCGGGTAGTCGACGTGATCGCCAACCGGGTTGTAGCCGGCCTTTTCGAGTTGCACCAGTTCAGCGCGAACTTGAGCGCGCGTCACGGGCTGGTTCGATTGGGCAAACGAAGCAACAGGAGCGGCCAGAGCGGCGGCAACGACAACTGCGGAAATAAACGTCTTCATGATTAACCTCCAAAACTTGTTTTGATTTCGCCCGGGACCCATGTCCCGTAGCGCTTAAGTACAAGTTTAGGAGCGCCGACATCTAGGGGAAACCCCCAAAACGACGAAACTCTATTTCGATTTTCGCAATAGTTCGCAACCCACTGCACCCACATGCTATCTGAATGATAGTTTTCAGCAATAATTGCCCATCTCAATTTCAATCGCTGGCGTCAATCACTGCCGCCACCCGGCGCGCCTTGTGGCAAGCGCGCGCCGGGCCGCGATTCAAACGCTCAGCTCCAGTTCGCGTGGAAGCTGCCCGGCTTGTCGACACGCTCGAACGTATGCGCGCCGAAGAAATCGCGCTGCGCTTGCACGAGGTTCGCGGGCAGGCGTTCCGAGCGATAAGCGTCGAAATACGCAATAGCCGATGCAAAAGCCGGCACCGGCACGCCCGCATTGATCGCGGCGATCACCACGTCGCGCAGCGCCGACTGGTAGTTCGCGGCGATGTCGCGGAAGTACGGATCGAGCAGCAGATTGGCAATCGCCTTGTCTTTCGTATAGGCGTCCGTGATCTTTTGCAGGAAGCGGGCGCGGATGATACAGCCGGCGCGGAAAATCTTCGCGATCGTGCCGAAGTCGAGGTCCCACTTATATTCTTCCGACGCCGCCCGCAGTTGCGCGAAGCCTTGCGCGTACGAAATCACCTTGCTGAAGTACAGCGCACGGCGCACTGATTCGATGAACGCGTCACGCTCGACGTCGAGCGGCTTCGCCTTCGGCCCTTCGAGCACCTTGCTCGCGGCCACGCGCTGGGTTTTCAGCGACGACAGCACGCGCGCGAACACCGCTTCTGTAATCAGCGGCAGCGGCGCGCCGAGATCGAGCGCGTTCTGGCTGGTCCACTTGCCGGTTCCCTTCTGCGCGGCGCGATCGAGGATCACGTCGACCAGGTCCTTGCCGGTTTCTTCGTCTTTCTTGCTGAAAATCTTCGAGGTGATTTCGATCAGATAGCTGTCGAGCTCGCCCTGATTCCATTCGGTGTAGACCTTGCCCAACGCCTCGTTCGACAGACCCGCGACCTGTTTGAGCACCGCATAGCTCTCGGCGATCAGCTGCATGTCGCCGTATTCGATGCCGTTGTGCACCATCTTCACGAAGTGGCCCGCGCCGTCCGGCCCCATGTAAGCAACGCACGGCTCGCCGTCCGGCGCCTTCGCGGCGATTTCGGTGAGGATCGGGGCAACCAGATCGTAAGCATCGCGCTGGCCGCCCGGCATGATCGACGGACCTTTTAGCGCGCCCTCTTCGCCGCCCGACACGCCCGTGCCGATGAAGTGCAGGCCGGCTTTCGCCAGCTCCTGATTGCGGCGGATGGTGTCGGTGAAATGCGTATTGCCGCCGTCGATCAGGATGTCGCCCTTGTCCAGCAAAGGCTTGAGCGAGGCGATGGTGGCGTCGGTCGGCTCGCCTGCCTTGACCATCAGCAGAATGCGGCGCGGTTTTTCCAGCGACTCGACGAACTCTTCCAGCGTGAAAGCCGGCACCAGCTTGCGGTCCGGATATTCGGCGATGAGTTCGTCGGTTTTCGCACGGCTACGGTTGAATACCGACACCGCATGGCCGCGGCTCTCGATGTTGAGCGCCAGATTGCGGCCCATGACCGCTAGCCCTACCACGCCAATGGCCTGTTTGCCCATGTGAATTCTCCAGAGTCCAAAAAATGTCGGGACGTCGCGCCGGAATGATCGTCGGCGGGACGGCGAGGGTGAAAGGATAAAAGAAATGCCGGCTTGCCGCTTGGCGGCGGGCGATGAACGGAGCTTTTCACTGCATGCGAGCCGCCGGACGTTCGCACGCAGCCGAACGCTTGTCAGACTCGCGCCGCGCTCCGGCGTCTCCTGAAAACCAGGCTGAAATTGTTGGCCGGCATTGCGATCGGCTCGTCGCACAGCAAGCCGACCGGTGCGCCCAACGCTATCACGGCCTCCATGTCGCGCACACCCCATGCGGGATCGCTGCTGCGCAAATGTTGATCGAACGTCTCGTTGCTCGGTGACGTATGCGCACCGCCGCGCCTGTAAGGACCGTACAGATACAGCACGCCGCCGTCGGCGAGACACCGGCTCGCGCCGGCGAACAACGCTTGCGCCGCGGTCCACGGCGAGATGTGAATCATGTTGATGCAGACCACCGCGTCGAGCGTATCCACACCCCAATCCGCCTGATGCACGTCGAGCGCGAGCGGCGCGCGCACGTTCGCCAGTTTTTCATGCGCGACCCACGCGGCGATGGAAGCACGCGCGTCGGCATCGGGATCGCTCGGCTGCCAGTCGAGGCCGGGCAACGCGCCGGCGAAGCACACTGCGTGCTCGCCGGTGCCGCTGGCGATTTCCAGCACCCGGCCGGTGGCCGGCAACACCTCGCGCAGCACCGCGAGGATCGGTTCGCGATTGCGTTCGGCAGACGGTGAATGTTGCCGCTGCGCGGGATGAGATTCGGTCATGTCTTGTGTTCGGTTCAACTCAGCTTCAACTCAGTTTCAACTCAGCTTCAATACAGGCTGGTGCGCAGTCTCTCGACGAGTTCACGGTCGTAGGTAGCGGCATCGAAGCTCGCGCCGTTGATACGCCGATGAATCTCGCCCGCGCTCGGCAGGCGCGAACGCTCCACATGCTGCGCCGCATCCCACAGTTTCGAGCGCACCAGCGCTTTCGAGCAATGAAAGTACACCGCGTCGACGTCGATCAGCAGCACGGTGCGCGGCAGTTTACCTTCAACGGCGAAGCTTTCAAGCCATTCGGGATTGTTCGAAATGCGGCCGCGGCCGTTCACGCGCAAACTTTCGCCCACGCCCGGCACGATGAACAGCAGCGCCAGATGCGGCTCGGCGATGACGTTGCGCAGACTGTCGAGGCGATTGTTGCCGACGCGGTCCGGCAACGCGAGCGTCCGTTCGTCGACGATGCGCACGAAACCCGGCGCGTCGCCGCGCGGCGAACAGTCGAGGCCGTCGAGCCCGGCGGTGGCGAGCACGACGAACGGCGCGGCTTCGATGAACGCGCGATAGTCTTCGTTGACGTACAGAATCTCTTTGCGCACCGAGCGTTCGTGTGGCTGACCGTAGATTGCTTCGAGTTGCTCGATCGTCGTCAACATCGGCTTTCCTTTGCACCGTAGCGGTGGATTTCGTTGGATCGGCGTTGCGTTGAGCGTGTGATTATCGGCGATGGCGGCGCGCGGCGCGGTTCGATCTGTCTGGCCGAACCTGCTCAATCCAGCGCCAAACGGCCCGCCAGCGCGGTCAGCGTGTCCGCGCAAGGCGCGGCGATTTTAAGCGAGAGCAGCGGATCGGCCCGCGTGCGCCCAAGATTGATCGCGACGACCGGCTTGCCCTGCTTCTGCGCCCACACGCAAAAGCGGTAGCCGGAATACACCATCAACGACGAACCGGCCACCAGCACCGCGTCCGCCGCATCGAGCGCGTGCGACGCCGCTTCGACTCTCTCGCGCGGCACGCTTTCGCCGAAGAACACCACCGCCGGCTTCAGCAAGCCGCCGCAGTTCGAGCACGCCGGAATGCGGAACGCCTCGAGATCGTGCCATTCCAGATGCGCGTCGCCGTCGGCGGCGGTTTCGGCGATGACGTTCAGCAGCGCGGGATTCTCGGCTTCGAGCGTCTGCTGGATCGAGGCGCGCGTGTGCTGCATGCCGCAGTCGAGACACGTCACGCCGTCGATCCCGCCGTGCAATTCGATCACGTCGCGGCTGCCCGCACGCTGATGCAAACCGTCGACGTTCTGCGTGACCAGCGTCGGCACGTGACCGGCCGCTTCGAGCCGGGCGAGCGCGGTATGAGCCGCGTTCGGCTGCGCGTCGGCGACCACCGGCCAGCCGACCATGCTGCGCGCCCAGTAGCGCTGACGCATCGCGACGGTGCCGAGAAACTCCTGCAACGTGATCGGCGGCGAGCGTTTCCATTCACCGTTGTCGTCGCGATAGCCAGGGATGCCGGAGTCGGTGCTGATGCCCGCGCCGGTCAGCACGAACAGACGCGGATAACGCTGCACGAAGCTGTGCAGGTCGTCTAGCGTGTGGGAGTCGGCGTGCAGGGAGTCGGCGTGCAATCCGCTGAAGGGTTCGATGCGAGCGGGCTGAAGGTCGGTCATGACAGGGACGTTGGGTAGGGGCCGGCCTGGACGTTAAGCATTGAAGCGCCGTTCAGCGGCGCGAGCGCGGCTTGCTCTGCCGCGCCTTTTGCTCGTGCCGCACCTGCCGCGCCTGCCATTCGGCGAGTGCGGCCTGATAGCGCTCGAGTGCTTCATCGTAAAGATCGAAGACACATGGAGTGCAGCCGCTATGACAACAATCGTCGAGGTCAGGCTGCACGGGCGGCACCGGCTTCGGGTCGTCCTTGGGCGTGGCTCGGGGCACGGCGAATGGCTTCCGGATGACGGGACGCGCTCAGTATAAGTTGATCTTCCGCGCCGCGCGCGGCGGCGCATCGCGTTCTGCGCCGCCTCGGTCTTGCGGTCAGCCCCGGCCTACGAAAGGCATCTTGCTCGCCATGATCGTCATGAACTGCACGTTCGCCGACAGCGGCAGATCCGCCATATGCAGCACCGCATCGGCCACGTGCTGCACGTCCATCAGCGGTTCGACGGCGATCTCTCCGTTCGCCTGCGGCACGCCCCGCGCCATCCGTTCGGCCATCTCGGTCGCGGCATTGCCGATGTCGATCTGGCCGCAGACGATGTCGTACTTGCGGCCGTCGAGCGAAACGGCTTTCGTGAGACCGGTGATCGCGTGCTTGGTCGCCGTGTAGGCAATGCTGTTCGGCCGCGGCGCGTGCGCCGAGATCGAGCCGTTGTTGATAATGCGGCCGCCGCGCGGCGTCTGCGTTTTCATCAGACCGAACGCGGCGCGCGTGCAGAGAAACACACCCGTGAGATTGGTGTCGACCACCGAACGCCATTCGTCGATATCGAGTTCGTCGATCTCGACGGGCGACCCGTTGCGGCCGGCGTTGTTGAACAGCACGTCGAGCCGGCCGTGCCGCGCGCGAATCGTGTCGAACAGCGCAGCGACGCTGGCGGCATCCGTGACGTCGCAAGCCACGGCGAGCGCATCGCCGCCCAACAGTTGCGCCTGCTCGACGACCGCGTCGAGCGCCGCCTGGCGACGGCCCGCCAGCACGACGCTATAGCCGCGTTCCAGCAGCTTCAGCGCACAGGCACGGCCGATGCCGCTGCCCGCGCCCGTCACCAGCGCGACCTTCCTCGTTCCCGTTACTGTCACAGCACTTCTCCTTGTTTTGCAGATCGGCCGCGCGAACCTGCCGGACTTCACCGCGCGGATTGAACCGTGCGTAACCGGCCGGCGAGTTTCCTGAAGCCCGGATCTTCCTTGCGGAACATACAACCCTACACCTCGGACATCGGCGACGTGCTGGCGATCAGGCAGTCGTTAGCATCCGCCTCCTGGGCCTTGGCACCATACAACAGCGGATCGTCCATCACAAATGCGACGGCGCGCCCGGTCTTCACATTGAGGAAGGATTCCGCGTGATCCCTGGCGCTGATGAGGCGCATATTCACGCCCTTCTCACTGTTCATCTGCCGCAGCAGGCGTTCCCCGGACGTGCCCGCCGTCGTCACCACGGTCTTGCCCGCGAGATCGGAAAAGTCCTTCACGCCCGAGCTTTTCTTCACGATCATGCGCACGCCGTACTGGAAGACGCTGTTCGAAAACGCGACCGGGTTGTCGCGAAGCATAAAGTCTTTCAACTTGCCTTCATTATTTCCCGCTTCTTATGCACGCCGGTTTGAAACGGCGCAACGATGGTATCGTTTGTTGTTGCGCGTGATGCGCGCAAAGCAAGGCCTTCCCAGGACGGAGGAAGGAAGACAGGAAGCACCCGGAAGCACCGTTAATGACTGAATTCTCCTCGCCGCCACAAAACGCGGATAGCACCAAAGCCGCCGCGCCGCGCCGGCGCTGGCCGCGCACCGGCTATCCCGCGATGCTGACCGCCACCGCCGCATGGCACGTTGCCGTGCTGGCCGGCTGGCTGTTCGCGCCGTCCGCGTGGCCCTGGTGGCTCGCCGCGATTGTCGCGAATCACGCCATCTTCACGGTGGCCGGCCTGTTGCCGCGCACCTCGCTGCTGGGTCCGAACTGGACGCGGCTGCCCGCCGGGGCGCGCAATGCCGACGCCGTTGCACTGACCATCGACGACGGCCCCGACCCGGTTGTCACGCCGCAAGTGCTCGATCTGCTCGACGCCTACGGCGTGCGCGCCACGTTCTTCTGCATCGGCGCGAACGCGCAGCGCTATCCGGCGCTGACGCGCGAGATCGTCGCACGCGGCCATGCGCTTGAAAACCATTCGCAGGTCCACGTGCACACCTTTTCAGTGACGTTTCCCGGCGCGCTCACGCGCGAGATCGACGCCGCGCAGCGCACCTTCGAAGAGCTGAGCGGCGAGCGGCCCATGTTCTTCCGCGCGCCTGCCGGTTTGCGCAATCTCTTTCTCGAACCCGTGCTGCAGAAGCTCGATCTGCGGCTCGCGGCGTGGACGCGACGCGGCTTCGATACCCGCGAGCGCGATCCGCAAGTCGTCGCCGAGCGGCTGCTGGACGGCCTCGCCGCGCGCGATATCCTGCTGCTGCACGACGGCAATGCCGCCCTCACCGTCGACGCCAAACCGGTGATACTCGCGGTCCTGCCGCGTGTGATCGACGCGGTGCGCCGCCGGAACTTGCGTTTCGTCACGCTGCGCGAAGCACGTGAAGCGCATATCGACGCCTGAATACGGCGCCTGCGGCTCGCCGCCGGGGACGCGGCGAGCCGTGCAATACCGCCGCTACACGCGAAAATCCGCCGCCATGTCGTCATCGCTGCGAGCCTGAAGCTCGCCGCTGCGGCAGGCTTTCATGAACGCGTCGTAATCGCGCTCCACCTGGTCCGCGTAAGAGGCCGCATAGCCGGCAAGCGCTTCCGCGAACTGATCGCTGCGGCCGATATACGCGCTGACTTCGATCGCCTTGCCGCTCGCCTTGGCATGCGCGCGCGCCATGATCCAGCCGCACAGCCGTGCATAGCCTTCCAGCAGATCGGTGTCGAATAACTCGATGCTGGCCGACAGTTTCATGTCGCGCAGTTGCCGGAAATAAAAATGCCGCCCTGCCGGCCCAGTCGCCCACCCGAGGAAGATATCGCTCGCGGCCTGCAACATACGCTGCCCTTGCACGACGCGTTCGCCTTCGTGCTTGACCGCCGGCGACTTGTAGTACTGCGCGATCACCGACGGCCGCGCTTCCTTGATTTGCAGGAACAGCGGCTTGTCCATGTGATCGACATTCAGCACCACCATGCAGCGCGTGCCCACGCTGCCGACGCCCACCACCTTGAAGACGATATCCTGTGCGGTGAAATGGCTCAGCAGTTCGCGCCGGTCGTGCGACATCGTCTTCAGATACTCGCCCCACATGCGTTCGAGCAGCTTGCGCCAGTTGGCGCTCTTGAACATGTCGGTCTCTTCCGGCGTGAAGAGCGTGTTCGAACCCAGCACGTGGAATAGCGCCGGCGGCGCATCGCGGATCGTCCAGCGATCGCCGTCGCGCTCGGCCATTTTCTCCAGCAAGCTTTCGTGAGTGCGGTTCGCGGCCTTTTCCATGCCGCGCCGCACGGTGCGGCGGCGCTCCGGAGTCAGCGCGGTTTCCGCCATCCGGTCGAAGGTGATGCGGTCATACCAGAGTTCGAGCGCGCCGCATTGCGCATATTGCGCCATGCGATCGCGATATTCGGTGACAGCCGTCATCACCAGATTCTCGGCCGCGCCGCGGCTCAAACGCATGTGCCGCGCGGCGACCACGAGGCTCGCGGTCAGACGTTTCAGGTCCCACTCGAAAGGACCGACCGATACTTCGTCGAAGTCATTCAAATCGAATATGAGTTGCCGCTCAGGCGTGGCGAAACCACCGAAATTCATCAGGTGGCCGTCGCCGCATATCGGCATGGTGAGGCCGGTATCGGAGATCTGGCTGAGATCGCTGGCTTGCAGAATCGCGGTGCCACGAAAGAAGGTGAACGGCGAGACGGCCATGCGCCCATAGCGCAACGGTATGAGGTTGACGACACGGCCCTCGCTGCTTTGCTTGAGCAGTTCGATCGGGTTGCGGTTCAGTTCGCCCACCGTGCGATGGCTCGAGCGCTTCGAGTGCTCGCGGGCGGCACGGCCACGGGCCTCCCGTTCGGCAATGGTGCTGGCTTTCATGCTCTTCTCCGTCTTTTCTGCGGATCTTCACGACTGGTTTTAGAAGACTGCTTGCAGCTAAGCTCGCCTGTTGCTTTTCGCTATTCTGGGACGCGATCCCAAATGGTGCCACGACGCCTTTACCATCGATATCCCACTCCGGCGAAAATCACATCCGAATCCCGGTCATAGCGAGTCACGACCCGGTTCCATTCGATCCGTCCATTCCAGTGGTCGGTAAAGCGATATGAGCCCGCAATCGTGACGAGGCCGGAGAACTTGCCGGCGCCCGGACCCGGCGTCAGACTGCCCTCGTATTCGTTGATCGCATAGTACGCGCCGACGCCGAGCGCCAGCGTGACCGTGTCGTTCATAAACGCGCGGGTTGCCCACAGCTGGCTGGTGAAACCGTCGCGCCGCGCCACCTTGCTGCTGCCTTCGTGAAGATAGCCGACGGTGACGTCGAGGTACTTCGCAAGGCCGCGCCGGTACTCGATCGCGCCGCCCAGCGCGGTTGGCGAACTGGTCGAGTTGATGATGGTTTCGCCGACATACACCGCCACTTCGTTATTCGTGACCTTGTGCGTACTGCTGCTGGCCCAGTCGCGCGGACCGGGTGTGTTCGGGGCGTCGAGCTGATAGCCGACGCCGAACATCACGCTCGTCGCATCCGGCCCGCGCTGCACGTGCACACGGTTCAACTGGAGCTGCGTGATCCACCGGCTCGAGGCGTAGTATGCGGCGCGCACGCTGTAGACCACGCCCCAGCCGTGGGTGTCGGAATAACTTCCGCCTTGCTGGGCTGTCGTCGTATCGAAGTAGCGGTATGGACCGATGCCCGCTTGCAGGACGAACTGCGGGCTTCCTACCGGAATACGGCCCCAGAGCTGGATCATCTGGCCATCGCGATGATGGTCTGGAATGTGGCCTTCGTTGAGCCAGGTAAAGCTGGCGGCGAAATACTGGCCTAGCCCTTCCTGATAGTTGAACGCCCATGTGTAGGTGTTCGTGCTGCCGGCGCGCGAGCCGCCGCCGAACATCGAGAATTCCTGGGCGTCGCTCGCGCCCGAAGCCAGCAGGAGACACAGACCGGCAACGCAGGGGATAGTCTTGACTCTCGGCTGGCTGCCTGAGACACGTTTCAGATTCAGCATGCGGGTAGCCCCTTTAAAGCTATCGTTGCTGTTCGATATTGTCAGCGGGCGCCGTGCGCCCGCCACGCTGCACGCAAGTGGCATTCTGGCCTGGGATGGGGTTGGCGTCGATACGGGGCAACGCCGCGGGCCGCCGCTCCTCAGTTCGGTACGTTCACCGCGCCGTTGGCGACCGTGATCGCGTCGGGCCCGGGGCTCGTGGCAATCGCGGGAAGGTTAGCGGTGCTGAGCGGGGGCGCCGCGCCGGCAGTGCCACCGCGCGGCGTCGTATGAATCACCTGGGAAGGCGGCAACGGCGTGCCGTTCTTCAGATGGTTCCACATCAGGTTGAGTGCCTGGAGATTGTAGTAATGGACCGGCACGAAACGCGTATCGAAGCCGGCGACGCCGAGGAACGCATCGAAATGCTGGCCGTTCGTCACTTCGTAGAACGACAGCTTGCTCGCGCCGCCTTCGGCCAACTGATTCATCGCCAGATAGGGACGCGACGCATGGTTGATCGGTACGAGCGCATCGGCGCGGCCCTGCACGATGATGGCCGGCTTGCCGTGCAGGTTGGCGTTCACGCGGATCGCCTCGACGCTGCTGCTCAATCCGCCGTTCGTCCACAGTCTGCGCAGACAGGCGGCGCCCGCATAGCTGCCATCCGCGCTCGCCCGGCGATGATCCGCCGCGCCGGATGTGCCCACGTTGTAGACGAGGTTGATGCCGTTGGTCGGCGGCACGCCGTTGCCGGTGCCGAACACCGTGAGCATCGGCGACACCGCCGGCGTGACGCCCGCCGCACCGGTTGAACTCGTGGTGCCGAAGCTGAAGTTGCAGAGGTTATCGGCGACGCTCGACAGCGAGTACGCATTGGCATAGGTCACGGCAACGGCCGGCACTGCCTGGGAATCCCACATCGGCGCCTGCAGGAGATCGGAATCAGTCTGATATCCGTTTTGATGCAGCAGCGCCAGCGCATTAGTCGCCTGGGCCGTCACCGTAGTGCCGGCGATGACGCCGTCGGCCGCCAGCGACGCGCATCGCGCGGTGCGAATCGCCGTGGTCGTGGCGAGCGGCAACGCGCTCAGATACGGCGCGCCGGCCGCGGCGGGCGCGAGCGCCGCGCACGGCTGCAACGTATTCGCGAGCGTCATGTAGTCGGCGAGCGGTTTGCCGATTGCACCGACCGGCACGCCGCCCTGGGTCACCGACACTTGCGCGGGCAGCCGCAAATTGATCTGCGGTTCGCCGACCACGACTGCCGTGATCCAGCCGCCGGTGTCCTGTTCGGCTGCGGAAAGCGCCGCGCCGCCGCCGTTGCTCAACGACGCCGCGATGGTCATGATCGTGCCGTTGGCGTAGCGCACGGTGCGTGTCGAGCCGTCGAGCGTGCCGAATGAATCGTTGAGTGCCCAGTACGCGAACTGGATGGCTTGCAGCGTGTTTTTGCCCCAATCCTTTTCCGGATTCTGTTGCGAGTGTGCGTGCTTGAACGCGTAGCGATTCGGGAAATTGCTGTTGAAGGCAGCGAGCGCGCTGCCGCTCAGATTCGCGGTAAAGATGCTGGTTTTGCCGGCGGTGCCTGCGTCCTGCAAGGTGCCGTCGATGAGCGTGACGAGGTTGGTCGACAGTTCATGCGCGCCGTTGCCGCCGCCCTTGTCGGTGTAGGCGACCGCGCAACCGCGCTTGAGGCCCCACTCGCCGGCTGCGGAGATTGCGCCGTACACGCCGCGCGAACCCGACGAGGTCGCCGTGACGATGCATGGCTGATCCTGATTGAAGCTCGCCGGGATTTGCACGAGCATACTGACGTTCTGCTTGCCGCTGCCGTCGTCGGCGAACGCGAGATATTCCTTGCCGGCGATTTTGCCCTCCCCGAGGGTGTCGTTGCCGTTCAGGTCGACATTGGGACCCCAGAAACGCCCGTAGCCGCCGTTTGCCGTCATGTCGACGAGCGCGCGATAGTTCGACCAGATGGCGAGACGCCGGAGCTCGGCGGCGGTGGGTTGTGATGGGTTGGCGATGGTCGGCGCCGTGGCCGAGGCCAGGCCGGTTTTACCGAGGCCGGCAGTGAGGAGGTCGTCGGTGTTGCCGTCGTAGGACTGGATTTTCGCCGGGCTGGTGATGAAGCCCGGGAGGACATTGGTCTGTGGTTTGATGTTATTGCCGCCGTGGCATGAGGTTAGTGCAATAGCTATTGCTATTAGTGATGCTGGCGCTTGGGTGGTAGGTTTTAGCGCCGTTTTCGCTCGTATCGGTGATGTCATCTCGGTTGTCTCCACTTTCTTTTTTTGTGGTCCCGCCGTTGGGACCCTGCCGGGCGGGGGTCTCTCGATGAATCAGGCTTCCTGGGTTTTGTCCCCTGCCGGGGGCTTGGGAAAGCTTGATGCAAGTTTAGGATGTTTTTTTGCCTTCGCGGCGCTTCTTATGTTTGTTTGCCTATGGCGTTGGCCTTTCCTTGATTTTTTGCCTATGCGGCACTTATGGTGGTACTGCCTGCGGCGTTGGCCTTTCCTTGATTTTTTGCCCGTGCGGCACTTATGGTGGTATTGCCTACGGCGTTGGCCTTTCCTTGATTTGATATTGGTTTATTAGCTTTCCCCCTGTGCGGGGGAGCACCTACTTTT